>JBEBTI010000113.1:0-10491 GCA_040393845.1 Nocardioides daejeonensis
GTCCTTGCCCGTCAGGTCGGGGGCGTGTTGCGTCGGGTGGCACTCCGAACCCCGGCGCGAGGCCGGGACCGATGCCGACCAGGCGCGCTTCGACGAAGCGCGTCATCAGGCCGCGGGCGAGCGGGCGGGTGAACGGCAGCACCAGCACCAGACCGAGGATGTCGAGCACGAAACCGGGTGACAGCATCAAGATGCCGCCGGTGAGCACGAGGATGCCGTCGGCGATCTCCTTCGACGGCATCCGGCCCTCGGCCAGCGCGGTGCTGAACGACCGGAACGCCTTGGCCCCCTCGCGCCGGATCAGCCAACCGCCGAGGACGCTGTCGGCGATCAGCAGCACGATCGTCCACCCGACACCGATCACCTGCCCGACCCGGATCAGCACATAGAGCTCGAGCAGCGGGATGCCGAGGAACAGGATCGCGAGGAGCCACAGCGGCACCGGTCGCCTGCGCGGCGTACGTGTCGCCATCACCGCCGCGCCAGCGCCGAGCGACCGCGCTGCAGCCGCTCACGGATGCCCCACCCGGTGACCCGACGCAGCGATTCGCGGGCGACCGGGCCGCTCATCTTCGAGTCGCCACGGGTGCGCTCGACGAACTCGATCGGCACCTCGACCACCCGCAGCCCGGCGCGCAGCACCCGCCAGACCAGGTCGGTCTGGAAGACATAGCCGGTCGACTCGACGCCGGCCAGGTCGATCGTGTCGAGGGTCGAGCGGCGGAACAGACGGAACCCACCGGTGGCGTCCTTGATCGGCACCCCCAGCAGCAGGCGCACATAGAGGTTGCCACCGCGCGAGAGCACCTGGCGCGACAGCGGCCAGTTCACCACCGAGCCGCCCGGCACCCACCGGGAGCCGAGCACCAGGTCGGCGTCCTTCAGCGCGTCGAGCAGCAGGCCGAGTTGTTCGGGCTGGTGTGAACCGTCGGCGTCCATCTCACCGATCACGTCGTACCCCTGGGTGAGGGCGACCTCGAACCCGTGCAGGTACGCCGCGCCGAGGCCCTCCTTGGCCGTGCGGTGGATCACCTGGACGCGACTGTCGGCGGCGGCGATCTCGTCGGCCAGCGCGCCGGTGCCGTCGGGTGAGTTGTCGTCGACGACCAGGACGTCGACGTCAGGCTGCGCGCTCCGCAGTCGGTCGATGATCCAGGCCAGGTTGTCGGACTCGTTGTAGGTGGGGATGACCATCACCACGCGGCCGAGACCGTCCACCGTCATCCTGCATCCTCCTGATCGGCCGGCGACCCCTCCGACCGCCGGGTCCGACGATACGTGATCGCGACAATGCACAATCCGACCAGTGCCGCCCACAGTGCGAGGCGCCCGACCCACGGGCCGACGTACATCGACGGCGGGGTGCCCTCAGCGAGCGCGACCTCGGCGACCGCGGTGCCGGAGGTGCGTTTGTCGAGGTCGGCCACCACCCTGCCGTCGGGCCCGATGATGCCGCTGCGGCCGTTGATCGCGGCCACCACGACCGTGCGGCCGGTCTCGATCGCGCGCAGCCGCGACATCGCGAACTGCTGGTCGATCTGGGCGGTGTGGATGAACATCGCGTTGGAGGTCTGCACCACCGCGACCCGGGCGCCGCGGCGCACCTGGTCGACGAACACGTCGTCGTAGGAGACGTCGAAGCAGATCGCGTCGGCGACCCGGATCCCGGCAATGTCGAGGGGGTCCTTGTCGGTGCCGGCCACCATGTCGCGCGGGATCTCAGCCAGGCGCCCGACGTTGGAGCCTTCGGGAATCAGGTTGCGGAACGGGATGAACTCACCGAACGGCACCGGGTGACGCTTGGTGTAGGTGTCGCCGGTGCCGGTGACCGGGTCTTCGACGATGCCCTGGTTGAGCACCTTGTCGTCGTCCTCGTGGTCGACCATGGCTCCGACGAGCACGGGTGCGCCGAGGCCGGCGACGGCTTCCCTGATGCCGTCGCGGGTGGGCAGATCGGTGAACGGGTCGACGGCGGTGGAGTTCTCCGGCCAGACCACGAAGTCCGGGCGTGGGGCGGTGCCCGCGTCGGCGGCGGCGCCGAGGGCGACGGTCAGTTCGACGTGGCGCCGCGTGATGTCGCGGTGGTGGGCCACCACCTCGGTCCCGTCACCGGGGACATCACCCTGGACCAGCCCGATCACGGCCGTCTCGTCGGTGGTCCACTGCGGTCCGACCAGTGCCGGCACCCCGAGCACGGCGACCAGCGCAGCCAGTCCCCCGGCCGCCGCGCGGAGGCGACGCCGCGGGCCGTCGTACCACCAGAGCAGGCCGGCGGCGGCGAGCACGATCAGCAGGCTGACACCGTTGCTGCCGATCCAGGGCAGAGGGGCCGCGAAGGGCGTGTCGACGACGGCGAACGAGAGGCGGCCCCACATGAAACCGCTGAACGGCCAGCCGCCCCGGAACACCTCGACCGCCAGCCACACCACGGACATCGTGACCGGCCACCACCGGGTGCGGGAGGCGACGGCCATCCCGGCGCCGGCGAAGGCGAGGAACAGCGTCTCGATGCCGGCCAGGCCGACCCACGCCGCCTCGGCAACCGCACGCATCCACCAGATGTGGACAAACATGAAGCCGCCGCCGAAGACAGCGCCGATCGCCAGACCCTGCTTGGCCGAGCGGTCCCGCAGGCACCACAGCAGCAACCCCATTGCGGGGAAGACGATCCAGAAGAGCGCGACCGGCTCGAAGGCGAGGGAGAGACCGAGGCCGGCGAGGGCCGACAGGATCAGCCGTGTCTGCACCGGGCAAGGGTAGGGCACCGCTCCACGCTGCAGGTCCGGGAGGGGTCGACCGCTTCGGACCGACGTCGCCGCGACCGGCTGCCGCGTCGACCCCGTTGTCTACGGCGATCGATCCCCTTCCCGGGCCCCGCCCCGAGCGGTGGGTCAGCACCGACCTGCGTACCTGCAACGGGTGTGGTGCTCACCGCGTCCGGTACGCCCTTCGAGTGCTGCCCTGATCCGTCACGAACTGCATGGCAGGACCCCGGCACTCTCGCCCGAGATCCGGGCCCTGTCAACCCGGCGGTGACCTGCGAGAACACACCATCCTCGCAGGTCAGCGCGACGCTCGGGCGATTCCGATTCTGGCCGATTTTCCGACACCGTTCGGCGTGTCGGCCGACGACACGCCCGGCACCACCACGGTGCCCCTTGCCGTGGTCGCCACGACGGGTCGGGCCAGCACCTCCGCGGCGCCGGGCCGGTCGTCACTGGGGCAGCCGCGCGCCACCACCGTGGCGGTGAACCTGATCTCGCGGGACCGCCGCCCAGCGGCGACCAGCTCGGCCCGGACCTCCAGCACGTCACCGGCCCGCACCGGTGCGCAGAACTGCACGTCGGTGTACGACGCGAAGAGGCCCTCGTCACCGTCGGTGCAGATGCACAGCTCGGTGGCGACGTCGCCGAACAACCCCAACGAATAGGCGCCGTCGACCAGGTTGCCTGCGTAGTGCGCGTGGGAGTAGGGCACGTAGCGGCGATGGGTCGCCGTGGTGCCGACGATGGCGTTCATGCGCTCGCTCCCAGGTCGCGGGAGCCCAGCCGGTGCACCAGGAAGCTGGCCACCTCGCTCGGCGTCGTACCCCGCACGAAGACCCGGTCGACACCGAGGTCGGCGGCACTTCCCTCGTCGAAGCGGGGGCCGCCGACCACCAGCAACGGTCGGTTGCCGTCGGGGTACGCCGTGGCAAAGGCGTCGGACATGGCGCGAGTGTTGAGCAGGTGGGCGTCGCGTTGGGTCACCACCTGGGAGACCAACACGGCGTCGGCGCGTTCGTGCCGGGCCCGGGTGACCAGATCGTCGACGGCCACCTGTGCGCCGAGGTTCACCACCTTGATCTCGCGGTAGTACTCCAGGCCCTTCTCGCCGGCGAACCCCTTGATGTTGAGGATCGCATCGATGCCGACCGTGTGCGCGTCGGTGCCGATGCAGGCGCCCACCACCACCAGTTCACGGCGCAGCAGCCGTCGGATCTCGGTGTTGACCTCGGCCGGCGTCAACAGTGGGTGGTCACGCTCGACCACGATCACCTGGTCGGTGTCGACGAGGTGGCTGACGCGGCCGTAGACGACGAAGAAGGTGAACCCGTCGCCGATCGCCCGGCTGTGTGCCACCAGCGCGGGCTCGAGCCCCATCTTGGTGGCCAGTTGCCGGGCGGCACCGTCGCCTGCCTTGCCTGCCGGGACCGGCAGGGTGAAGCTCACCTGCACCATGCCGTCACCGGTGGTGTCGCCGTACGGTCGGATGATCATCGGTCGAGCTCCTCGGTCGCTGGGTTGAAGTAGTGCTCCGACTTGGCAGCCACCCCGTCGAGGCCGCGGCCGCCGTCAGCCGGTCGGCGCATCAGGCCGAAGGTGCCATCGCCGATCGCGCCGAGCAGCCCGGTGCTGTCGTGACTGATCTGCCCGAGCAGGTCGATCGCCTCTGCCAATACCTGCCGGGCGCGGGTCGCGATGAAGCCGTCGGGCGCGGGCCGGAAGTCCTCGTGGAGGTTGCTGGCGGCGTTGAGGACATAACGCACGTTCTGCAGGGCCAGATCACGGTCGGAGAGCCACGGCGTCACGACCGCCTCGGTCATCATCCCGACCAGCAGGATGCCTTGTCCGGTGAGGGCGCCGGCCAGGTTGAAGAAACCATCGAGCAGGTGGCCGCGGAACACGTCGCCGGTCATGTGGCGGGTCGGCGGCATCCACTTGAGCGGGGCGTCGGGAAACAGGGTGCGGGCCAGCAGCGCGTGCGCCAGCTCGAGGCGGAACGACTCGTCGAGGTCGGGGTCGATCTCGAAGGCGTGGCCCAGACCGAGCTGCCAGTCCTCGAGGCCGGCCTCCTTGGCGAAGTACTCGTTGAGGAGCTGGCTGACCGTCACCGTGTGCGCCGCGTCGACCGCATCCGCGGTGGTCAGGTAGTTGTCCTCACCGGTGTTGATGATGATGCCGGCGCGGGCATGCACCTGGCGGCTGAACCGCTGGTCGACGAAGGTGCGCAGCGGGTTGATGTCGCGGAAGAGGATGCCGTACATCGAGTCGTTCAGCATCATGTCGAGCCGCTCCATGCCGGCGAGCGCGGCGATCTCGGGCATGCACAGCCCCGAGGCGTAGTTGGTCAGGCGCACGTAGCGGCCGAGTTCGCGACTGGTCTCGTCGAGCGCTTCGCGCACCAGCCGGAAGTTGGCCTGGGTGGCGTAGGTGCCCGCGAACCCTTCGGTGGTCAGGCCCTCGGGCACGTAGTCGAGCAGCGACTGTCCGGTCGAGCGGATGATCGCGATCACGTCGGCGCCGGCCCGGGCAGCAGCCCGCGCCTGCTCGACGTCCTCATGGATGTTGCCGGTCGCGACGATCAGATAGATCCACGGCTTGCGGGGCGCGTCGCCGATCTCGGTCACCAGCCGTTCGCGTTCCTGGCGGCGGCGGTCGATCCGGGTGAGACCACGGCGTACGGCGATCGAGGCCGCGGCCCGGACCGCGTCACGGTGGCGTTCGCTCGGGAGCTCGAAGCGCACCGATCCCGCGGCGGCCTTCTGGGCCAGGGTGAGCAGGTCGGCATCCTCGCGACGCAGGGCATCCCAGACCGGCAGGGCGACGCCATGCTCGATGCCGAGGTCGGCGCGCACGGCGTCGAGCAGCCGGTTCGCCCACGGGGTGCCGTCGGGGTCGGCGCCGGCGAGTCCAGCCAGGCGCAGGGTGGCGCGCTCGACGGACGTGGTGGTGTGGGCTCGCGCCAGGTCGACGATCGGTCGGCCGACCTGGGCTGCCAACTGACGTGCGGTGGCGATGGTCGTGGGGTCGAGTTCGAGCATCAGAGTCTCCCGTCGAACAGGGAACGGACGCCGGTGTCGGTGCGCACCAGGTCGAGGGCGAGGCCGGCGTGGCCGGGGACGAATCCGTTGCCGACCAGCATCGTGACGTCGGCAGCGAGTCCTTCGGCGGTCAGCGCCGCCGCGGCGAACGAGGTCGCCATCGAGAAGAAGATGACGGTGCCTCCGGCCGCAGTGGCCAGGATCGCGCCGGCCTCGCAACCGGCAACGTCCACGCAGACCACAGTGATGTCAGCCGGTCCGCCGTGCTCGGCCACTGCGTCGCGGACGACGACCGGGTTGCGCGCATCGGCGACGCTGACCCGGTCGGCGATCCCCGCCGTCTCGACCAGCTCGGCCTCAGCGTCGTCGCGGACCACGGCAATCGTGGCACCCGCGCCGGCGCGCCGGGCTGAAGCCAGACTGAGCGAACCGCTCTTGCCGGCCCCACCCAGCACAGCCACGACCGGCCGGCGACCGCACCGCTCGACGTGCTGGGTGACGACCCGGTGGGTGAGCGCCGGAGCGCCGCACACGTCGTACACCGCGAGCGCCAGCTCGGGGCGCAGGTCGTCCGGCAGCGCCGCGACGATCGAGCGACCGAACACGATCGCGTGGCCTGCGGCGGGCACCTGCTCGCTGCGCCCGTCCCAACGGCGCAGCCCGTCGGTGATCGCGAGCGGAGTCAGGGTGAGCGAGACGAGGGTGGCCACCCGGTCGCCGACGAGCAGACCGTGCGGGCTCTCCGGACCGACCTCGTCGACCGTGCCGATCAGCATGCCGCCGGAGCCGGTGACCGGGTTCTGCATCTTGCCGCGGCGCTCGACGATGTCCAGCACCGCGCGGCGGACTGCCGCACCGTCGTGGTGGTGTTCGTCGGCCAGCTGGCGGTAGGAGGCGGCGTCGAGGTTCAACCGCTCGACGGCGATTCGCAGTTCGTCGGGGGCGAGCACCGGCGAGACATCCAGCCGCTCGGCGGCCTGGGGCAGGACGGTGCGTTCGTCCAGCACCCGATGCAGGCCGGCGGGATCAGCGACCTTCAGTTTCGTCTTCATGACCCTCCACAGGAGATTTTGCGGCATGCGGTTGGACAGGCCGCAGTTTCTTCTCCTACTGTGGCAGATGTGTGGCGTACTTCACAACAGACCACGCCACGTGCCTGCCGTCGTACCGACGAGGAGTCCGCGATGTCCCTGCAACTGCCCGCGCGACCGCGCACCGAGCAGCCCTATGCCTACCTGCGCCACGAGCTGGTCGAACCCGACTGGCGTCGGTTCCCGGGGTGGCGCGACGTCACCGACGCCGAGTGGCGCTCGGTGCAGTGGCAGCGTGCGCACTGCGTGAAGACCGTGCAGCAACTGCGCGCCGTACTGGGTGACCTGGTCGACGAGCGCTTCTACGCCGACCTCACCCGCGACCAGGCCGAGCGAGCCACGATGTCGATGCTGCTGCCACCGCAGATGCTCAACACGATGGCGCCCTCCGCGGAGCCCGGTGGCCCGGGGTCGTTGACGGAGGCGTTCTTCGCCGACCCGGTGCGGCACTACATGCTTCCGGTCTTCTCCGCCCGGCGCACCGACTGGCCCTCCCACCCCCACGCCACCCGCGACTCCCTGCACGAGCACGACATGTGGGTGACCGAGGGTCTCACCCACCGCTATCCCACCAAGGTCCTCGCCGAACTGCTGCCGACCTGTCCGCAGTACTGCGGACACTGCACCCGGATGGACCTGGTCGGCACCTCCACCCCGGTGGTGGAGAAGCTCAAGCTGGTCGGACGCCCAGCCGACCGGTTGGGCGCGATGTTGGAGCACCTGCGGCATACCCCTGAGGTCCGTGACGTGGTGGTCTCCGGCGGCGACGTCGCCAACATGCCGTGGCCACGACTCGAGGCGTTCCTCACCGAACTGCTCGCGATCGACAACATCCGCGACGTACGCCTGGCCACCAAGGCGCTGATCGGACTCCCCCAGCACTGGCTGCAACCCGACGTGCTCGACGGGGTGCACCGGGTGTCCACGCTCGCCCGCGAACGCGGTGTCGCACTGGCCGTCCACACCCACACCAACCACGCCAACTCGGTCACGCCTCTGGTCGCCGAGGCTTCGCGAGCGTTGCTGGCCGCCGGCATCCGCGACGTCCGCAACCAGGGGGTGCTGCTCGCCGGCGTCAACGCCGACCCGCACTCGCTGCTCGACCTGTGCTTCCGACTCCTCGACGAGGCATCCGTGATGCCCTACTACTTCTACATGTGCGACATGATCCCGTTCGCCGAGCACTGGCGGGTCTCCGTCGCCGAGGCCCAGTGGCTGCAGCACCACATCATGGGCTACCTCCCCGGCTTCGCCACCCCTCGCATCGTCTGCGACGTCCCCTTCGTCGGCAAGCGCTGGGTCCACCAACTCGCCGACTACGACCGCGAGCTCGGGATCAGCCACTGGACCAAGAACTACCGCACCTCCCTCGACGCCGACGACCCCGACGCCCTCACCCGCACCCACCCCTACTACGACCCGATCCACACGCTTCCGGAGTCGGGGCGGCGGTGGTGGGGAATCAGTCGGCAGGCGCCGAGGCCTGGGTGACGGGGCGGTGTTCGAAGGGGGTGGAGAGGACGATGGTGGTGCGGGTGGCGACGTTGGCGGCGGCGCGGATGCGGGCGAGGAGGGCCTCGAGGTCGCTGGGCATGGCGACGCGGACCTTGAGGATGTAGGACTCCTCGCCGGCGACCGACCAGCACGACTCGATCTCGGCGATGTCGACGAGGCGGTTGGGGTAGTCGTCGGGCTGGGAGGGGTCGATCGGGGTGATCGAGATGAAGGCGGTCAGCGGCAGCCCGATCTGTTCGTGGTCGATCGTGGCGCCGTAGCCCTTGATCAACCCGCGTGACTCGAGCCGCTTCACCCGTTGGTGCACCGCAGAGGTGGAGAGGCCGGTGGCCTTGCCGAGGTCGGTGTAGGACATCCGTCCGTCGGTTGCCAGCAGCGTGAGGATCAGCCGATCGGTCTCTTCCACACGCAGAGACTATCGAAGCCCGGCCGCCGACCTGACAGACTCACCCCTCGTGAACACCTCTCGCCTGCTGCTGCTCGACACCGCCAGCCTCTACTTCCGCGCCTACTTCGGCGTGCCGGACTCGGTGAAGGCGCCGGACGGTACGCCGGTCAATGCGGTACGCGGCCTGATGGACTTCATCTCGCGGCTGGTCACCGAATACCAGCCGACCCACCTGGCCTGCTGCTGGGACAACGACTGGCGGCCACAGTGGCGAGTCGACCTGGTGCCGTCGTACAAGGAGCACCGGGTGGTCGCGGAGGTCGAGTCCGCACCCGACGTGGAGGAGGTGCCCGACCCGCTGCAGACCCAGGTGCCGGTGATCCTCGACGTGCTGGCTGCCTTCGGCATCGCGGTCGTGGGTGCCGACGAGATGGAGGCCGACGACGTGATCGGCACGCTTGCGACCGAGGCCGGGATGCCGGTCGACGTGGTCACCGGCGATCGTGACCTGTTCCAGCTGGTCGACGACGACACCGAGGTGCGGATCCTCTACACCGCACGCGGGGTCGGCAAGCACGAGCGGGTCGACAACGCGTGGGTGCGAGCCAAGTACGGCGTCGACGCGCGCCAGTACGCCGACTTCGCCACCATGCGCGGCGACACCTCGGACGGCCTGCCCGGCGTGGCCGGGGTCGGTGAGAAGACGGCAGCCGCGTTGCTCGAGCGGTTCGGCGACCTGCCCGGCATCGTGGCCGCAGCGAGCGATCCGGAGTCCGCGATGGCCCCCGGTCCGCGCCGCAGGATCAAGGACGCGCTGGCCTACCTCGAGGTGGCGCCGTCCGTGGTGGCAGTACGACGCGACCTCGCCCTCGGCGACCTCGACCTGACCCGACCGATCACCCCAGCCGACCCCGATCGTCTGGTCGAGCTCGACCAGCGGTGGGGCCTCGGCAGCTCCGCGGTGCGCCTGGTGGAGGCGTTGGGCTGAGCCAGCTCGGTGTCCCGGAGAGGTCCCGAGCTGGTCAGTCGGCGACCGACGAATAGGTGATCACGCCGCGACGCAGCAGGTCAGCCGCCTGACGGGCAGTGCGGGCCAACGGCGTACCGGCAGCAGCACCGCCGACCTGGAGGCACAGGTCGACGACCTGCTTGATCCAGCGGACGAAGTCACCGGCCGCGAGGTCGATCACGCCAAGCACGTCGTCGAGGTCGTCGCCCTCCGCCCACCGACTGGTGGCCCAGGCGAACCCGGCATCGGGTTCCCGCAGGAAGTCGAGGTGGTGGGCCCGCTCCAAGGTCTCCAACTCGCCCCAGAGTCGCACCACCTCCTGCAGCGCCACCCGTACCTTGTCGCCGGGCAGTCGCGGGGACCGGGCGTCGTCGGGACGGCGCGCCTCGAAGACGAGCGCGGAGAGCACGGCGGCGAGTTCGGACGGTGTGAGGTCGTCCCACAACCCACGTCGGATCGCCTCGGCCGCGACCAGGTCGAGGTCGGAATAGATCCGCCGCAGGTGCGCGCCCGCATCGGTGACCTCGTCACCGTCGATGTAGCCGAGCTCGACCAGCACCTCGCAGACTCGGTCGAACTGCCGAGCGATCGAGTTGGTGCGGTTCTCCACCCGCCGCCTCAGGACCGCGGCCTCGCGTTGCAGCTTGTGCCATCGTGCTGCCCACCGGGCGTGAGTCAAACAGGC
>JBEBTI010000114.1:0-10426 GCA_040393845.1 Nocardioides daejeonensis
GCGGCGAAGATGAAGACCTTTCGGGACGAGAACGCCCCGCGCCGTTCATCGGCGGTGATCTCTGTGCTGTTCACTCGGGCCTCCTCGGTGCTTCGCTCGACGGCCCAACAATGGCACCCCACAGGCCCGCACACCATCATGAATCGCAGTGTGGGCGCGATCCGGGAGGGTGACCCTGATCTAGAGTGGCAGGGTGACTGACACCCAGAACTCGGCTCGTGAAGCTGCCGACCGGTTGGCAGAGCTGACCGGTGTGGCCCGCCATGACGTCGCCCTCGTCCTCGGGTCGGGCTGGTTGCCCGCCGTGGACGCGCTCGGCGAGGCGACGGCCGAGATCGCGACCACCGACCTGCCCGGCTTCTCCGCGGCTGCGGTGGCCGGACACTCCGGCCGGATTCGCAGCATCCGGGCCGGCGACAAGCAGCTGCTGGTGTTCCTGAGCCGCACCCACTTCTACGAGGGCAAGGGCGTGGCCGCAGTCGTCCACCCCGTGCGCACTGCCGCGGCGGCCGGCTGCCGGGCGATCGTGCTGACCAACGGATGCGGTGGCCTGCGGGAGGGCTGGCAGCCGGGCCAACCGGTGTTGATCAGCGACCACATCAACCTGACCGCCACCTCTCCGATCGAGGGCGCCAACTTCGTCGACCTCACCGATCTCTACAGCCCGCGCCTGCGCGGCCTGTGCCGCGAGGTCGACCCGAGCCTCGACGAGGGGGTCTACGTGCAGTTCCCAGGGCCCCACTACGAGACGCCTGCCGAGATCCGCATGGTGCGGGCGATCGGGGGCGACCTGGTCGGGATGAGCACGACACTCGAAGCGATCGCCGCGAGAGAGGCCGGCCTGGAGGTGCTCGGCATCAGTCTGGTCACCAATCTCGCTGCCGGACTCAGTGGCCAGCCGTTGAACCACGAAGAGGTCCTCGAGGCCGGTCGCAGCGCCGCCAGCCGCATGGGAGGGCTGCTCAGCCAGATCGTCGGGCGGATCTGACGATGCCCAGGATTGCGGCCAGTTCACTCGACCAGCATCGCGAGCAGATCAGGCAGTCGGTCTTCGATGCCCTCACCGCGCTGCTGGAGGAGCGGAGCTTCGACGCCATCACGATGGCGCAACTCGCCGCGAAGGCGGGGATGGGGCGTACGGCGATCTATCACCACTTCCCCGACAAGGAAGCTGTCGTCGTGGAGTTCGCCTCCCACGAGACCGAGCGGTACGTCGAACGCCTCCAGGAAGTGCTGGCGACCTCCGACTCCCCGGTGGAGCGGATCCGCACCTACGTCCACCACCACCTGGTCGCGGGCGAGCAGTTCCACATGGGGCTGGGCATGCAGTTCTACGGCATGCTCAGCGACAACTCCCGACTGGCGATCCGCGAGCACGTGCTCGATGTCGAACGGGTGCTGCGGGATCTGGTCGAGGACGGCGTCGCGGCGGAAGCCTTCGTCGTCGACGACGTCGCGGCAACGATGTCGTTGATCCACGCGTGTCTGAGCCCGCGGCACCTGGCTCCCGAAGCGATCGAGGCCTTCGTGCTGCGAGCACTCGGCGTACCCACGTCCTGAGCCTCTGACCTCGAAAGCTGGAAGGCCCCACGACCACCGGTGATCCGGCAGGCGTGGGGCCTCCTGTGCTGGGTCAGGCGGACCTCATCGGGTCACTTCTTGACCTTGATGTTCTTCTTCTTGCTGGCCTTCTTGTAGTTGGCGTCACCGGTGTACTTGACGGTGGCCTTCCACTTGCCCTTGGCGAGCTTGGGCAGCTTGACGTTGGCGATGCCCTTCTTGTTCACCTTGGCGTTGGCCTTCTTGGTCTGCTTGCCCTTCTTGAGGGTCACCTTGACCTTGCCGGTGGCGGCAACCTCGTCGAGGTCCTTCACGGTGACCTTGAGCTTGCCCTTCTTCTTGGTGGTCGCCTTCTTGGCGACCTTCACCTTGACCTTGGCCGTGTTCTTCGGCAGCCAAGAGGTGTCCACGTCGACCAAGGTCTCGGTCAGGTTGACGTCGCCGGCGGTCGGGTTGCCGTGAGCGGTCCAGGTGTAGACGGCGTACGTCGCACCGCGGACGAGCTCGGTCTTGTCACCGGTGGCGGTGCCGGTCCAGGAGCCGTTGTTCCACGCAGCCAACGGGATGAAGTTGGAGGCGACGAACTTCGACATTCCCGACTGCTGGTCGTCGGAGTCGACCTTGGTGACGTCCTGCACCGGCGCGAGGCCGATGTAGACACCCATGGCACCCGGGCGCGGCGCGGCGTCGAAGCCGGTGCCGCTGACCTGGATCGCGACGTAGTCTCCGTCGATGGCGGCGGTGGCGCTGGTGACCGTCGGGTCGACCACGGCGGCTGCCGGAGCGGCGGCGCTGAACGCGGCGACTGGCTTCTTGGCGTCGGACGAGGCACCACTGGCGTAGAAGTGTGCGCGCACGCCGGCAGTCAGCTGCTCGAGGAACTCGGGGTGGAACGCCTGGCCGTCGACCGGCTTGTCGGCGCCGATGCCGAGATCAGTCGCGGCCTGGCTGTTGGCCGCGAGCACGCCAGCCCAGTTGGGGGTGGCGCTCAGGACACCGTCGGTCTCGACCGCGCCGGTGAACTCGGCAACGGTGGCCCGAGCCGGGGCGGTCTCCCCTGCCTCGCCCTGTCCGGTTGCGATGTTCTCCGCAGACACGATCGCGGAGAGGGCGCCGTTGCCGTCGGCGTCGACGGTGATGACCGGGTCGGCGATCGTCACGGCATACTGCTGCACGCCACCCACGACGAAGGCGCCGGTGATGGTGCCCTCGTAGGACCACACCGTGTCGGTGCCGTCCTCGGTGACCGCGCCCGCACTGAAGACGACCTCGCCGTCCTCGGCGGTCGCGCCGCCAGTGGCGGTGATCCCGCTGTCAGGCGCGTAGGGCTTGGACGAGAAGTGGTCGACGTACTGGGCGCTGACGTTCCAGTGCAGCGTGCCCGCGGCCTGAGCGGCCTCGTCAGCAGCCTGTGCCGGCGCCCCGGCAAACGCCAGGGTGGTTGCCGCGAGGGCCGTCGCGGTGGCGGCGGTGGCGACGTTGCGCCACCGGCCTCGGGTGAGGAACAGCATGGTGTTGCCTTTCTCGGGTTGGGCAAGACGGTGTTGCTGGGGTCAGGTCCTGCGTGGACGTGACGGGACGGACAGGAGCAGGGCGGCGAGCAGGAGCAGACCTCCCACCGCCCACCAGGTCCGGTCCGAGTCCACTGCGGCGGCCGCCACCGGGGCGGACACCGGCACGGCAGCGGACAGATCAGAGGCCGTCAGCAGCGGACGCTGCGCGGCGGGGAGCGCGACGCCGGGGGCGACCGGCAGGATCGGCGCCACCTCGATGGGCGGCACGACGGGTGCGGGGTCGGGCACCGGCGGTGGCGGTGGCGGCGCGGTGGTCGGGTTGGTCACCGTCGGGACCGCGCTCGGTTCGTCGGTCGGGGTGGGCTCCGGGGCGTTCGCACCGTCGTAGCTCACGGTGATCGGCAACGGCACCTTGGTGTGGTCGGTGCTCAGACCGGTGGAATACCAGAACTGCGCGATGTCGAGCGGCCCGAGGAAGTCGAGCATGGACTGGGGAAAGGCACCCCACACGCCGTTGGTCACCTGGTCGGAGAACCCGCGCGCGTTGAGCCCCTCGTAGGCCGGCATGCTGGTCACACCGTCCTTGCCGAACTTCACCTTCGGGAGCGTGGCAATCGTTGCCCGCACCGACGCGACCGGCTCCCACTGCGACATCTGGTCACGCTCTGACGCCCAACCGCCCAGGACCGCGGTGACCTCACCCACGCCGTCTGTCACCCGCAGCACCGGGTCGGTCACGGTGAAGATCGCGTTGCCGCTGTAGTAGACCACCGTGAAGGTGCCCTTCCACCTGATCTCGGCGGTCCGGGTGACCCGGTCGACCGTGCCGGTGCCGCCGTTGATCACGACGTTGTGCAGGCTGAAGTTGGAGTCCATTCCGGTCCTGCTGCCGTCGGCAGCGGTGCGCCAGTCCTGCCACACCGATCGCTTCCATCCGCGTCGGTTGCCCATCCACTTCTGGATCACGACGTTGCCCGCCTTGGCGCTCCAGTGCTTCTCCAGCAGGTGTACGCCGCCACGTCCGGGGTTGGCGATGCCGGCGCTGAAGAAGTTGTAGGCACCGGGGTTGTGGGACCGCGCGTTGGACTGGTTGTTGATGCCCCAGCGGAACACCGCGTCGTCCACCTCGACACCGTCGGCCGGAACGGGCGACATGGACTCGCTCGGCTCCTCAGTCGGCTCGCCCGTCGGCTCGCCCGGCGTGTCGTCCGTGGGTTCGCCGGTTGCGTCGTCGGTCGCCTCGTCACTCGGCTCGTCGGTCGGCATATCGGTCGGCGTCTCGGTCACTGAGGGAGCATCGGCCGGTGTGGTGGTGTCGGACTCCGTCGTCACACCCGTCTCGGCAGCAGCCGACGGAGCGTGCAGCACTGCGGAGAAACCGGCCAGGACAGCCAGCAGCACCAGCAGTACGACGGCAACCGGCTTGGCGCCGTACCTCAACAGGGCTTGACGATCAGGCTGCACGCTTCCTCCTGACTGCCATCAGCAGCACCCTCGCGAGTGCGACCAGGAAGAGCGCGGCGGCAACGCCTGCGAACACCTTGCCCCACACCTCGGCGTCGGTGTCGCCCGACGTCTCGCTCGACACCGTGGTCGGTGCGGCAGTGATCTCGTCGGCGGCACGCACCGCAAACTTCACCGACGGCGGATCCTTGATGCCGAAGACCCGCAGTTCGTAGGTGCCGGCCGGAGTCGCAGCCGGAATGGTGATCACGCCGGCCAACGCACCGTCGTTGCCGACCAGGAACGGACCTGCTCCGGCGCGACCGTCGTCGAAGACCAACGACACCTGCTGGCCGACGGGCAGACCGGAAGCAGTGAAGGCCAACACCCGTCCTGCCGCAGCTGCAGTGCGGTCGACCTCGAGCGTCGGCTCTCCCACGACCACAGGTGCTGTCTCGCCGGGAGCAGTCGGGTCGGGAACGGTGGCGTCCGGTGCTTCATCCGGAGTCGACGACTCGGTGGTCGTCGTACCGGGGTTCGCGGTGTAGAGCTCGGCCACCCGGACCGGCGTGAAGGTCTCGTTGCGTGCGTTCTTGACCCCGTGGGCACCAGCCGTGATCACGCCGCAGGTCACCTTGCGGCAGTCGACTGTGGTGACGGAACCGTTGCGACCGACAGCCTTGAAGGTCGGGCCGGGCACGGTCAGGTTGACCCGCCACGTTCCGTTGCGCGACATCGTCGAGGCTGCCGAGGCAGCGGTGTCGGAGTCCGGGAACGCGACGTACTGCTGGAATCCCTGGTTGTCGGCCGACTCGGTGTCGGGAACATATTTGTAGTCCACCCCGGACAGTCCGCCCCTGCTCGGCTGCCAGCCCCTGCTGACGGTGCCGAACCACACGTAGACGCCGCCGTGGCCGCCCTGGATCGACTGGAAACCGGTGCCGGCGATCGTGAGCTTCGTCGAGTAGGTGCCGTCGATGCTCGAGTTGCCGAACTCGTTGGTGATCGTCACGCGCGCTGCGGCCTGAGCCGGTGCTGCTGCGAGCACCGGGACCACCAGAGCCGCGAACAGACCGAGCAACGGCAGCACGGCCAAGCGTCGGAAGGATGTCATCGGGTTCCTCCGCTCCTTCTCACCGGGACGACGACGAGTTGGCCGTCGTGGCGCAACACGTGCACGGGGTGGTCGTAGACCTCCGAGAGCAGTTCCTCGGTGAACACTTCGTCGGGGGTGCCCAGGGCACGCACCGCGCCCCTGGCCAACACGCAGATCTGGTCGGCGTACGCCGCCGCGAGCGAGAGGTCGTGCAGCACCACCACCACCGCAGCACCGGCGTCGGCTGCTTCACGCACCACCGAGAGCACCTGCTCCTGGTGGTGGATGTCGAGCGCCGCAGTGGGTTCGTCGAGCATCAGGACCGGAGTGTCCTGGGCGAGCAGTCGGGCGAACGCAGTGCGTCCCTGCTCACCTCCCGACAGGGTCGGGAAGTTCCTGGCCACGAGGTGCCCCACGTCGGCGCGCTTGATCGCCGCGTCGACGATCGCATCGTCGAGCTCGGCCCGCTCGCTGCGGTGCCACGGTGCCCGACCCATCATCACGACGTCGCGCACCACGAAGCCGAACGACAAGGTCTGCTTCTGCATCAGGACGCCACGCTCCTGCGCGGCTTCCTGGGCACTGAACGCAGTCAGCGGTTCACCGCACAAGGAGACCTCGCCGGTGTCGGGCCGCTGGTCACCCGCGAGGACACCGAGCAGGCTCGACTTGCCGGCGCCGTTGGGTCCGACCAGTGCGAGCACCTCGCCGGAACGCACCTCGACGTCGACGTCGGTGAGGATCGACGCCGTACCGATCCGCAGCGACAGTCCGCGCCCGGCCAGCATCACGTCGCTCATGCCCAACCACCCGCCGTACGACGTGCGCGACGGATCAGCCAGAAGAAGAACGGGCCCCCGACGAGCGAGGTGAGCATGCCGATCGGCAGGTCGGCGTTGACGATCGCGGTGCGGGCCCACAGGTCTGCTGCCACCAGCAGCACCGCGCCACCCAGCGCGCTGGCCGGGATCAGCAGACGGTGCCCGGGGCCGATCACGAGGCGCACCAGGTGGGGTACGACGAGCCCGACGAAGGCGATGATGCCGCAGAACGCGACAGCCGCGGCGGTGAGAATGGCGACGGCGACAATCGCCTTGACCCGCAGGCGCTCCACGTCGACACCGACGTGCCGCGCGGCGCGGTCACCCAGCGCCAGCAGGTCGAGTTGGCGGGCCATCACGACGGAGGCGGTGATGCCGACCGCTGCAAAGACGGCGACCACGACGACCTGCTGCCAGCGGGCGCCGTTGAGGCTGCCCAACTGCCAGAAGACGATCTCTTCGCGCGCCTGCGTGTCGGCCAGGAAGAGCAGGAAGGCCAGTCCCGCGCTGGTCATGGCATTCAGCGCAATGCCGGTCAGGACCAGCGTGACCACCTCGGTGCGACCGGCTTCACGAGAGAGCAGGTAGACGAGGAAGGTGGTGACCAGGCCACCGATGAACGCGGCGATCGCGATCGTCCAGTTGCCGGCGATGTCGATGTCGAAGACGATCACCGACGCTGCAGCCACCGCGGCGCCTGAGGAGACGCCGACGACGCCCGGCTCGGCCAGGGGGTTGCCGAAGACGCCTTGCATCACCGCGCCAGCGGTGGCCAGGGCCGCGCCGGCCAGCACCGCCAGCGCAACCCGCGGGAACCGGACGTTCCACAGCGCATCCTCGCCGCGGGGGTGGGTGGGCAATGGTCCGATGCCGAGGCCGAGCTTGTGCATCACAGATCCGAAGACTTCGGAGGCAGGCACTTCGACTGCGCCCTGGCCGGCGCCGAGGAGCACCACCACGACCAGGAGGCCACCCAGCACCGTGAACAGGCCGACCTTGGTGGCCAGTCTTCCCACGAGCCGGTCGCGCAGTGATCCTTGGCCGGCGACAACCGCCGTCATCGCGCCGACTGCCGGCGTACGACGTCCCTCATGAGACCGCCCCGGGTGCATAGATCGCGACGGCGAGCGCATTGAGCACCTGCGACGTGAGCGGGCCATAACCCAGCAGTTGGGAGTCGACCATGTCGACGATGCGTTCGTTCTCGCCGGCCGGGGTGCTCGCCAGCGCAGGAATCTTCTCGAGCAGTCCGTCGACGTCGCCGACCGACTCCAATCCCTTCGTCATCAGCAGGACCAGATCGGGTTGAGCCTGGATCAGCGCCTCGGCGGTCACCGAGCGGCTGCCCTTCCAACCGATCTCCTTCGCCACGTCGTACAGGCCCAACGCCTCGATCAAGGTGTCGGCGCCGGAACCCTCCCCGAAGAGTTGGTAGGTGTTGGCCTGACCGCGCACATAGAGGAAGACGGTGCGCAACTTCTTGGACTCGTCGACCGGTGCGACCTTGGCGATCTCGGCGAGGACCGCGTCGACCTGCTCGACGCTGCGAGCCGCCAACTGCTTGCCTTCGTCAGGCACACCCAGCGCGACCGCGACCTCATCGATCAGGCTCGCGACGTTGTCGATGCCGCGGTGTGAGTCGACCACGACGACCGGAATGCCGGACTCGCGCATCTGCAGGATCACGTCCCACGGGCCGAGCGAGGTGTCGGTGATGATCAGGGTGGGGTCGAGGTCGAGGATCGACTCGGCGCTCAGGTCATGGCCGCCGTGGGTGACCAACGGCAGGTGCTCGGCCTCCGCGAACTGCGTGGAGATGTCGCGACCGACCAGCACGTCACCGAGGCCGAGTTCGAAGGTGATCCGAGCCAGCGAGCCGTAGACGTCGAGCGCCAGCACGCGTGAGGTGTCGTCGACCGTCACCTCGGTGCCCTGACTGTCGGTGAGAGTGACCGGAAGCTGTTGTGCGGGGTTGTCGGCGATCGGGTGCAGTGCGGCCTCGGCGGCAACAGCAGTCGCTCGCCCCTGCCAGTCGCGCGCGTCGGACAGTGGAGTGACCGTGGCCAGGTCGGGTGCACCGGGGCCGGTCGGAGTGGAGTCGTCACTCGAGGAGTCGACCTCGATGCCGCAGGCAGTGATGACCAGCATCAGCGCAGCAAGGACAACAGCGACAGCGCGGCGCACAAGTTCACTTCCCTTCGGACTCGGCTCGGCGAGTCACCCACGTTCCGCTCCGTCGCAGGATAGGAACCCCACCATCATTCCCTCGGTAGTCAGGTTAGCCTAACATCACTCAATGGCGCCGCCGAGTCCCGGAAAGTGGGCTTGACAGTTTGTCGAATAGTTCCCGACAATGTGTCAAGACCGAATCACCAGCTCCGCGCACCGATGTGGGGCAGTCCGCACCACTTCACAGGAGCCCCCATGAGCCTGCTCGAGCCGACCACCATCCCCCTCTCGGTCGCGATGCGCGAGGGCTCGATGGCCGAGCACACCGAAGCCGAGAACGCCGGCTTCACCTCCGACCTCCTGGCCGGCAAGATCAACGAACTCGGCTACCTGCACTACCTGCAGGACCTGCGCACGGTCTACGCGGCACTCGAGGAGGTCGGCCGCGAACTCGCCGACACCAGCCCCGTCGACCGACTGCACGACGTACGGCTCGAGCGCACTGCGGCGATCGAGGCCGACATCGCCTTCTGGTCCGCGCGTGCGGGCGTGCCGGCCGACCACGCCTCGTCGGCTGCAGCGGCGTACGCCGCGCGGGTGCGAGCCACCAAGGACAACCCAGTCGCCTACGTCGCCCACCACTACACGCGCTACCTCGGCGACCTGTCGGGCGGTCTGGCGATCGGCCGGATCCTGGCGCGCACCTACGGCCTCGACGCCGACGCAGAAGGCCTGTCGTTCTACCGCTTCGACGACCTCGAGAAGCCCAAGCTCTACAAGGACGCCTACCGCGAGGCTCTCGACAACCTGCCGGTGGACGCCGACGAGCGCGACGCCATCGTCACTGAGGTCAAGGCCGCCTTCGCCTGCAACCAGGCCGTCTTCGTCGAACTCGGCGCCAACCTGGAGACCTACCAGCGCTGAGCCCGCGCCACCATCAGTCCGCACAGAGCCTGCCGTCCCCGGGGGAGATGGCAGGCTCTGTCGCATGCAGATCCTCGTCACTGGCGCCGCCGGCAGCATCGGGCAGACGATCGTGCCCGGCCTCATCGCCCTCGGTCACACCGTGGTCGGGCTCGACCGGCTGCCGCCGCCAGGTGGGTACGACGCCCCGTGGCACGTGGCTGACTGCGCTGACGCCGACGCCGTACTCGATGCGCTGAGCGCCCAGCCCGTCGACGCGGTCGTCCACCTGGCCGGCCACCCCGACGAGGCCAACCTGCCCGACTCGCTGACGTCCCACGTGATCACCACGGCCGCGCTGCTCGACGCCATGGTCACCATCGGCATCGACCGGATCGTGTATGCCTCGTCCAACCACGCTGTCGGGCGCAGCCCACGGCCCGCCGGACCGGAACGCCTGCTGCACACCGACGTCGTACCGCGCCCCGACACGTACTACGGAGTCGGCAAGGTGGCCGCCGAGGCGCTGCTCCGCCTGTTCGTCGACCGTCACGGCATCCACGCCGTCGCCTGCCGCATCGGCTCGTTCCTGCCCGAACCGGTGACCACCCGCCACCTCGCGACCTGGCTCTCCCCCGCCGACTGCGTCCGAATGGTGCACGCCGCACTCACCGCACCCGCGCCCGGCCACGCAGTCATCCACGGCATCTCCGCCAACACCCGCGCCTGGTGGGACCTCGAGCCCGGCCGCGCTCTGGGCTATCTCCCCCAGGACGACGCCGAGACGTACGCCGGCTCCATCCGCTGGCGCCCCGAGGACGCCTCCGAAGCCGCCCTGGTCGGCGGCCCCTTCGCCGGCTCCGCGTTCATCCGTCCCGCCCTGGGCTGAAGCCGCTGCACAACTCCGAGTTCGACGTACG
>JBEBTI010000115.1:0-10401 GCA_040393845.1 Nocardioides daejeonensis
GCTCCGTGGAGCGTCGTCGCCTCGGCCGTCGTCTGGTGGTCCAAGCCGACGCCGATGGCGAACGATGCCCTTCCCGCTTCGTTGCGGTCACGCGGAAGGGCAGCCGTCGTGATCGGCGGAATGGTCCGGTACGCCGACACCCCCGTCGGCGTCTACGACGAGGTCTTCGGCACGATCGGCCTCCGGGTCGGACGCCACCTGGTCGGCACCATCCCGTTCATGTCGGTCGACTCCCCCACCAGCCTGGTCGGCGGCCGCGGCAACTGGTCGATCCCCAAGACGTTGTCGACCTTCACCGGGGCGCCGACCGACGGGTCGACGTTTGCTGCGAAGTCGGCCACCGGACTCGACTGGTCGGTGGCCGCCTCCCCGGCGACCAAGGGTCCGCGCCTACCGGTCTTCAGCCGCGCTCGGGTGATCCAGGAGTTCCCCGACGGTTCCCTGCGTGGCACCCGCCTCAAGGCGAGTGGTCGGATGCACCTGGCGTCCGTCGACGTCGAGGTCACCTCCGAGGGCGCACTGCCCGAGTGGCTCCCCTCCGGGCGCTATCGGGGTGCGGTGCTCGAGCGCGCCAACTTCACGCTCGGCGCACCCGAGGTCTTCACGCCCTGAGTCGCGTCACTCGGTCGGCTTGCGGCGCTGCACGGCGCCCAGGACGCCGTTGACGAAGGACGGCGAGTCGTCGGTGGAGAGTTCGGTCACGAGAGCGAGCGCTTCACTCACGGCGACCGCGTCCGGAACGTCGTCGGCCCAGAGCAACTCATAGATGCCCAGGCGGAGCACATTCCGGTCGACGACCGGCATCCGCTCGAGGGTCCAGCCCTCGGAGACGTCGCGGATCAGGGTGTCGATCTCACCGAGATGCTCGATCACACCACGGACGAGTTCGACGGAGTACTGGTTGTCGAGGGGCTCGCCCTCGGCCAGCCACCGCTCGAGCGCGGCGGCCGGCCGGTCGCCGCGGAGTTCGCCGGCGAAGAGGATGTCCAGAGCCCGCTTGCGGGCCTTGCTGCGGGCTCCCATCAGGACTTGACGCGCCCCAGGTAGGAGGAGTCGCGGGTGTCGACCTTGACCTTGTCACCGGTGGAGAGGAACAGCGGCACCTGGATCGCGTGTCCGGTCTCGAGGGTGGCCGGCTTCGTGCCACCGGTCGAGCGGTCGCCCTGCAGGCCCGGCTCGGTCTCGGTGATCAGCAGTTCCACGGAGGCGGGCAGTTCGACGTACAGCACCCGGCCCTCGTTGGTGGCGATGATCGCCTCCTGGTTCTCCAGCATGAAGTTGGCCGCGTCACCCACCAGCTCGGGCGTGACCTCGACCTGGTCGTAGGTCTGCACGTCCATGAAGACGTACGACGAACCGTCGTTGTAGAGGTACTGCATGGAACGCTTGTCGACGTTGGCCGTCTCGACCTTCGTGCCGGCGTTGAACGTCTTGTCGATCGACTTGCCGGACTCCACGTTCTTCAGCTTGGTCCGGACGAAGGCCGGGCCCTTGCCGGGCTTCACGTGCTGGAACTCGACGACGGACCACAGCTGACCGTCGATGTTGAGAACCATGCCGTTCTTGAGGTCGTTGGTGGTTGCCATGCGCGATGTGCCTCTTCAAGGATCGGGGATGCGGTCGAGGGGTCGGACCCGGACACCCGGATCGCGACAAACCCCGATCCTATAGCCGTGCGACCGCCCCAGGTGAATCAGGCACCGGGAGCGTGACCGGCGAGGAACTCCAACGCGATCCGATAACCGTCGATGCCGTGCCCGGCGACCACCGATGCGGCGTAGGGCGTCACCACCGAGGTGTGCCGGAACTCCTCGGGCCGCTGGGTCGGATCGGAGATGTGCACCTCCACCAGCGGAGCGGTCAACTGCGCACACGCGTCGAAGACGGCCCACGAGTAGTGCGTCCATGCGGCGGCGTTGAGCACCACCGGCACGGCCAGGTCGGCGGCCTCGTTGAGCCAGTCGAGCAGCACGCCTTCGTGGTTGGTCTGGCGCAGGTCGACCTCGAAGCCGAGCGGGCTGCCCCAGTCGCGGCACAACTGCGCCAACTGGTCGATCGTGGTGTCGCCGTAGATCTCCGGCTGACGCCGTCCCAGCCGGCCGAGGTTGGGGCCGTTGAGCACCCAGACCGGCAGTCGCGCGGCGGGCATCACGCGCCTCCGACCAGCGCGTCGTACGCGGCCCTGAGATGCTCCTCGGACGGTCCCGACAGGATCCGCGGACGCGCCACGTCGCCGTCGAGGACGACGAAACGCAGTTGGGAGCCCCGGGCCTTCTTGTCCACCGCCATCGTGGCCAGGAGGTCCTCGAACGGCACCTCTGCCGTCCATCCGACCGGGAGGCCGACCGCACCGAACGCGGAGCGGTGCCGCTCGGCGAGCTCGGTGGGGATCAGCCCCTCCAGACGGGCCAGTTCGGCGACGTAGACCGCTCCGAGCGCCACCGCCTCACCGTGCCGGATGGTGTAGCCGGTGGCGCGCTCGATCGCGTGCGCCATCGTGTGCCCGTAGTTGAGGATCTCCCGGCCCGGGTGCCCGTCGGCACCACCGGTCTCCTTGAGGTCGTCGACGACCACGTCGACCTTGACCCGCACCGCGCGCTCGACCAGTTCGCGGAGCACGCCCGAACCGGTGTCGAGCGCCTCCTCCGGACGCGCCTCGACGAGGGAGAGGATCTCGGGGTCGGCGATGAAGCCGCACTTGACCACTTCACCGAGTCCGGCGATCAACTCCGCCGTGGGAAGGGTGTCGAGCAGGTCGAGGTCACACAGCACCCCGGCCGGCTCGTGGAAGGCTCCGACCAGGTTCTTGCCCGCGCCGGTGTTGATGCCGGTCTTGCCACCGACCGCAGCGTCGACCATCGCCAGCAGAGTGGTCGGCACGTGCACGACCCGGACGCCTCGCAGCCAACTGGCCGCGACGAACCCACCGAGGTCGGTGGTGGCACCGCCACCGAAGGTGACCACGGCGTCAGACCGGGTGAAGCCTGCCTCCCCCAACGCCTCCCAGCAACCGTGCGCAGTCTCGGCGGTCTTGGCCGCTTCGCCGTCGGGCAGTCCGAGGGCCAGCACGTCGTAGGCCGCCACCAGCGGCTCGAGCACCCGTTGGGCGAGTTCGCCCAACGGCTCGGCGTACAACAGCGCCACCCGCTGCACGCTGTCGCCCAAGATCTCGGGCAGGTGGCTGGCCAGGTCACGGCCGATCACCACGTCGTACGGCGACGCGCCTCCCACGTGCAGGACGGTGGACTCGGTCATCGGGATTCCTCCAACAGTCGAGCGATCTCGGCAGCAATCTCGTCGGGGCTCCGGTCGTCGGTCAGCACGCTGTGCGTGGCGACGGACCGGTAGATCGGCGTCCGCTCGTCGAGCAGTGTCTTGATCCGGGCGCGGGCGTTGCCGAACACCAGCGGTCGGCCGATCCCCAGACCGATCCGCCTGACCGCATGGCTGAGCCCGACCTCCAGGAACACCACCGCATGCCCTGCCAGCGCCTCGCGCGTCACCGGGTCGAGCACCGCACCACCGCCCAGCGACAGGACGCCGTCGTGCTCGGCGAGCGCGGCAAGCACTGCGTCGCGCTCCAGGGCCCGGAAGTGTGCTTCGCCGCTGTCGACGAAGATCTCCTGGATGGTGCGATCAGTTTTCGCCTCGACGTCATGGTCGGTGTCTCGCACCGTGACGCCCCAGAGCCGACCCAGTTCCTGCCCGACCGTCGTCTTGCCAGCGCCCATCGGGCCGATCAGGACCACACGTGGAGCGGTCACCGGTGCTTGATCGCCTCGAGGTACGACGTCACGTTGCGCGCCGTCTCGCCGACCGAGTCACCGCCGAACTTCTCGGTCACCGCGTCGGCCAGCACCAGCGCCACCATCGCCTCGGCGACGATGCCGGCAGCCGGAACCGCACAGACGTCGGAGCGCTGGTGGTGGGCGACGGTCTCCTCGCGGGTGGCCACGTCGACGGTGCGCAGTGCCCGCGGCACGGTGGCGATCGGCTTCATCGCGGCACGCACGCGCAGCACCTCGCCGGTGGTCATCCCACCTTCAGTGCCGCCCGACCGACCGGTGGCACGACGGAGCACGCCGTCGCGCTCCTCGATCTCGTCGTGGGCAAGGGACCCGGGCGTCGCGGCGAGTTCGAAGCCGTCACCGATCTCGACGCCCTTGATCGCCTGGATGCCCATCAGCGCACCGGCAAGCCGTGAGTCGAGTCGTCGGTCCCAGTGGACGTGCGACCCCAGGCCCGGCGGCAGGCCGTGCACGACGACCTCGACGACACCGCCGAGGGTGTCACCGTCCTTGTGGGCCTGGTCGATCCGCGCAACCATGGCCGCGCTGGTGTCGGCGTCGAGACAACGGACCGGGTCGGCGTCGAGCCGCTCGACGTCGTCGGCGGCGGGCACCGAGCCGGCGGGGGCGCGGACGCCTCCGAGTTCGATGACGTGCGAGACGATGCGAGCGCCGGTGGCCTGCTCGAGGAAGTTCGACGCCACTCGTCCGAGTGCCACCCGCGCGGCGGTCTCCCGGGCGGAGGCCCGCTCGAGGATCGGACGTGCTTCGTCGAAGTCGTACTTCTGCATGCCGGCCAGGTCGGCGTGACCGGGCCGCGGCCGGGTCAGCGGCGCGTTGCGCGCACTGGACGCCAGCACCTCCGGGTCGACCGGATCGGCCGACATGACCTGTTCCCACTTCGGCCACTCGGTGTTGCCGACCTGGATGGCGACCGGACCGCCCTGGGTCTCGCCGTGGCGGACGCCGCCGACCACGGTGACCTGGTCCTGCTCGAACTTCATCCGGGCGCCACGGCCGTAACCGAGGCGACGGCGCGCCAAGGAGTCGGCGATGTCGTCGGACGTCACCCGGACATGGGCCGGGAGACCTTCGAGGATCGCAACCAGTGAGGGACCATGGGACTCGCCCGCAGTGAGCCAACGCAGCATGGGCGTCAGTCTTTCACGGGGACCCGACCGGCCGCGCAGCACGTCACCGGACAGCTCCGGGCAGCACCGCCACACCCACCACGCCGACCCATGCGCCGACCAACATGAACGGCCCGAACGGGAAGTTGCGGTCCTCCGTGAGCTTCAGCAACCGCAACGGGATCCAGCCGACGACGCCCACGACGAAGGCGGCGTAGAGGCCCAGGCCCAACTCTGTCCAGCCGAGGTGGCCGAGTGCCAGCCCGAGCAGTCCGGACATCCGCACGTCGCCGTACCCCATCCCTCGGGTGAACCGCCACAGGAGCCAGTAGAGCGCACTGGCGACCAACCAACCCCAGAGGGCACGGACGGCGGCGTGTGGATCGTGCGCGAGCAGGGCGCTGGCGGCGAGCAGCACCAGCAGGACGGGATAGGCCGGGAGCACCAACCTCTTCGGCAGCAGTCGGGTCCGGAAGTCGATGTGGGCGAGCGCGACGCCCAGCACCACCAGTGGCAGCAGGACGAGCAGCGCCCAGTCCCACCCACGCGCGAGGCCGATCGCTCCGCCGGCGACCGCGGCCCACAGGGCATACCGGAGTGCCAGACCGGGGCGCGACGCGAGAGCGGCGTAGGTCGGCTTGTCCGGTGCCGGTTCGTCCGGCTCCGGAAGCAGCGCGACGACCCGCGGCATCAGGGCTGCCCCCGCAGCCGCGACCACCGCCGTCACAGCGGCGGCGTCGAGGTGGGCTCCGAGATCCACGGCACTCATCGGTGGGCCAGGGCCCACTCACCGGCAGCCCGCATCACCGACACCGGGGCGGGAAGACCGGTGAACTGGGTGAACTGCAGACCGGCCTGGTGCACCAGCAGGTCGAGACCTCCCACCAACGCCCGGTCGGGGCCGACCGCGGTGGCCAACGGCGTCGGCCAGGGGTGGTAGAGGACCTCGAACACGACGGGTACGTCGAGGCTGCGCGCCACGAGTGCAGGTGTCTGCGCGACGGCCGGCACGGTGGAGACGAGGACCTCACCGCGCAGCTCGGTCGCGCCGAGCGGCACCACGCTCACCTCGGGCGCGGCCTCCAGCGCCGACAGCACCGCGACCGTCTCGGCCGCCCGCTCCGGCGAACGGACTGCGAGCACGACCTGCTCCGCGCCCAGTGACGCCAGCGCCATCCCGACCGAGGTGGCGGTGGCTCCGCCGCCGAGGATCGTCACCGTCCGGATCGGGCCGGCGTACCGCTCCCGAACAGCCGCGACGGCACCGGGCACGTCGGTGTTGTCGGCCGAGCGGGTGCCGTCGTCCTCGAGCACCACCGTGTTGGCGGCGCCCGCGCGACGGGCGGTGTCGGAGACCCGGTCGACCAACCGCAGCACCGCACGCTTCAGCGGCATCGTCAATGACAGACCGCGCCACTCGGGGGTGAGGTCGGAGAGGAACCGCTCCAGCCGTGACTCGTCGACCTGTTCGCGGTGGTAGCTCCAGTCCAGTCCCGCAGCGGCGTACGCCGCCCGGTGCAGCACCGGGGACAGCGAGTGCTCGATCGGGTCACCGAGCACGGCACACACGCGAACCATCAGCAGGCGTCCGAGGTCTCGCAGTAGGTCAGGAACTCCTGCTTGTAGCGCAGGAACTCGTCGTAGCTCTCGGCAAACTTCGTCTCGCCCGTGCGCAGGTCGACCGTCACGTAGTAGTACCAGTCCCCCGCCGCGGGATTGAGCGCCGCCTCCATCGCGTCGTCGCCCGGCGCCTCGATCGGTCCCGGCGGAAGTCCGGCGACCCGGCGGGTGTTGTAGGGCGAGTCGACCTCGAGGTCGGCGGGGGAGATCGCCACCCCGAGGTTGCGCCCGAGTGCATAGTTGACCGTCGCGTCGATCTCGAGTCGGCCGATCGTGCCGGCCGTCCCGGGGTTCTCCAACCGGTTGTAGATCACGCGGGCGATCTTGGGCATGTCGTCGCCGCGGCCCTCGGCCTCGACCAGCGCAGCGACCGTCATCACCTCGTGGGGCGTGTAGCCGAGCGCGTCGGCCCTGCTCTCGAGCTCGAGCCGCTCGGCGGACTGACGCCATCGGTCGACCATGGCTCGCAGCATGTCCACCGGCTGGTCCTTGGGCCCGAACTCATAGGTCGCCGGGAAGAGATAGCCCTCGGGATTGCCGTCGGCATAGTCGGGCAGACCGAGCTGGTCGGCCTTGGTCAACGCCTTCTCGAACCGCTTGCGCCCGAAGTCGGTGTTCTTGGCCAACAGTGCCGCGACGTCCACCGCGCGCAGTCCTTCGGGCACGGTGATGCGGCTGACCATCGCATTGGCCGGCTTCACCAGGACGGCGAGCGCGTCCGCAGCCTTCATCTCGGTGCGAAGTTCGTAGAAACCGGGTTGAATGCCTGCCGCTTCCGAACTCCGGGCCTTGGCGGCGTCGGTGAAGGCGTCGACCGAAGCGACGACGCCGGCATCCTTGAGGGTGCGTCCGATCGCGGTCGCGGTGTCGCCGGCGTGCACCTCGACCGTGACGGCTTCGCCTCCCGGTCCGGGGTAGTCCTCGGCTTCACCGAACTGGTCCTGCACCCAGTCGACGCCCTTGGTCAGTGCGACGTAGCCGCCGCCGGCGACCAGCGCCAGGAACAGCACCGCGACCAGACAGCCGACCCGACCCTGCTTGCGCTCCGCACGGCGTCGGCCACCACCGGGGGCGGGTTCTGGCTCGGGTTCGAGTCCCGGCACCAGCAACGGGTCGTGGTCATCCATCGGTGTCCTCCTGTGGCGCCGAGGGCACGACCTCGCCGGGCGCGTCGCCTCGTGTGCGTTCTGCGTCCAGGGCGTGCTGCAGGATCACCACGGCGGCTGCCTGGTCCACCACCGCACGCCGCTTCTGGCCCTTCTTGCCGCGCTCACGAAGCATGGCCTCTGCGGTCACGGTGGTCAATCGTTCGTCCACCAGACGCACCGGAACCGGTGCGAGGCGGCGCGCCACCTCGGCGGCGAACTCACGGGTCCGGGCGGCCGCAGGGCCCTCGCTCCCCGAGAGAGAACGGGGCAGTCCCATCACCACCTCGACCGCGCCCTCCTCCTCGAGGATCGCGGCGATCCGGTCGAGATCTCCCGCGCCCCGAGGCACCGTCTCCACCGGAGTGGCGATGATCCCCGAGGGGTCGCACCTGGCCACGCCGATCCGGGCATCACCGGGATCGAGGCCCAGCCGTACGCCGACCCGCACCGCAGCAGCCTCAGTTTCCGCCGCTGCGAGCGACCTCGGAGACGACCAGACGCAGCGCCTCGTCGATCTTGGAGGTCTCGGTGCCACCGCCCTGTGCCACGTCGGCCTTGCCGCCACCCTTGCCACCGAGCAGCGACCCGATCGCGCGGATCAGGTCGTTGGCATTCACGCCGCGTTCCTGACCGACCTTGTTCACCGCCGCCACCGCCGACGCCTTGCCGCCGGCATCGCCGATCACGACCACGGCACCCGGCACGTCCTGCGGCAACCGGCCCCGGACGTCGAGTGCGAGCGTGCGCACGTCGCCGCCGCCGGCCCCGGCGGCGCGGTGGGCCACGACCTTGACCCCGTCGACGTCGGTGGCCGACGAAGCAATCTCACCGGCCGAGGCGAGCAGGGAGGCCAGGCGAGCCTTCTCCAACTCCTTCTCGGCAGCCTTCAGTCTGTCGAGCATCTCCTGCACCCGACCGACCACATCGTCCGGCTGCGCCTTCAGCAGGCCGGTGAGTTGGCTGACCACGTCACGCTCGCGGGCGAGGTAGGCGAATCCCTCGGCCCCGGTGAACGCCTCGATGCGCCGGTTGCCGGAGCCGACCGACGATTCACCGGTCACCACGATGGTGCCGATCTGGGACGAGTGGTCGACATGGGTGCCACCGCAGAGCTCACGTGACCACGGGCCACCGATCTCCACGACGCGCACCTTCGAGTCGTCGTACGTCTCTCCGAACAGGGCGATCGCGCCCCAGTCCTTGGCTTCGGGCAGCGTCATGTACTGCCACCCGACGGGCAGGTCGGCGCGCAGCGCGTTGTTGGAGACTTCTTCGATCTGTCGGACCTGGTCGGCGGTCAGCCCACTGGTCCAACCGAAGTCGAGGCGCAGGTAGCCGGGGCGGTTGTAGGACCCGGACTGCAGCGCGGTCGGCCCGAGCACGTCGCGCAGCGCGGCGTGCACCACGTGGGTGCCCGAGTGCGCCTGCCGTGCACCGATCCGCCACTCCGGGTCGACCTGGGCGTGCAGTGCGGCACCGGGGGTGAACTCTCCGTCGACGACGCGGACCTGGTGCACGACCAAGCCTCGCACGGGGCGCTGCACGTCGAGAACCTCGAGGCGGCCCCCGTCGAACTCGATGATGCCGGCGTCAGCGACCTGACCGCCGGACTCGGCATAGAACGGCGTGCGGTCGAGGACGAGCTCACCGATCTCGCCGTGGCCGAGGCTCTGGACCTCGTGGCCCTCACGGAGCAGGGCCAGCGACCTCGACTCCGTCTCGAGGGTCTCGTAGGCCAACCACTCGGTGGGTCCGTTGGCATCCAGAATTCCACGGTAGGCACCGGTGTCGGCGTGCTGACCCTTCTTGGCCTTGGCATCGGCCTTCGCGCGTTCGCGCTGCTCGGTCATCAGCCTGCGGAAGCCGTCGTGGTCGACGTCGAGTCCGGCCTCGGCGGCCATCTCCAGGGTCAGGTCGATCGGGAAGCCGTAGGTGTCGTGCAGGGCGAAGGCCTTGGCCCCGCTCAGCGTCGTGACACCGGCCTGCTTCGTCTCCCCCGCGGCCTGATCGAAGATCTGGGTGCCGGCAGCGAGGGTCTTGCGGAACGCGTCCTCCTCGGCGAAGGCCACCCGCGAGATGCGGTCCCAGGCGGTTTCGAGCTCGGGGTAGCCGAGCTTCATCTTGGCCAGCGACACCGGCAACAGCTTCGGGAGCGCCTTGCCCTCGAAGCCGAGCAGACGCATCGACCGGATCGCGCGACGCAGGAGCCGCCGCAGCACATAGCCGCGGCCCTCGTTGCCCGGCGTGACCCCGTCGCCGATCAGCATCAGTGACGACCGCACGTGGTCGGCGATCACCCGGAACCGGACGTCGTCCGCGGCGTCAGCGCCGTAGTGCTTGCCGGACAGCTCGGCAGCCTTCTCGATGACGGGATACATCTCGTCGATCTCATACATGTTGTTCTTGCCCTGCAGCAGGAACGCGACCCGCTCGAGACCCATGCCGGTGTCGATGTTCTTCGCCGGCAGCGGCGCCTCGACGTCGAAGTCGTCCTTGGCCCGCACGGTCGAGAGCGACTCCTGCATGAAGACCAGGTTCCAGATCTCCAGGTAGCGGTCCTCGTCGGCCTCCGGCCCGCCCTCGACGCCGTACGCCGGCCCGCGGTCGAAGTAGATCTCGCTGCAGGGGCCACCCGGACCGGGGACCCCCATGTTCCAGTAGTTGTCGAGCTTGCCGCGCTCCTGGATCCGCTCGACCGGCAGGCCGGCGATCTCC
>JBEBTI010000116.1:0-10314 GCA_040393845.1 Nocardioides daejeonensis
TGCTTGCCGATGTCGCGCAGGAAGTCGATCACCGACATCGACGCGGTCCAGTCGTGGTTGTTCACCATCGTTGCAGCGTTGTCGCCCTCGAAGGACAGGAACGGCTCGATCTGCGCACGGACCCGCTGCACCCAGTCACCCACGGTCTCGAGCGAGTTCATCACGCGTTCACCGGACTCCTTGGGATCGCCGATGCTGCCGGTCGCTCCACCCACCAAGGCGTACGGCGTGTGTCCCGCCAACTGCAGCCGGCGTGCAGTGAGGATCTGCACCAGATGACCCATGTGCAGGCTCGGCGCGGTCGGGTCGAAGCCCACGTAGAACTTGACGCTCCCGGCCGCGAACGCTTCGCGCAGCGCTTCCGGGTCGGTCGAGTGGGCGATCAGGCCCCGCCACTCGAGCTCGTCGAGGACATTGATGTCGGTGGACAACGTGGTGCCTTCCTTCGTGGGGATGCTTCGGGGCAAGCCTGCCGCATGCCGAGGTCAGTCGGTGAGCCACTCCCCGAAGGCGAGCGGCGCGCGCGTGACGACGTACGTCGCCCAAGCCATCCGTTCGACCGAACCGTCGGGACGGCGTACGACGCGCAGCAGCTCGCCCTCCTCGCGACCGGAGACCGTGCGGTAGGTGCTGTCGTCGATGCGCTCGAAGACGGCAGGAGCCTTGTGAGTCGGAAGATCGGGGTGGCGTGCCTCGAGCCGGCCGTTGCGCACGGAGAAGTCGAACGGTTCGCCCTCCGAGTACCAGCGGCCGAGGATGCTCGCGAGGTCGGCAGGCACGTGCGTGCCGGGCCGCCACACCTTCGCCTCGGGCTCGCGCTCGATCACGGCCCGTGCGAGATCCGTTGCCAGTGCGGCCGGGTCGGGGGCCGAGGTGGTGTTCATCAGGGCCAGGCCACCCACACCGCTCGGCCGGTGGGTGAAGACTCCGGTGATGTGCCCGGGCATGCCGCCGGTGTGACCGACGAAGACATGGTCGCCACGCCGTACCAGCATGAACCCGAGGCCGAACGCCGACGTCCAGCGGTCGAGGTCGACCATCACCTGCGGTTGCAGCATCTCCTCGAAGGTGTCGGGCGAGAGCACCTCGCTGACCGGGTCGGCCACGAAGCCCGACCATGCCGCGAGGTCGGCGGCGGTGCTGGCCAGACCGCCGCATGCGGCCATCGCCTTGAAGTCGAAGGTCGGCTCGAGGACCGGGACGTCGCTGAACGGGGTGAGGTAGTAGCCCTGCGCAGTGCGACCCGAAAGTCCTTGCGTCGTGCGGGACATGCCCAGCGGATCGAGGATGCGCGCCTTGACCGAATCGAACCACTCGCGGCCGTCGATGCGGGCGATCACCTCGCCCAGCATGGAGTAGACGAGGTTGGAGTAGTGGAACCGGTGCCGTGGCGCGAGCACCTGCTCGGCCTCGGCGAATCCGCTGACCAGCTCCTGGCGGTCCGGCTGCTCGAGCGTCTCCCAGACGTCGGTGACCGGTTCGCGCTGCATGCCGGAGTGGTGGCTCAACATGGTGCGGATGGTCAGACCGGTGTGACCGCACTCGGGGATGTGCACGTCCAGCGTGTCGTCGAGCCTGAGCCTGCCCTCGTCTCGCAGCGCCATGACCACCACCGCGGTGAAGGTCTTGGAGTTCGACGCGATCAGGTACTGCGTGTCGGCATCAGGGGCGACGTCGGCGACCGCAAGGTCGGCCGTGCCGATGCCGGCGTGCCACGCCAGGGTGCCACGCCGTACGACACCGGCTGAGAGGCCCGGCACCCGTCCGACGGACTGGGCGCGGGCGGCCCGGTCGCGCAGCGCGGCTTCAGTGGATTCCCTCATCAGTCGCCAACCTGTCGTCGTGGGGAGGCACGGTACGCCGACACGGTAGCCTCGCCGTCCAGCCAGAACCGCCACGGTCTCTCCGCGGCACGCGAGACGCCGACCCGTGGCCCGGTACGCACCTTCTCGGGCGCGGCAGTGCCCAGTCGCGAGAGCCGCAGGTCGCCGACGAACAGCTCAGTGGCGGCGTGTGCATCGGTGATGCCGAGAGCCTGGCACAGGCGTCCGGGGCCTCGGGCCAGGTCACGGTCGGAGATGGTGGGTCCACGCCGGTGTCGAGCCAACTCGACGCCGTCGACCACCTCGCCGCCCCGCAGCAGCACGGCGGAGGCGGTGCCGTCGACGCCGGTGACCACGTTGGCGCACCAGTGCAGCCCGTGTGACCGATAGACGTAGAGCCGGCCGGCCGGACCGAACATCACCTCGGTGCGTGGTGTCGGCCCCCTGAACGCGTGTGACGCCGGGTCCTCCTGCCCGGCGTACGCCTCCACCTCGGTGAGCCGCAGGACGACGGTGCCGTCGGGACTGTGTTGGGTGAGTAGCGCGTCCAGCAGCAGCGGTGCCGTGTCGAGCACGGCACCGCTGAGCAGACTGCGGTCAGGCGAACCGGCCACGCGTGACATCGGCCCGCTGCTTGAGTTCCACCAGTTGCTCGGCTACCCGCGCCGGTGCAGTGCCGCCGCGACCGTCGCGCGCCGCCACAGATCCCTCGACGGTGAGCACGTCACGGACCGCCGGGGTGAGGTGCTCGGAGATCTGACCGAAGTCGTCGTCACTGAGTTCGTGCAACTCGATCCCGCGCTCTTCGCACACCCGTACGCAGGCGCCGGCGACCTCGTGGGCGATCCGGAACGGCACCGATTCACGCACCAGCCACTCGGCGATGTCGGTCGCAAGTGAGAATCCCTGCGGAGCGAGCTCGGCCATCCGCTCGGTGTGGAAGGTCAAGGTGGCGACCATGCCGGTGAAGGCCGGCAACAACACTTCGAGAGTGTCGACGGAGTCGAAGACCGGCTCCTTGTCCTCCTGCAGGTCGCGGTTGTAGGCCAACGGCAACGCCTTGAGAGTGGCCAACAGACCCGAGAGGTTGCCGATCAACCGGCCGGCCTTGCCCCGTGCCAACTCGGCGATGTCAGGGTTTTTCTTCTGCGGCATGATGCTCGACCCGGTCGACCACGAGTCGTGCAACGTGACGAACTCGAACTCCCGGGTCGCCCAGAGGATGACCTCCTCCGCGAACCGACTCACGTCGACACCGACCATCGCACTGACGAAGGCGAACTCAGCAACGAAGTCGCGGGCTGAGGTGCCGTCGATCGAATTGGCGCTCGAGTTGGTGAAACCGAGGTCGCGGGCCACCTGAACGGGGTCGAGGCCGAGGGTCGAGCCGGCGAGGGCACCGGAGCCGTACGGCGACTCGGCTGCCACGCGTGCGTCCCAGTCGGCCAACCTGTCGACGTCGCGCAACAACGCCCAGGCATGTGCCGCCAGGTGGTGACCGAGCAGCACGGGTTGCGCGTGCTGGAGGTGGGTGCGGCCGGGCATCACCGCGGCGCCCGCAGCAGCGGCCTGGTCAGCAATCGCGTCGACGAGGTCCAGCACCTGTCCCGCGATGATGCGTGCGTGGTCGCGCAGGAACGCCTTGAACAGGGTGGCGACCTGGTCGTTGCGCGAACGTCCCGCACGGAGCCGTCCGCCGATGTCGGTGCCGACCTCATCGAGGAGCAGCCGCTCCAGCGCGCCGTGCACGTCCTCGTCGGACGGATCCGGGTGGAGCTCCCCCGCGGCGTACCGCTCCCCCAGGACCGTCAGACCGCGCTGCAGTTCGGCGTGGTGTCCGTCGGAGAGCAGTCCCGCCCGGTGCAGCGCACTCGCGTGGGCGGCGGAACCGGCGAGGTCATAGGGCGTCAGGCGCCAGTCGAAGTGGGTCGAGCGCGACAACGCGTCGAGTTCAGGGCTGGGACCGCCGGCGAACCGGCCACCCCAGAGCTTGCCGGTGTTGGTCGTTCCTGCATCAGTCACGAAGATTCCTCGAGGTGGATCGGTCGGGGTCGGTGTCGCCATTGGCGAGAGCGGTGAAGCGCTGGGCGAGTGCGTCGCCGCCGGCCGGGTCACGACCGATCACCAGCAGGGTGTCGTCACCGGCAATGGTGCCGAGCACGCCGCCGAGTTCAGCGCGGTCGAAGGCACTGGCCAGGAACTGGGCAGCACCCGGAGGGGTGCGCAGCACCACCAGATTGGCGCTGGCCTCGGCGCTGACCAGCAACTCACTGCAGAGCCGCGCCAGTCGGGCATGGGCGGCGGCGCTCTCACGCCCCACCTCCGGCGTGCGGTCGCCACCTTCGGCCGGCACAGCGTAGACAAGTACGCCCGCGTTGCCGCGCACCTTGACCGCGTCGAGCTCGACCAGGTCACGGGAGAGCGTCGCCTGCGTGACGTGCACGCCGCGCGCGGCCAGCAGTTCGGAGAGCTCCACCTGGGAACGGACCTCGCCGTGGCCGAGCAGTTCGATCACCAGCTGCTGACGGGCGCTCTTGGTCAGAGGCGTCAGCGCTGACTCGCTCACCGGTGCTCCTCCAGCCAGGTGAGCACCGCCTTCTGGACGTGGCGACGGTTCTCGGCCTCGTCCCAGATCACGCTGCGCGGACCGTCGAGAACCTCCGCGGCGATCTCCTTGCCGCGGTAGGCCGGCAGGCAGTGCATCGCGATCGCTTCTGAGTCGGCCGACGCGAAGAGCTCGGACGTCAACGAGTACGGCGTCAGGTCGGTGAGGCGTCCTGCCGACTCGGCCTCCTTGCCCATCGAGACCCAGGTGTCGGTGATCACCACGTCGGCTCCCTCGACGGCCTCGTGGGGGTTGACCACGACCTGTGCCGAACCCCCCGTGGCGGCAGCGATCTCGGCCGCGCGGGCGACGTACTGCGGTTCGGGTTGATAGCCACTCGGAGCACTGATCCGCACATGCATGCCGGCGGTCGCGCCGGCCAGCAGCCACGAGTTGCCCATGTTGCAGGCACCGTCGCCGAGGAAGGCCGCGGTGAGACCGGCGGTTGCACCGAACCGTTCGCGCACCGTGAGGAGGTCGGCCAACAGTTGGCACGGGTGAAACTCGTCGGTGAGCGCGTTGACCACCGGTACGCCGGCGTACTCCGCCATCCGGTCGACGCGGTGCTGGCCGGAGGTGCGCCACACGATCTGGGAGACCTGACGGCCGAGCACCCGGGCAACGTCCTCGATCGACTCGCGCTCGCCGATTCCGGCGAGCTCGCCCTGGACGAGCATCGGGTTGCCGCCGAGTTCGGCGATCCCGGCCGCGAACGACGCCTGGGTGCGCAGCGTGGCCTTGTCGAAGATCATCGCAACGCTCTTCGGCCCGGCCAACGGCTTGGGTCCGTAGGGGTCCGCCTTGAGTTGGGCAGCGAGGTCCAACAGCGCGGACTGCTCGGCCGGCGTCAGGTCGTCGTCGCGAAGCAGGTGACGCATCATGCCCCGACTCCCGCGGCGTCGAGGATGCCCGGCCACGCCGCCACGAAGCGGTCGACCTCGGCGTCGGTCAACACCAGGGGCGGAGCGATCCGGATCCGTGACGGGGTGGGATTGTTGACGATGAACCCGGCAGTCTGGGCAGCCTGCATCACGTCGGCCGAATTCTCGGCCACCAGGTCGAGCCCGATCAGCAGACCGTGGCCGCGGACCTCGGAGACCCGTGGGTCTGCGCCCAGACCGTCGCTCAACCGCTTGCCGAGTTCGCTCGCGCGGGCCAGCAGGCCGTCGTTCTCGATCACGTCGAGTACGGCGAGCGCCACAGCAGAGGCCAAGGGGTTGCCACCGAACGTGGTGCCGTGGTTGCCGGGTTCGAGCAGTGCCGCAGCGGAGCCGAAGGCGATCGTGGCGCCGATCGGGAACCCACCACCGAGACCCTTGGCCACGGTGACGACGTCAGGGGACACGGAACCACTTGCCAGAGCAGGATGCTGGTGGGCGAACCAGGCACCGGTCCGGCCCGCACCGGTCTGGATCTCGTCGAGCCAGAGGAGCGTGCCCGTCGCTGCGGTGATCTCGCGCGCACGGACGAGGTAGTCGCTCGGCGGGACGTTGACACCGGCCTCACCCTGCATCGGCTCGATGACGACCGCAGCCGTCTCGTCGGTCACCGCCGCTGCCAGAGCGGCAGCGTCGCCGAACGGCACGAACGTGACGTGACCCGGCAGCGGCTCGAAAGGGGTGCGGTAGGCCTCCTTGGCGGTGAGCGCCAGCGCGCCCATCGACCGACCGTGGAAGCCGTTCTCGCACGCAACCAGGTGCGTGCGACCGGTGCGCCGCGTCAGCTTCAGAGCAGCCTCGTTGGCCTCGGTGCCCGAGTTGGACAGGAACACCCGTCCGTCGCGGCCGGCCAACGCCAGCAGTCGCTCCGCCAACTCGATCTGCTGCGGGCTGGTGAAGAAGTTGGAGACATGCCCGAGGCTCGCCGCCTGCTCGCTGACCGCCCGGACGAACGCCGGGTGGCCGTGGCCGAGGACGTTGACGGCGATGCCGCCGAGCAGATCGAGGTAGGCATTGCCGTCGGAGTCCCACACCGTCGAGCCCGAACCCTTGGTGAGTTGCAGACGCGGCACCCCGAAGGTGTTCATCAACGAGGCGGCGTACCGCTCCTGCCAGGTGCCTGCGTCGCTCATCCCATGCCTCCCGACTTGTCGACGGCCGCGGTGGCTGCCTTGCGCAACTTGGTCTCCACCCCGGGCAATACCTGGGTGCCGACCCCTTCCTCGGTGAAGATCTCGAGGAGCACCGCATGCGGTTCCCGACCGTCGACCACGGTCGCCTTCGGCACTCCTTCGGTGACTGCCTTGAGGCAGGCGGTCATCTTCGGCACCATGCCGGAGGCCAGCGACGGCATCAGTTCGGCCAGTGACTCCGGGCTGATCTCCTGGATCACGTCGTCGCTGTGCGGCCAGTCGCGGTAGAGGCCCTCGACGTCGGTGAGGACGAGCAACTTCTCGGCGCCCAGCGCCACCGCCAGGGCGGCCGCGGCAGTGTCGGCGTTGACGTTGTGCACCACGCCGTCGACGTCGGGCGCGACGCTGGAGATCACCGGGATCCGGCCCGCCTCGACCAGGTCGAGGACTGCTTCGGGACGCACCTTCGCGACCTCGCCGACGAGGCCGAGGTCGACCTCCTCGCCGTCCACGATGGTGTTGGTCGGCTCGGCGGTGAAGAGGCCGGCGTCCTCTCCGGACAGGCCGACGGCGATGTGCCCGTGCTGGTTGATCAACCCGACCAGCTCCCGTTGGACCTGGCCGACGAGCACCATCCGCACCACGTCCATCGCCTCCGGCGTCGTGACGCGCAGGCCGCCCCTGAACTCGGACTCGATGCCCAACTTTTCGAGCATGCGAGAGATCTGCGGGCCGCCGCCGTGGACGACGACCGGCCGGAACCCGGCGTAGCGGAGGAACGCGATGTCCTCGGCGAACGCCCGCTTCAGCGAGTCATCGGTCATGGCGTTGCCGCCGTACTTCACCACGATGGTCTTGCCGTGGTACTGCATCAGCCAGGGCAGGGCCTCGGCGAGGACGGCAGCCTTGGCGGGGTCGGGACCGACGTATTTGTTCATGATGAGTACGCGCTGTTCTCGTGGACGTAGGCATGGGTCAGGTCGTTGGTCCACACCGTGGCCCGTGACCCTCCCGCCTTCAGATCGATGGTGACGGTGACGTTGCGGGGTTCGAGGTCGACCGACGACGGGTCCTCAGCCGGTGTCGAGCTCCGGCACACCCAGACGCCGTTCATGGCGACGTCGAGGTCAGCCGGGTCGAACGCAGCCGCGGTGGTGCCGATGCTGGCCAACACGCGACCCCAGTTGGGGTCCTTGCCGAAGACCGCGGCCTTGAAGAGGTTGCTTCGCGCCACGCTGCGACCGACTTCGACGGCGTCGTCCTCACTGGCTGCGTTGAGCACCGTGATCGCGATCTCGTGGTCGGCGCCTTCGGCGTCGGCCAACAACTGAAGGGCCAGATCGGTGCACAACGACGTGAGTGCTTCGGTGAACTCCTGCACCGTCGGGGTGATGCCACTGGCTCCGCTGGCCATCACCGTGACGGTGTCGTTGGTCGACATGCACCCGTCGGAGTCGAGCCGGTCGAAGCTGACCCGGGTGGCGGCGCGCAGCGCGACGTCGAGGTCGGCGGCACTGATCGCCGCGTCGGTGGTGAGCACGACGAGCATCGTGGCAAGTTGTGGTGCCAACATGCCGGCCCCCTTGGCCATCCCGCCGATGCTCCAGCCGTTGCCCTCCACCACGAACTGCTTGCTGACGGAGTCGGTGGTCATGATCGCGTGGGCCGCGTCGTCGCCACCGTCGACGGTGAGCTGCGCGGCGACCGCGTCGACGCCGTCGAGCAGCATCTGACGGTCGTTGGTGAGGCCGATCAGGCCGGTCGAGCACACCACGACGTCACCTGCGCCGATGTCGAGGTGGCCGGCCACCTGCTCGGCGACCGCGTGCGTGGTCCGGAAGCCCTCGGCGCCGGTGTAGCAGTTGGCTCCACCGGAGTTCAGCACGATCGCGCGGACCACGCCGTCCTTGACGACTTCTTGGCTCCAGAGCACGGGGTTGGCCTTGCACCGGTTGGCGGTGAAGACACTGGCGGAGTCAAAACGTGGGCCCTGGTTGACGACCAGGGCGAGGTCCTTGGCACCGGTGCTCTTGAGACCGGCGGCGACACCGCCGGCGAGGAAGCCGGCGGGAGTGGTGACGCTCATTTCTTGCCCTTTCGGGTGGGAGTGAAGGGAACGGCGGGGGTCACGGTGTGCCCTCGTCGTCGCCATTCCTCTGCGGCAGCGTCGGCCTGCGCCTTCGGCACCAGGACCCAGCCGGTCTGGTAGGTGGAGACGGTGTAGGCCGGAATCTCTGCCTCGGCCAGCGGCGTGAGGACACTGACCAGGACGCCGGTGCGGCCGGGGGCCAACGGGCCCTTGATCGCGAATCCGGTCAGTGGCTTGATGCTGACCGCCTTGGTCGGCACGTTGCGGCTCGCGCAGACGACGGTGGTGCCCTGTGCGGTGGCAGTGACCGAGAAGATGCTGGACGACTCGGCCCAGGCAGGAACCTCGGCCCCCGGACCGAGGGACAGCATGGCCAACTGCTCAGGGAACTGTTCGAGCGTCCAGACCTGGTCGCTGCTGCCGGCCGATGTGGTCTCCGGCGCGCTCACGGTGCCAGCCCGACCGTGGTGAGACCAGCGGCCTCGTCGAGTCCGAGCGCCAGGTTCATGCACTGGACGGCCGCGCCGCCGGTGCCCTTGGCGAGGTTGTCGACCGCGCCGACCGCGACCAGCCGGCCGGCGGCTTCATCGACGGTGACCTGCAGGTGAATCGCGTTGGAGCCGGTGACCGACTTGGTCTGCGGCCAGATGCCCTCCGGCAGGACGTGGATGAAGGGTTCGTCGGCGTACGCCGCGACATAGGCTTCGCGCGCCTCGGCGGCGGTGATCGACCGGTTCAGCGGTGCCGAGACCGTGGCCAGGATGCCGCGCGGCATCGGCACGAGCAGGGGGGTGAAGCTCACCTTCGGCTGACCGGCTCCCAGGCCGGCGAGGTTCTGGACGATCTCGGGGGTGTGCCGATGGACGCCGCCGACGCCGTAGGCGCTCGCGTTGCCCATCACCTCACTGCCCAGGAGATTGGTCTTGGCTGCCTTGCCGGCCCCGCTGGTGCCGGAGGCGGCCACCACGACCACGTCGGGCTCGACCAGGCCGGCCGTGATCGCCGGCGCGGCGGTCAGGGTGGACACAGTGGGATAGCAACCGGGAACGGCGATCCGCTTGGCACCACGAAGTGCGTTCCGTTGGCCGGGAAGCTCGGGGAGGCCGTAGGGCCAGGAGCCGGCATGCGGGCTGCCGTAGAACTGCTCCCACGCGCCGGGGTCGGTGAGGCGGAAATCGGCGCCGCAGTCGATCACCACCACGTCGTCGCCGAGTTGTTCGGCAATGGCGGCGGACTGGCCGTGCGGCAGGCCGAGGAAGACGACATCGTGACCGGCGAGGTGCTCGAGGTCGGTGGGATCGAGGATCCGGTCGGCCAACGGCACCAGGTGCGGCTGCAAGGTCCCGAACACGGCACCGGCATTGGAGCCACCGGTGAGGGCGCCGATCTGGACCCCCGGATGCCCGAGCAGCAGGCGGAGCACCTCACCCCCGGCGTACCCACTGGCTCCGGCCACGGCCACGGAAAACTTCGCAGTCATGTGCATGACTATACATCCCAATGCATGATCTCGCATGTCAGATGTCGGCGCGCCGCCTGAGTCGTAGCGTGGTGCCATGACCCGCCTCGACTTCCCACGCTACCTCGCCCACATCGCAACCGAGTCACAGCGTTTCCGCGACGTGCTCGCAGAGGCCGCCCCGGGCCTCGCTGTGCCCAGCTGCCCGGAGTGGCAGGTCGACGACCTGCTCTGGCACCTGGCCGAGGTGCAGCACTTCTGGGCGAC
>JBEBTI010000117.1:0-10257 GCA_040393845.1 Nocardioides daejeonensis
TTGCCCTGCGAGCTCTCGGTGGTGACCATCATCAGGGTGATGTTGCGCCACTCCTTGACGGCTCGCACGCGCGTCACGAAGGTGTAGCCGTCCATCACCGGCATGTTCCAGTCGATCAAGCACACGTCGGGGACCAGACCGCTCTCGAGCAGGTCCAGCGCCTGCTGGCCGTCGCCAGCCTCCGACACCTCGGCGCCCACCTCGGCCATGATCTTGCGCAGGATCCTGCGCATCGTGCTGGAGTCGTCGATGATCAGCGCATGCATGGTTCAGGCTCCTGTCAGGGCGTGCAACACGGGGGCCGGGCGATGCAGCTGGGTACGGCCGGCAGGTTCGCGGGTCCAGTGGGTGTCGAGGTCGATGGTCGTCTCGGAGGAGCCGAGCAAGAGGTAGCCGTCCGGGGCAACCACGTCGCGCACGCGGCGCAGGATCTCGCGCTTGGTGTCCAGGTCGAAGTAGATGAGCACGTTGCGGAGGAAGACGACGTCGCAGCGCGGCAGGATCGGGAACGGCTGTGCGAGATTGAGTTCGCGGGCCTCGACCATGGTCCGCAGGTGGGGGGCGATCTCCCACTCGGTGCCGACCCGGGTGAAGTGCTGCACCAGCATCGTGGCCGGCAGCCCTCGGTTGACCTCGACCTGGGAGTAGCGGCCGTCGCGCACCCGCTGCACCATGCTGGGGGAGACGTCGGTGGCGAGGATCCGCGCGGTCCAGCCTTCCGGAAGGTGCTCGTGCAGCAGCATGGCGAGGCTGTAGGCCTCCTGACCACTGGAGCAGGCCGCCGACCACACGGTCATGCTGCGGGAGTGGGCCCGGCTCTCCAGCAGTGCCGGGAGCATCACGTCGGTGAAGGCGCGGTACGGCGTCTGGTCGCGGAACCACGATGTCTCGTTGATGGTCAGCGCGTCGAGGGCTCGCACGCGTTCAGCGGCGTCGAACGGCAAGCGGGCGATGTAGTCGTCGAGTTCGGTGAATCCGGCTTCGCGGGCGAGCGGGAGCAGCCGGGCTTCGACAAGGTACTCCTTGCCGTCGTCATAGATCATCGCGGTCTCGCGGCGCGCGAGGTCGGCGACGGTCCGATAGTGGGCTGGCGAGATGGGCACGCCTTCTTGATCGGTGCGAATCACAGAATTCTTAGGGGTTCGGTGCTCAGCGTCCTGCCCGAGGTGCCGATGATGAAGGTGTGATCAAGGTTCTTGTCGTGGATGACTCCTCTCTCGTCCGCCGTCTCGTGACGTCAGCCCTGGAAGCGGACCCGGACATCCAGGTGATCGGCACGGCCGTCAACGGATGCGAGGCGGTCGAACTCGTCGGCACCTTGGCACCAGATGTGGTGACGCTGGACATCGAGATGCCGGAGATGGACGGACTGGAGGCGCTGGCACAGATCCGCCTCCGCCATCCGCGACTGCCGGTGATCATGTTCAGCACGCTCACCGAGAGCGGTGCCCGTCAGACCGTGGAGGCGTTGTCCCGCGGTGCGTCCGACTACGTCACCAAGCCGTCCGGCACCGGAGGCCTCACCGATGCGGTGCGGGCGATCAGGATCGAACTGCTCCCGAAGATCAAGGCGCTGGTCGGCGTACGGGGGCCCAGCCGGACCGTGGCTCCGGCGACGGTTGTTCCGCGCCCGGTCCGCCGAGGTGTCGACGCAGTGCTGATCGGATGCTCGACCGGAGGGCCGGACGCGTTGAACCGAGTGTTGTCCTGCCTGCCCGCCGACCTTCCCGTCCCGGTGGTGGTGGTCCAGCACATGCCACCGGTGTTCACCGAGATGTTGGCCGGTCGGCTCGACCTGGTCTCGCCGTTGTCCGTGCGTGAGGCTGCGGCCGGCGACGAGCTGCTTCCCGGCACGGTGCTCGTCGCTCCCGGCGACTTCCACCTCTCCTTGGTTCGGGAGGGAAACACCGTGCGCGCCAAGCTCGACCAGGGCCCGCCCGAGAACTTCTGCCGCCCGGCCGTCGATGTGCTCTTTCGCTCCGCGATCGCTGCGTACGGCGGCAACGTGGTCGCCGCCGTCCTCACCGGCATGGGTCAGGACGGCCTCGCCGGCACCCGCCTGCTCGCCGAACGCGGCGCCAGTGTCCTGGTGCAGGACGAGGAGAGCTCGGTGGTGTGGGGCATGCCCGGCTGCATCGCCGAAGCCGGCCTCGCCCACGAGATCCTCCCGATCGACCGCATCGCCGAGCGCCTCACCTCCCTCGCCCGCCCTCCACTCGCCTGAACCGTCTGGCTCCTGAGGTGCGGCAGGGTCCGATCGCCGACGTGCGAGCGGAGCGAGGCCCGAAGGACCGGCGGGGGAACCATCCTTCGAGTCCCGGCATCGCCGCCCTCGCCTCAGGAACCGTGCCTCAGGCGCGGATGTCGATGTACGCCGACGGGCGGACGCTGGTGTCGAGTCGTCGGGCGACGGCGCGTTGGGGTTGGAGGCTGGCAAGGCGGTCGTGGAGCAGCGCCTGCGCGCGGTCGTAGGAGTTCATCAACTCCTGGGCGCGGGGAGCGAGGTGCGCTGGCATCACGTCCACGGTGGGCGGAATCCAGGCGTGGGGAGCATCTACCAGCGCGGCAAGGGACTGCTCGTCATCTTGAACAGCGGCAAGGACGTCGGCGATGTTTCGGGCAAGGTCCTCGAGGATGGTGTCCCAGTCGGTGGTCAACTCGCCACCGCTGCGGTCTGGGCTGCCTCGCGCCAGGTATCACGGAGTTCCACGGTCAGGTTGAGGCAGTGTTGGGTGGTGGTCAGGTCCCGGTGCACGTTGGCCCGGACCAACTGCCCGTGCAGGTGGTGGTAGAGGGCCTGCAGACTGGCGGCGCCGTCCCAAGCGTCGACGCGCAGGCTGGTGGTCAGCTCCGCCACGATGTCCTGGGCGTGCAGCAGGTGCGAGTGCGCACTGCCGTGGTCGCCGGCGGTCTGTGCATCGGCAGCGCGTTGCACGTCGAGCACCAGACGGTCGCACAGCATCACCAACAGTCGCGCCGGGCTCGCGGTCGTGACCGACGAGTTGAGGTAGGCGGCGCGTGCATCTGAATACATGGTGACCCCCGGGTCAATCGGACGAGGAGTTGGAGAGGGAGGAAAGTTGCCCGGCCAGCCAAGTGGACTGGCTCTGCATCTTCGACAGCGCGACCTCGAGTGCCGAATAGGTGCGTTCGAGGCTGGTACGGCGCAGTTCGAGCCGTGTGTCCCAAGCCTCGATGTTCGACTCAAGTCGGCTGATCGAGCTGTTGCGGCCGGTGATGGCGGCAGTGAGGGTGCCGGTGACGGAGTCGCTGGCACTGGTGGCGACCTTTTCGACGCGTGCGGCGAATCCAGCGGGTCCGGTGATTGCTGCCGCCACCTTGGCTGGGTCGGCGGCCAGGGCCTCGTTGAACTTTGCCTCGTCGAAGACCAGCTTGCCCGCGCGGTCGGTCTGGATGCCGAGACCGGCCAGGGAGGTGCCGTTGGTGGGGAAGACCGCACCCTGCAGGGCCACGCCGACCGCGCGCACTGCGGAGTCACGAGCCAACAGGCCGGAGGACTTGGTGGTGGCGTTGTAGCCGGTGAGCGACTGGATCTGCCCGATCACGTTGTTGAGCTGGTCGACCAGTGCCTTCACCGCAGTGGCCGCGGTGGTCTGGTCGGTTGCCACGGTGACCTCGGCGGTCTTGCCGACCGCGTCGGCGGTGATACCGATCGTCACGCCCGGCAGTACGTCGGCAAACGAGTTGGTTGTCGAGTGGACGGTCTGTCCCTCGATCGTGATGGCGGCGTCCTGGGCGTCCACCACGGTGGCGCTGCCGAGCAGCGGGTCACCGTTCGAAGCGGTGAGGGTGAACCGGTTGGCTTCGCCGGTCTGCTTGGACTGCACCACCAGACGGTGGGTGCCGTCGTCGAGACGGATCGTCGACGCCTGGACTCCGGTGTCGCTGGTGTTGAGGGCGTTGACGAGTCCCTGCAAAGTACCGTCACCGGTGTCGAGCTCGGTGGCCGTGCCACCGATGGTGAGTGAGACCGTCGTGCCGCCGGTGACGACCACTGCGTCAAGGGCAGCGGAGTCGGCGAACCGCATCCGGTGAGTGCTGGCCACGCGGTCGACCTGGACGTTCCACGTGCCTGCCGTTGCGGCCTTGGTGGCGGTGGTGCTCACTGAAGTGAGCGATGAGGTCGCCTTGAGCGGCGACCAGTTGGCGACGTCGGCCAGCTCCTTCGCCTTGGTGGCGATGCCGGCCACCTGCGAGTTGGTGGTCTGGAGGCTGGCCAAGGAGGTCTTGGCGCTGGTGAGCTTCTTCTGCAGTTGGGCCTGCGGAATCGCCTCCAGCTGCATGAGCTGGCTGATGATGGACGCGGTGTCGAGTCCGGTCGCCAGGCCGCTGATGCTTGCCATGGTCTTCTCCGTTTCCGTGCGCCGGCCTGGACGTCAAGTCGGCATGGACGTCAAGGGGTGAGACGGGGGTGGTCAGTCATGGGGTGTGACCACCCCCACCTCAGTCCGTGGATCAGCCGCGGAGCAGCTGCAGGACGCCCTGCGGGGCGGAGTTCGCCTGGGCGAGCATCGCCGTACCGGCCTGGGAGAGGATCTGCGCCCGGGTGAAGTTCATCATCTCGGAGGCCATGTCGGTGTCGCGGATCCGGCTCTCGGAGGCCGAGAGGTTCTCCACAGCGACGTTCACGTTGTTGATGGTGTGTTCAAAGCGGTTCTGCAAGGCACCAAGGTTGGCGCGAGCGGTCGAGATCAGTCCGATCTGATCATTGATCGTGGTGATCGCGGCCTGGGCGTCGGCGTGGTTGTTGAACGAGATACCACCCGACACCGCGGTACCAGTGGTGTTGACGCCGGCGGCGGCGCCCACTGCAGCGGCAGTCACGGCACCGAGGGTCGAGGTCACCTGGAGCTGGTTGTCCTGGCTCACGGTTGCGCGGAAGTTGTTCGCGAAGCCGGCGTCAGCATTGAGCTTGTCGGCGACGTCCTGGACCGACGTGCTGCTGCCAGCCGCTCCGAGGTCGACGGAGGCGGTCGTGCCACCGGCGGTGAACTCGTAGCTGCCTGTGACTGCGGTCGGGGTGACGACCGCGAACTTGGTGCCACTCCCAGTGGTGAGGGCGTCGCGGATCGCGGACACGTCTGCCGTGCTCAGGTCCACGTCGATGCGGCTGCTGGCGTCACCGTCGGCACCCACCTGGAACTGCAAGGTGCCAGCACCGTTGAGCAACTGGGTGCCGTTGAAGTTGGTCGAATCGGCGATCCGGCCCAGCTCCTCGGTCAACTGCGTCGCCTCGGCGGTGATGTTGTTGCGAGCCTCGGTGTTGTTGGAGTCGTTCGAGGCCTGAACAGCCAGGTCTCGCATCCGCTGAAGGATCGAGTGGACCTCGGTCAGCGCACCTTCAGCAGTCTGGACGACCGAGATGCCGTCCTGCGCGTTGCGGGCGGCGACCTTGAGGCCACCGACCTGCGAACGTAGGCCCTCGGAGATGGCCAGACCCGCGGCGTCGTCGGCTGCCCGGTTGATCCGGAAACCGCTCGACAGCTTCTCCAGCGACTTGCTCATCTGCCCCTGCGTCACCGACAGGTTGCGGTAGGAGTTGAAGGCGTCGATGTTCTGGTTGATACGAAGACTCATGATGTATCCCTCCTGGATTGAGTCACGAGAGGATCCGTCCGTGGATGCCTCGCTGGTTCATTCGGTCCGCCGGCGGCCGACCTGAGCAGAATTCTTCAGGCAGTTGCGTTGATGTTGCTCATTCGCTGGCGGGGGACCGAGGCAATCGCCGTCACGGCCTGACGGTCGGCGACGGCAGCGAAGTAGGCCTCGCGGCGCCGATCGGCGCAGCCACCGGGACGACGGTGCGGGCGCACCAGCTCTGGGTCGAGGTGGGTGTTCATCGCGTCCCGCAGCAGCACCAGCGCCTCCGCGCGCAGCTGGGAGATCCGCGACTCCGACACATCGAGCTCTGCGGCGATCTCGGCCATCGGACGCTCGGCGAAGAAGTAGTCCTCAACGACGACCCGAAGCCGGTCCGGCAGCTCGGCGATGGCGGCGCGCAGGTAGCTCAGCTGCTCGAGATGCTCGACCTGCGCTTCCGGCGTGGGCTCGCCGGCGACGATGGACTCGCCGACGGTGGTGTCGGGTCCGGCGTCGAGGGAGAGCACCTGGGCACGGGCCAGGTCATCGTCATTGGCGACCACCTCGGTCACGTCGACGCCCATGGCGCTGGCGACTTCGTTGTTGGACGGCGTACGACCGAGAGAGGCTGCGAGCGAGTTGCGGACCGACTCCACGTCGCGGGCCCGACGGCGCACCGAACGCGACGCCCAGTCGACCGCACGCAACTCGTCGAGGATGGCGCCGCGAATCCGGGTCGCTGCATATCGGGCGAAGGGAACCCCCCGCTCGCGCTCGAATGCCTGCGCAGCCTGCACCAGCGCCGTGAGACCAGCCGACGTGAGGTCATCACTGTCGACGTGTCCCGGGAGCCGGCCTCGCGTTTCGCGGACGATGTGTCCGACCAAGGCGATGTGATCCGTGATGAGCGATTCCCCCGAGACCGGAATGCTGGCTGCGTTCTGGGTCATGGCACAACCATGGCGACCCGACACGCCGTCGGGTAAGGGATTTCTCCCGCTCTGACTGCTCGGTTCGCAAGTCGGGACCAACGTCCCGACCGGGGCCGCAGATGGGTGATCCGATCGGTCGCGAACCGCTCAGGTCTGCGGAGCGTCTGCCGATCGGCAGAGCATGGAAGAACTGTCCCTGGTCCTCTGGCGCGAGCGTGAACTGTTGGAGACCCTCCTGTTCAAGCTCGAGACCGAGCAACTGGTGCTCGCTTCGGGCCGCACCAGATGGGTGGCTCGCGCCTCCGAAGAGGTCGAGGAGGCAGTACAGCGGATCCGGGAGACCGAAGTGCTGCGAACCGATGCCGCAGGCCGGGCTGCAGCCAGCGTTGGCCTGGACGTCGACAGCAGCCTCAGTGTTCTCATCGACGCCGCTGCCGAGCCGTGGCGGACCATGCTCAGTGACCACCGGACGGCGTTCCTCACGCTCACTGCCGACGTCGCTGCGCTGGCCGAACGCAACCGGGAATTGATCACGGCCGGCTATCGGGCGGCACGTGAGGCGATGCTCGGCCTCGAGGTCGAAGGGGCAGGTGGTTACACCCCCGCGGGACAGGCGGTCAGCGCTGGTCCCCGTCCCTCGCTCGTGGACAGGAGTTTGTGATGGCAGGCACCTTCGGCTCGCTGGGCGTTGCCCTCAGTGGCTTGCGCTACAGCCAGGTTGCGATGGACGTCGCCAACAGCAACGTGGCAAACGTCGGAACAGACGGCTACGTACGGCGGCGAGTCGTCGCCGAGACCATGGGCGGCACCGTGCCGGCGTTGTGGTCCCGCGACCAGAACAGCGCCGAGGGTGTGCGGGTGTCGGGCCTGCAGCGCATGTCGGACGTCTTTCTCGATGCTCGGGTGCGCACCGAGCATGCCAACCAGTCCTACTTGGACACGCGGGTCGCGGTGCTGGACCGACTCGAGAGCGGGATCGGTGAGCCCGGCGGCTCGGGGGTGTCGGCGGCGCTCGCAGAGTTCCGGGCCAGCTGGCAGAACCTCGGCAACAACCCGGGCAACGCCGCCGCCCGTAGTCAGGTGCTGGCGGCAGCCCGGACACTTGCCGACAGCTTTCAGTTGCAGGGCCGCAACCTCGACACCGAGTCCGCGGAACTGCGCCAGCGGATCGTGGTCGACGTCGAGCAGATCAACGTGCTGGCGGCTGATCTTGCCGCCACCAACGCCAACATCTCCGACGCCACCCTCAACGGGATCGACGCCGGAGCGCTGCTGGACCAGCGGGACCGGCTTGCGTTGGCACTCTCCGAGCTGACCGGTGCGAAGGCGACCCTCCGTCCCGACGGCGGCTTCAACATGCAGCTCAACGGAGTGCAGTTGGTTGACGGGCGGGAGGCTGCGACACTCACGGTGGCCACCGGCATCAACCCCGACGGCACCGGCGACGGCAGCCCGGTCACCTATCAGCTCACCTCGTCGGCGGGCACCAGTGCGGTGTCCCCGGGGGCGGGCCTCGGTGCACTGACCGAACTCGTGGACGTGACGATCCCCAACTACCGCGCAGGGCTCAACAGCGTCGCGCAGCAGTTGGCCGATGACATGAACACCATCCACACGAGCGGATTCGATCTCAACGGGGTGGCTGGCACCGCGCTGTTCGACTACGACCCGGCGGACGTGGCCGGCAGTCTTGGCGTCCTGATCACTGACGGCGACCTGGTGGCCGCCTCCGGCATCGCTGGCGGCGGTCTGGACGGCAGCAACGCTGATCTGCTGTCGACCAGCGCGGGTGTCGAGTCGTCGTACCAGCGCCTGGTGGCGGTCTTCGGCACCGAGGTCGCGTCGGCGCACCGCCTGGCCAGCAACCAGCAGACCCTGACCAGCCAGGTCGACAACCTGCGTGAGTCACTCGCGGGAGTGAGCATCGACGAGGAGATGGTCAACCTGATGGCGGCGCAGCGGACCTTCGAAGCCGCATCGCGGGTGCTCACCACGCTCGACTCGGTGCTCGACACTCTCATCAACCGGACAGGACTGTTGCGCTGATGGCCATCACTCGCGTCACCCAGAACATGATGGTGCGTCAGTCGCTGACCTCCATCGAGACCAATGCAAGTCGTCTGGCTGCCAAGCAGGAGGAACTCTCGACGGGGCGTCGCCTGAACCGGGCGTCCGACTCGCCGTCAGAGGCAATCGCGGCGATGCGGGTGCGTGCCGAGTCGGCTGAACTCAAGCAGCATGCGCGCAACGCCGACGACGGCCTCGGCTGGCTCAACCAGCTGGACTCGTCGCTGACCTCGATGACCGACCAGGTACGTCGGGCGCGAGACCTCGCGCTGCAAGGCGCCAACGACGGCTCGATGAGTCAAGCTGGACGGGATGCGTTGGCTGTCGAGGTCGACCAGTTGCGTGAGTCACTGATCTCCGTGGCCAACACCGACTTCCTCGGCCGGCCGGTCTTCGGTGGGGTCACCGCCGGGGCCGATGCCTACGACGCGAATGGGGTCTGGATCGGCACTGCTGCGGCGGTCAACCGGACGGTCGCCCCCGGCGTACAGGTGCAGGTCAACGTCAACGGACCTGACGTCTTCGGGCCGACCGGTGCCTCGCTCTTCGACGACCTTGCGGCACTCTCGACCGCCTTGCTGACCGGCAACACGGCCGGTGTCCGCACCGGCATCGAGGCACTCAACGGTCGACTCGACACCCTGACCACGACCCAGGCCGACGTCGGCATCCGCGCCAAGCGTCTGGAGGGGGTCCTCTCCGATGCCGTCAGCAAGGAGCTCACGTTGACCACCAGACTGTCCGATCTCGAGGACGCTGACCTGGTGCGCAGCGCCCTCGACGTCAAACTCGCCGAGGTCGCCCATCAAGCGGCCCTGGCAACCAGTGCGCGCGTCCTGTCCGTCTCGCTGATGGACTTCCTGCGATGATCGGGACGGTGGAGATGATCGAGACGGACGAGGTGCACATGGACTCTCCCGAGCAGGTTCCGGAGCTTCCGGTGATCGAGTTCGCGAGACCGATGCCGGGCTTCCCCGACGACACGAGGTTTGCCCTGGTGCGCGTTGACGACGCCGGCACCCTGTGCGCGCTTCGTTCGCTGACGCGGGACGGGTTGCGCTTCCTGGTCGTCCCGCCGGCAGCGTTCTTCGCCGACTACGAGCCGGTGCTGTCGGCTGACGACGTCGATCTGCTTGCTCTCACCTCCGCGGCCGACGCTCTCGTGTTGGTGGTGCTCAATCCGGGCGCCTCCCTCGAGGAGACTTCCGCGAACCTGGTTGCTCCGATCGTGGTGAACACCCTCACCCGCCGAGCAGTCCAGATCGTGCTGGCCGATGCTTCGCTTCCGATCGCGGCGCCGCTTGCCGGATGATCTGGGTCTGGTGCCACGCCGCGCCGACTACCGGTAGCGTGGCCCCATGCTGGTGCTGAGCCGAAAGGCGGGGGAGAGCGTGGTCGTCGGTGACGACATCACGCTGACCGTCCTCGAGATCCGTGGCGACGTCGTACGTGTCGGCATCTCCGCACCCCGCTCCGTCGTGGTGCAGCGCGCCGAGCTCCTCGAGCAGGTCACCACCAGCAACGTCGAGGCCGCCGCTGCCTCCTCCGACAGCACCGTCGCCTCCCTCGCCGAGGCCCTCCGCAAGCGTTCCTGACCCGCCCGAGCTTTGGCTTGGGTACGCCGAACTGCAAGTTGTGTACGCCGAGCTTGGAGTTG
>JBEBTI010000118.1:0-10132 GCA_040393845.1 Nocardioides daejeonensis
CGGCCGAACAGCTCTACATCCGCGCCGGCATCCTCTCTCCCGAGGACGGCGTCGGTGGTTCGGTCGAGCTGGCGATCCTCAACGACTCCGGACTGACGGAGCGGCAGAAGCAGTCCCTCCTCGACGTCTACTCCTCCTTCCTCGCGCTCAATGGCGCAACGGCAGGCCAGGACGACGTCGAGAGCTGAAGCACTCTCCCTAACCGTCGCGGGTCCGCGCCCGCGTCCACCGAATGGCAACAGGAGTCCATGACATGGCCAAGACCAAGTTCGACATCAAGACCGAAGCAGCTCGCCCGTTCTACGCGACCGTCGGTGCGACCGACCTGGCCGTCGGCGTTGCCCGCCAGTACGCCGTCGAGGTGCAGGGTCTCGTCGCCGAGACCGCCAAGAAGGCGCAGCGCTTTGACCTCGAGCCCAAGACCCTCAACGGCAAGGCGCAGAGCTACGCCAAGGGACGCGTCGATGTTGCTGCCAAGGAGGCGAAGGAGGCCCAGGCCAAGGTCGAGGCGCGGATCAAGGAACTGCAGGCTGACGTCAGGGACGCCCAGTCGAAGTTCGAGGCTCGGGTCAACGAGCTCCAGACCGAGGCGAAGGCTCTGCCGGCCAAGGCCCGTGAAGCGCTGACCGAGGCGATCGCCGACGCGACCGAGACCTACACCGACCTGGTCAGCCGTGGCGAGAAGGCGATCGAAGCGATCCGCAAGGGCGAGTACAAGCCCGAGGCGCCGAAGGCAAAGAAGGCCAAGAAGCCCGCCATCAAGAAGGCTCCCGCCACCAAGACGGCCGCCAAGAAGGCTCCGGCCACCAAGACCGCTGCCAAGCCGGCCGCGAAGAAGGCTCCGGCTGCCAAGAAGGCTCCGGCCAAGAAGGCCCCCGCGAAGAAGGCTCCGGCCAAGAAGGCCCCCGCCGCGACCGCCACCCCGGCCGCCGAGACCAACTGAAGAGCAACTGACGAACAGCTGGCGCTGTTCTGATCACCATGGCCCCGGACATCCGTCTGGGGCCGTGGTGTTTCAACACGTGGGGTGGGTCAGCGGCGGGTCAGGGAGGCAAGGGCGGGGCGGACGTCGACGACGTACACGATCGCAGCGACGGAGGCGACCAGGTGGATCAGGTTGAGCGGCGAGGCTGAGATCAGGATGATCTGGGCGGCCAGGCCGACGCCGAGAATCGCGCACCAAGCGGGCTTCGTGAGCTTGCCGGCAGCGTGGTAGTGCTCGGCTGACCAGAGCAGTGAGTTCACGAAGGCGTAGGTCTTCACCACGAGGGCAATCAGCAGGACGACGAGCATGACTGTCGACTGGAACTCGAGGATCTCGATCACGGGAGAAGATTACCTGCGGGGTGGTTTCGACACGCTCCGTCATCGCTGCTCAATCACCAGGCGGCTGCTCAACCACCAGCGCTGACGGTCTCGGTCCTGGCGTAGGCGGCCTCGGTGGCCTGCTTGGCAGAGCGCCACCAGGATTGGTGGGCGCGGTACCAGTCGATGGTGGCGGCGAGGCCGGACTCGAAGTCGGGGTAGGCGGGCTTCCAGCCGAGTTCGGCGGTGAGCTTGGAGGAGTCGATCGCATAGCGCAGGTCGTGGCCGGGGCGGTCGGTGACGTGGTCGAAGTCGTCCGCGTGGCAGCCCATCAGGCGCAGGATCAGCTGCACCACCTCGAGGTTGTTGCGTTCGCCGTCGGCGCCGATCAGGTAGGTCTCGCCGATCCGGCCGCGCTCCAGCACGGCGAGCACCGCGGCAGAGTGGTCGTCGGCATGGATCCAGTCGCGGACGTTGGCGCCGGCGCCGTACAACCTCGGGCGTACGCCGTCCAGCACGTTGGTGACCTGCCGGGGGATGAACTTCTCCACGTGCTGCCACGGACCGTAGTTGTTGGAACAGTTGGAGATCGTTGCCTGCACCCCGAAGCTGCGCACCCAGGCGCGGACCAGGTGGTCGGAGCCTGCCTTGGAGGCCGAGTACGGCGACGACGGGTTGTAGGGCGTCGCCTCGGTGAAGCGTTCGGGGTCGTCGAGGGCGAGGTCGCCGTACACCTCATCGGTCGACACGTGGTGCAGGCGCCGCCCGTGCCGTCGTACCGCCTCGAGCAGGGTGAAGGTGCCGACCAGGTTGGTGCGGATGAACGGACTCGGGTCGGCGAGCGAGTTGTCGTTGTGCGACTCGGCCGCGAAATGGACCACCGCGTCACACGCGGCCACCAGTGGTTCCACGTCGTCGGCCTCGGCGACATCGCCGACCACGAGCCGCACCCGGTCCTCGGGCAGGTCAGCGAGCGCGGCCCGTGAGGCGGCGTAGGTCAGCTTGTCCAGGACCGTGACCCGCAGGTCGGTTTCGCGCAGCACGTGGTGCACGAAGTTCGAGCCGATGAAGCCTGCGCCACCGGTCACCAAGATCTCTCGCATGGCGCCGAACGTACCTGTTTCGCCGAGTCTTCGTTGTCCAGACATGGCGATGAAGGGGATCATCCTGGCCGGCGGCACCGGCACCCGGCTGCACCCGATCACTCAGGGGATCAGCAAGCAGCTGGTGCCGGTCTATGACAAGCCGATGATCTACTACCCGCTCAGCACCCTGATGCTGGCCGGCATCCGCGACGTGCTGATCATCAACACCCCGCACGAGGCCGACGGCTTCCACCGACTGCTCGGAGACGGTTCGCAGTTCGGCATCAACATCACCTACGCCGTCCAACCGGCTCCCGACGGCCTGGCCCAGGCGTTCCTGATCGGCGCCGACCACATCGGGGACGACAAGGTCGCGCTGATCCTGGGCGACAACCTCTTCCACGGCCGCGGGATGGGCACGCGCCTGCGAAAGTATGCCGACGTCGACGGCGCGGCGATCTTCGGTTATTGGGTTGCCGACCCCACGGCGTACGGCGTGGTCGAGTTCGACAAGCACAACAAGGTGGTCTCCCTCGAGGAGAAGCCGCTGCGTCCCAAGAGCAACTACTCGGTGCCGGGTCTCTACTTCTATGACGGGACGGTGGTGGAGAAGGCGGCGACGCTGAAGCCGTCGGAGCGTGGGGAGTTGGAGATCCTCGACCTGTCGCGGCTCTACCTCGAGGAGGACAAGCTGCACGTGCAGGTGCTGCCGCGTGGCACCGCGTGGCTCGACACCGGCACCTTCGACTCCCTCAACGACGCCGCCAACTTCGTGCGCACGCTCGAGGGGCGTCAGGGCCTCAAGGTCGGCGCTCCGGAGGAGGTCGCGTGGCGGATGGGCTTCATTGACGACGACCAGTTGCGTGACCAGGGCCGCCGCCTGGTGAAGTCCGGCTACGGCACCTACCTGCTGTCCCTGCTGGAGCGCGCCGCAGAGACTCGCAGGTGATCGCGCCGGCGTGAACCCGCCGGCACCACGAGTGGTGAGCCCCGACACCGGCTCGTTCCTCGCCCTGCTCAACCACCATTCCAGCACTCAGCACACGTACTCAGAGGTCGAGCAGGCCCCGGTTGCGCAGCTCGGCGAGCACGTCGTCGAGCGCCTCGTCGATGGTGCGGCCGGTGGTGTCGACGCGGACAGCGGCGTCGTCAGGCTCTTCGTAGGGCGAGGAGATGCCGGTGAACTCGGGGATCTCGCCGGCCCGGGCCTTGGCGTAAAGGCCCTTGCGGTCGCGCCGCTCGCACTCCTCCAGTGGAGTGGCGACGTGCACGAGGAAGAACTCGCCACCCGCCTCCTCGACGTACTCACGCACCTGTTGGCGGGTGGCGGCGAAGGGGGCGATGGGGGAGCAGATCGCCAGACCGCCGTGACGCGCGATCTCGGCGGCGACCCAGCCGATGCGGCGGATGTTGGTCTCGCGGTCGGCCTTGCTGAAGGTCAGGCCGGCGCTCAGGTTGCGGCGTACGACGTCGCCGTCGAGCGAGGTGACGTTGCGACGCCCCTGCTCGAGGACCTTGTCCTGCAGGGCGCGGGCCAAGGTCGACTTGCCGCTGCCGGAGAGGCCGGTGAAGAAGAGCACCAGGCCCTTCTCGTCGGGTGCGGGCAGCTCGAAGTCGAGGATGTCAGCAATCGCCTCGGGATAGTCGTCCCCGTCGGTGTCGGGCAGCGCGTGCACCGGGTCGGCGGCGGCGTAGTTGCCGACCACCTGGGCGCCGAGAAGATGGTCGATCTCGGGGTCGCGGTGCGAAGCCAAGGGTACGGCGACCACCACGGCGTCGTCGAGCAGGTCGGCTGCGGCGAGGCTCGCCCGGACCAGGCCGACGGGGCTGATCCCCTCGGGAGTGCCGGCGCCGACGAGTGCGAGCAGGACGACGCGGCCGTCGATCGGCTGCAGCGACTCGACCTCGTCCACGGTCAGCGCCGCGGTGACCGGCACGAAGGTGGACCCGGCATAGGCCTTGCGCACCTCGCCGGGGGTGAGGTGAAGGCCCCGGAACGGGCCGTACGCCGCGTGCGCCAGGGTGGTCACGTTGCCGTCGGCGTCGATCCGGGCAAGCGGCAGCCCTTCGGGGTCGACCAGTTCGACCTCGGAGACGTCGTGCAGTTCCGACGGCAGGTTGAGTCGCACGGGGGAGCCCGGCTCGTTGAAGCCGGTCAGCGGACGGAACGCGCCGACCGTGAGCAACTGGAGGTCGTCCAGTTCGCGCGGGGACGGGCAGTACTGGGGCAGATTGATGGCCACGACGTCATCCTGCCAGCCGGGGCCCCCGGTGCCTGCACGCGCCCGCACTCGTCGTACGCCCATGTGGTGTGGAAGATGGGGGCATGGGTCACGAAGTGCTGGTCGAGATCGTCCGCTCCGGGTTCGTCGAGGGCCACCATCACGGCACCGTGGTCGCGCTCAATGCCGACGGGTCGGTGAACTTTGCGGTGGGTGCGCCGGACGCGGTCTTCCTCCCGCGTTCCTGCAACAAACCCTTGCAGGCGTTGGCGATGGTGCGCGCCGGGCTGGATGTTGCCCCGCACCTGCTGGCGATGGCGTGCGCGTCGCACTCGGGCGAGGAGTTCCATGTCGCGGCGGTGCGGGACCTGCTGGCGACAGCCGGCCTGGGCGAGACGGCGTTGCAGAACCCGCCGGACTGGCCGTTGGACCGAGAAGCCGAACGGGAACTGATCCGTGCCGGCGGTGCGCCGAGCCGGCTGCACATGAACTGTTCCGGCAAGCATGCGGCGATGCTGGCCACCTGCGTGGTCAACGGGTGGCCGCTGTCGTCCTACCTCTCACCGATGCATCCGCTGCAGATCGCGATCGCCGACACCTTCGCCGAACTCACCGGTGCCCCGGTCGGCCATGACGCGGTCGACGGGTGTGGTGCCCCGCTGCTCGGTACGTCGCCGGTCGGTCTGGCGCGGGCCTTCGCCGCCCTCGCCACCGCAGCACCGGACACCCCGGAGGGCCGGGTGGCGGCGGCGATCCGGGAGCACCCGACGTACGTCGCGGGCACCCGGCGCGACGAGGTCGAGTTCCTGGCCGCGCTGCCGGGAGCGATCGGCAAGTTCGGGGCCGAGGCCTGCCACGTGCTGGCACTGCCGGACGGGCGGGCGATCGCCCTGACCATCGACGACGGTGGCGACCGCGCCCGGCCGGTGGTGCTCGCGGCGGCGCTGGCCCGGCTGGGAGTGCTGGAGGAGTCGGGCGTGGACGCCGACGCGGTACGTCGGCTGGGCCGGCACCAGCTCACGGGTGGAGGCGTGGTGGTGGGGGAGCTCCGCGCGCCCTGGTCACAGGAGTGAGAGGAGGAGTGGCCCTCGACCGTGCGGGTCAGTCGACCTCGGCGAAGGCCGGCAGCTCGTCGATCTCGTTGCGGGCATACCAGGACTCGAAGTTGTCCTCCTCGAGCTCGGAGAACATCTGACGGGCCTGCTTCAGCTTGAGCTGGACGACGCTCGCGCCGTCGATCGTGGCCGATCCGGAGTTGGGGATCGTGACGAACCGGATGTCGTTGCTGCGCAGGTCGCGCGAGCCGAGCGCGAGACCGCGCAGAGTGCCGTTGGTCATCGACGAGTCGACGGCGACCAGGTCCGAGAGTTGGCCGACCAGTCGGGTCGCCTTGAGCGGGCTGAGCACGATGCGGTCCTCGACGGCACGGTTGAGCAGGCTGCGCAGGTAGTTCTGCTGCCGTTGGATCCGGTCGAAGTCACCACGCGGCAGGTCATAACGCTGGCGCACGTAGAACAGTGCGTCGGTGCCGCCCAGACGATGGACCCCGGCCGGCCAGATCCGACCGCGGGTGTCAGCGGGAGTGTCCTGGGCGAAGGCGATGTCGATGCCACCGAGGATGTCGGTGACATCCGCGAACCCGCCGAAGTTCACCACCACCACGTGGTCGACGTACACGCCGAAGTTCTGTTCCACGGTCTCGACCGCGAGCTCGGGACCACCCCAGGAGAAGGCAGCATTGATCTTCGACCGGCCCTCGCCGGGGATGTCGACGTAGGAGTCCCGCGGGATCGAGACGACCTGCGCGGCATCGCGGTCGGCGTTGAGGTGCAGCAACATCATCGTGTCGCTGCGGAAGGCACCGCGCTGCCACTTGCCGCTCTCCAACATCTTGTAGACGTCAGGACCGACGTCACGTTGGTAGTCGAGGTCGTCGACGCCGAGCACCAGGATGTTGACCTGGTCGCCGGGCACGCGGTCCGGTCGGTTGTCAGGGTCGATGTCGAAGCGGGTCACGCCGTCGAGCTGGAGCCACAACCAGATCAGCCACAGGACCAGACCCAGAAGCAGGGCCAGCATGAGCCCGATCAGCACACTCAGTGCCTTGTGGTGACGCACCCAACTCTTCAGCCGGCGCCACGGTGTGCGACGACGACGGCGACGCACCCGCACCGGGATCCCGCCGGCCAGCGTGGTCGGCCGACCGGGCTCGTCGGAACCGCCGTCGTGCGTCGGGTCCGGCTCGCCTGCGCCGTCGCCGGGGGACGGGGGCGTCTCCAGAGAGTCAACGGGCGGCGTCGGGTCCGGCACGGGTCTTCCAGTCGGGGTGGGGCCCTGCTGCATCGCAGGGATCGCTCGACCAACTGGTGGAGGCGAGGTTCGGTTACGGTTCCCGCGCCCGCCGTGCCGCCCGGTGCGGGTCAGCCGGGGTAGGCGTCGCCGGCGGCCTGGCGCGCGGCCCAGGCGCTGGCGACCATCTCGTGCAACGAGTGGCGCATCTGCCAGTCGAGGTCGCGCGCGGCCATCTCGCCGTTCGCGACGATCCGGGCAGGGTCGCCGGCGCGACGACCGTGCACCTCGGGCGTGAAGTCGATGCCGGTGACCTCGCGGATGGTGTCCATGATCTGGCGCACCGAGCTGCCGGCTCCACTGCCGAGGTTGTAGACCGGCTCGATCGGCTCGCCGGCCTTGAGGCGCTGCGCGGCCGCGACGTGGGAGGTGGCCAGATCGGTGACGTGCACGTAGTCGCGCACGCAGGTGCCGTCCGCGGTCGCGTAGTCGTCGCCGTTGATCCGCGGCGTCGCACCGCGGTAGAGCATGTCGAAGACCAACGGGAAGAGGTTGTGCGGGCTGACGTCGAAGAGTGAGGGTTCGCCCGAGCCCACCACGTTGAAGTAGCGCAGGCTCGTGTGCTTGAGGCCGTGGGCGTGCGCCGCGTCCCGCAGCAGCCACTCGCCGATCAGCTTCGTCTCGCCGTACGGCGACTCCGGTGCGGTCGGCGTCGACTCGGTGACCTGGTCGACGTCGGGCGTGCCGTAGGTCGCGGCGCTGGAGGAGAAGACGAACTTGTCGACGCCGGCGTCCTTCATGGCACGCAGCAGCACCACCATCGCGGTGACGTTCTGCTCGTAGGTGTGCAGCGGCCGGTCGACCGACACCCCGGCGTACTTGTAGCCGGCGATGTGGATCACGCCCTGCACGTCGTGCTCGACGAGCGTCGTGGCAACGAGGTCGGCGTCGAGCAGAGTGCCGCGCACGAACGGCACGTCCGCAGGCACGAAGGACTCGATGCCGGTGGAGAGGTCGTCGAGCACCACCGGAGGAAGACCCGCTGCCTGCAGTGCCCTCACGACATGGGACCCGATGTAGCCGGCGCCCCCGGTGACCAACCAGCTCACGTGCATCTCCTTCGTCGACTGATGCCGCCTCGCGCGGCGACGGTCAAGCGTAGGTGATCGCGCCCGTGGTCACGGTGCGGCCCGGCGGCGCGGAGTAGTCTCGGAGTCCTCGTTGGGTCAGGTCTCGTCGTGAAGGAGCGCCGGTGCGGACGTGGTGCGCTTCGCTGCTGGTCGGAGCGGTCGCCGTGGGCGGCGCGCTGCTGCCCTCACCGCCCGCGGACACACCGGTTGCCTCGCAGCGGCCGGCAGAGATCGTCGTACCGGCTGGTTCTGCACCGGCTGGTCCTGCACCGACCGGACCCGCACCGCGTGCGAAGCCGCTGGCCGGCAGGCTGGTCGCGATCGACCCCGGACACCAGTTGGGCAACCGCAACTTCCCCGCCCAGATCAACCGACAGGTGCCGGCCGGTGGGTTCACGAAGTCGTGCAACACCACGGGTACGGCGACCAGTGCCGGCTTCCCCGAGGCGACCTTCAACTGGCAGGTCGCCAGGCAACTGCGCAAGCAACTCAAACGGCTCGGTGCGAAGGTCCGGATGACCCGCAAGGCCAACCGCGACGACCGCTGGGGACCGTGTGTCAACCGGCGTGGCAGGTTCGGCGCGAAGGTGGGCGCGGACCTGATGATCAGCATCCACGCCGACGGATCGCTGGCGAGCGGCGCGCGAGGCTTCCACGTGATCGCCCCCGGCGACCGAGCACCGTGGACCGACGACATCCACCGGCCGTCGTTGAAGCTGGCTCGCGCTCTGCGGCGAGGCCTGGTGCGCGCTGGAGTGCCCAGGGCCAACTACGTTGCCGGCGGCACCGGCCTCGACGTCCGCACTGACCTCGGCACCCTCAACCTCGCCGACGTGCCGACCGTGATGGTCGAACTCGGCAACATGCGCTCCCCGGCCGACGCCCGCCTGATGACGACCAAGAAGGGCCGCACGATCTACACCCGCGCCCTGACCCGCGGTCTCCGCACCCACCTCCTGCGGTAGGTGGTTGGTGGTTGGTGGTTGGTGGTTGGTGGTTGAGCAGGGCGAGAGACGTGCCCGGGTCGCACCCACCTGGTGCGCTCACCGCGCAACCATGCCCGAGGTGGGTGCTGGCCGCTAGCCTCTCGGGCATGGCACTCGACCCCGACATTGCAGGCGTCCTCACGTTCATGGCCGACGCGGGAGCGCCGCCGATGCACGAGAGCGACCCGGAGACCGCGCGCCGGGGGTACGCCGCGATGGCGACGCTCAGTCGTCTCGACGAGCCGATCGCGGTGGACGTGGTCGACACCGAGGTCGCGGGTCGGCCGGCGCGGGTCTATCGGCCGGGTGACGGGCCGCGCCCGACGGTGCTGTTCCTGCACGGCGGCGGTTGGGTGATCGGCGACCTCGACACCCATGACCAGCCGTGCCGTCGCCTGGCCCGCGACACCGGTGCGGTGGTGGTCGCGCTCGACTACCGGCTCGCGCCGGAGCACCCGGTCCCGGCCGCGGTGGTCGACGCAGTGGCCGCAGCCCGCGAGCTTGCCGGTGACCTGGCGTCGTACGGCGGCACCTCGGTCTTCGGGGTCGCCGGCGACAGTGCGGGCGGCAACCTGGCGGCGCACGTCGCGCAGGTGGTGCCCGAGGTGACCGCGCAACTGCTGATCTATCCGTCGCTCGACCCGCTCGGCGACTACCCGTCGCGCGCGGAGAACGGCAAGGGCTATCTGCTCGAGACCGAGACGAAGATCTGGTTCTTCGGCCACTACGTGCAGTCGGAGGTGGAGCCGGTCGATCCGCGCCTCGCGCCACTGCACGGCGCACGAGCCGACCTGCCGCCTGCGGTCGTCGTCACCGCCGGCTTCGACCCGCTGCGCGACGAGGGGCTGGCGTACGTCGATGCCCTGCGCGCTGCGGGTGTGCAGGTGGAGTCGGTGCAGGCTGAGACGCTGATCCACGGGTTCCTCGACTTCGGCAAGTTCAGTCCGGCTGCGGGCGAGGTGATGGCAGACGTCCATCAGCGCTTTGCCGAGGTGTTGTCGAGGTGACCCGACGCCGTCGCCATGGCACGGTGCTGTTGTCGGGTCGCCGCCTGCGCGTGATGGACTGGACCGCATGAGTGACGGGAGTCCCTGCTGCGCGCCACGTTCACGCGA
>JBEBTI010000119.1:0-10025 GCA_040393845.1 Nocardioides daejeonensis
CCGACGACGGCGGGGTGATCGTGCTGCAGACGATGATGTGGCCCGACGAGATCCGGACCCCCGACTTCAACATCGATGTGGGCGAGGTGAAGGAGTCGGAGGTCAAGATGGCCAACTTGTTGGTCGAGACGCTTGCCGGCGACTTCGACGCCACCGAGTTCACCGACGACTATGCCGAGGCCGTCGAAGCCGTGGTGAAGGCCAAGCTCGAGGGCGGCGATGTGCAACGCACCCCGACCTCGACCAAGACCGGCGGCGAGGTCGTCGACCTGCTGGCTGCACTTCAGAAGTCGGTGGCGGCGGCCAAGGAGGCCCGGGGCGAGGAGGCTCCCGCCGAGGCCAGCTCCGAGCCCGCGGCCAAGGAGTCGAGGAAACCTGCCAAGAAGGCCGCGAAGAAGAGCACTGCGAAGAAGGCACCCGCCAGGAAGACAGCGCGCAAGAAGGCGAGCTGAGCGCTCGGAACCCCGACCGGCCGTCAGCCGTCCCAACGAGGTCAGTTCGCGCTCTGGTCACCGGGAGGGGTGGGCACGATGGAGCACACACGACCACGGTCAACAGGAGCGCTCAGCCTCGCGCTCAGCGTCCTGGTGCTCCTCACGGCCTGCGGCACCGAGGACCCCGGTGCCCCGTCGGAGGGGGACCCGCCCGAGGTGGTGGTCAGCTGGTCGCAGGGTGGCCCCGACGCCGACGAGGCGTGGCTGCACGCGCACACCACACCTCGGTTGATCGGCTCCGACGCCGAGCGGAAGCAGTTCCTGGACGGGCTCCCCGAGCAGTACGTCGACGACGCCGCACCGTTGAACGGGGTCGACCTCTCGGTGGACACCTTGGTGGTCGCCGGCTTCTCCCAGTGCGGCAACGTCGGCGAGGTGACGGTGGCCGACGGTGAGGTGTTCCACGCCGTACGCCAGGTCGAGAAGATCGAGTGCGTGTGGGCGCCGACCAAGGTGGAGGTGTTCCGGGTCAGTGGGACGTCTCTGACGCTCGGCTCTCCGTGACCTCACGGGCTGCCGCCGAGTCGGGAAGCCGACGTGCCAGTTGCCAGTGGAGGGCATCGCTGAGCCGGGGCGCCACGAGGTTGAACACCTCGCCGATGCGCGCGACCGTGACCGACACCGTGATCGGACGATCCTCCAGACCTCGGACGACGAGGGCCGCGGCCTGTTCCGCCGACAGCGCAGGGGCCTTGGCATAGGCCTCGGTTGCGGTGATCATCCCGGTGCGCACCAGCGGCAGTCGCACGTTGGTGAAGGTGACGTTGTCGCCGTAGGTCTCGCGTCCGGCGATCCGGGCAAACGTGTCGAGTGCGGCCTTGGAGGCGATGTAGGCGGAGAACTTGGGCGCCTTCATCTGCACGCCCCAGGTCACCACGTTGACCACGTGACCGAACCCCTGCTCGCGCATCGCCGGCAACAGCCCGAGGGTGAGTCGCAGCGGAGCGAAGTAGTTGATCGCCATGGTGCGTTCGAAGTCGTGGAAACGGTCGTAGGACAACTCGAGCGAGCGGCGGATGGATCGACCCGCGTTGTTGACCAGGAAGTCGACGGTGCCATGGCGCGCCAGGATCTCCTCGACCAACTCGTCGACGGCGTCGCCGTCGGTCAGGTCCACCGACCACGCCTCCGCCTCGGCACCGAGCTCCTCCACCCGTCGGCGTACCCGTTCCAGCTCGTCGGCACGGCGGGCCACCAACAGCAGTCGGGCGCCCCGCTCCGCCACGGCGTACGCCGTCGCCTCGCCGATGCCCGACGAGGCCCCGGTGACCAGCACCGTGCGCCCTGCCAGCGGGCTGGAGGAAGCGCCGACCAGTGTCGAGGAGATCCGTCGCAGCAGCGCACGTGGGGTCTGGAGGAGCAGGCTCATGGCGGCGAGCCTTTCACACCGTCTCCCACCTGAAAAGACGTACGGCGATCAGGCAGACCACCGCCGTGAAGGCCAGCAGGATGCCGATCATCGGCAACGCCGCGAGTGCCGGTTCGCCACGCACCATCACGTCGAGCATGCCGTCGTTGAGGTGGTAGAGCGGCAACACCCGGGCCAGGTTCTGCAGCCAGTCGGGCGCGGCCTCGAGTGGGAAGAACGAGCCCGAGAGGAAGGCCATCGGGAGCACCAGGAAGTTGGCCAGGTTGACCGCGCCCTCCGTGGTCTTTGCCAACGCTCCGGCCAGCAGACCCAACGCCATGAAGCACAAGGTGCCGGCAACGACCAGCGGAACGGTCATCCACCACGCGCCGGTGAGTTGCAGCCCGAAGGCGAGGCTGCCCAGACCGAGGAAGATCGTCATCTGCAGCAGCGCGACCACCACCGTGACGAAGACCCGGGCGGCCACGATGGTCGGAGTCTTCACGGGTGCCAACTGGAGTCGGCGCATCAGTTTGGTCTGGCGCCAGCCCTGCAGCGTCGCAGCGGCGCCGAAGGCGGCACTCATCGCCACTGCCCAGCCGAGCAGGCCGGGGGTGACGAACTGGATCGTGGACAGCGAGTCGTCCTCGACCCGTTCCGACACGAAGGTGTAACGCGGCGGCTCGCCCGAGGCCGCCACGTTGGCTCCGTCGACGAAGGCCCTCAGTGTTCCGGCCGTCATCGCAGCACCGGTCGCGTCGGTCTGCGTGTAGTGCGCGACCAGGCGGTCGCCCTTCATCTCGACGGCGGCATCGACGTCGCCCTTGCGGACCTCCTCCAACGCCGCCTCACGATCGTCGGTGCGGGTCACCTCGAAGGTCTTGTCAAAGGCCTCCTTGGCGCCACCGGTGAGGTCGTCGAGCAGAGCGACGTCGCCGATCAGCACCAGGTCGGACTTCGGCGCGTTCTCATAGTTGAAGATGCCACCGAAGAGCACCAGGAACATCAGCGGGAAGACGATCGCGAAGAACAGCGCGGCCTTGTCCCGCAGGAACCCCTTGGCGATCGCGACCGAGAGCGCCTTGAAGGCGGGCGCCTGCGACGTGGTCATGCGCGGTACTCCCGTCCGGTCAGCTCCAGGAAGACGTCCTCGAGCGTGCCGCCGCGCACCTGGAGACCCTCCAGTGCTTGTCTCTCGGCCAACCAGGCGAGCAGCGCCGAGGGTTGGCGGGTGGTCAGCACCACCGAGCCGGCGTCGCGCTCGGCCTTCTCCACCGCCGGTGCTCCGCCGAAGTCGTCGAGGAGGTGGGCACCAACCGTCACCCGCACAGGTGCGTCCAGGCTGCGGACCAACGCAGCCGGGGTGTCGAGCTCGAGCAGCATGCCCCGGTCCATGATCCCGACCCGGTCGCACAACGTCTCCGCCTCGTCCATGTAGTGCGTGGTGAGCACCACCGTGCGGCCGGAGTCGGTGAGCCCGGAGAGCAGGTCCCAGAGGTTTCGGCGCGCCTGCGGGTCGAGCGCCGCGGTCGGTTCGTCCAGGAAGACGATCTCGGGGTCGTGCACGAGCGCGCACGCGATCGAGAGCCGCTGCGCCTGTCCGCCGGACAGTCGCTCGGTGCGGGTGTCGGCCTTGTCCCCCAGGCCGACGTGTTCCAGCCAGTCGTCGGCGGTGGCACGTGGGACGGCGTACAGCGCGGCAAAGGCGTGCAGCTGCTCGCGGGCGGTGAGCCGCTCGAAGAAGGCGGACGCCTGCAGTTGTACGCCGATCCGTGGCAGCAAGGCGGGGTTGCGCGGCCACGGAGTCTCGCCCAGCACCCGGACAGTGCCGTCCACCGGCTTGCGGAGGCCCTCGACCAACTCGAGCGTCGTGGTCTTGCCTGCGCCGTTGGGCCCGAGGATCCCGAAGAACTCTCCGGGCTGCACCTCGAAGCTCACGTCGTCGACCGCTCTCAGGTCGCCGTACTCCATCACCAGGCCCGAGACCTCGATTGCCGCCATGTCTCCAACCGTAACCAGAAGACCCGGTGCGCAGCGTGGCGCCCGTCAGCGGTCGTTGAGGAGGCCACGGACGACGCGCAGTCCGACCGACAGCCGCGCGAGGTCTGCGTCGTCGTCGGAACAGATCTCCTCGAGGGTCACCGCCGAACGAGCGACGGTCTGCTCGTCGAGGTCTTCCCACGCCGCCACCCGCGCGGGCGCCGACTCCTCCGCCGGGGTGGATGCCAACACATGCGCGGTGAGCTGGGCCTGCACGGCATGCAGGTCGTCGCGCAGGGCAGCGCGCGCCATCGTCTGCCAGCGGTCGTCCCGGGGCAGCCCGAGGATCCGCTGGTTGAGCAGGGGCAGCCCGAGTCGTTCACCCAGCGTGAAGTGCACGCGGGTCACCTCCACCGGGTCGAGGTCTCCGCGGTCGGCGGTGTCCACCACCCCCAACAGGCCGTACGCCGGCGACAGCACCGCCACCCGCACCGCGAGCGCCTCGGGCACACCGCCGTCGACCAGTCGGTCACGACGCTGCTCGAACTCGGTCAGTGCCAGACCGGTCATCAGTCCGGGCAACTCGTCCATCACCCGGGCAACCACCGCGCCGTAGCGGCGTACTGTCTCCGCGGTGTCGAGCGGCGCACGCACGTTGCTCGCGAGCCAACGGGTGGCGCGTTCGATCAGGGTGCGCATCTCGATCCGCATCCGCGTCTGCAACTCGGCGGGGAGCTTGTTGTCCCACGTCTCGAGTTCGGCCCACAGCGCCGACGAACCGAAGATCTCGCGCGCCGCGAAGTGCGCCCGCACCAGTTCGGCGATCCCCAACCCGGTCTCCCCTGCGAGGCGGGGCCAGAACGTCATGCCGGCACCGTTGACGAGGTCGTTGACCACCTGGGTCACCACGATCTCGCGGCGCAACGGGTGCTGCTCCATCTGGGCCCGGTAACGCTCGCGCATCGGTGCGGGGAAGTAGTCGACGAGGTCGGACTCGAACCACGGGTCGTCCGGCAGGTCGGTGGTGACCAACTCCTCTGCCAGGACGATCTTGGTCCACGCCATCAGCACCGCCAGCTCCGGCGAGTGCAGGCCTTCTCCTCGGTCGAGGCGTCGCCGCACCTCGCGCGAGTCCGGCAGCGCCTCCAGTTCGCGGTTCAGCACGCCCCGGCTCTCGAGCTCCTTCAGCCAGGCCGCATGCACGTGCAGCAGGGGCGCAGCGTTGGACGCGGCGTTGGCGAGCGCGAGGTTCTGGTCGTAGTTGTCACGCAGCACCAACGCACCGACCTCGTCGGTCATCTCCGCCAACAACTCGTTGCGTTGCTTGCCGGTCAGGTCGCCGTCTGCGACCACTCGGTCGAGCAGGACCTTGATGTTCACCTCGTGGTCGGAGGTGTCGACCCCCGCCGAGTTGTCGATGAAGTCCGTGTTGATCCGTCCGCCGGTCGCGGCGTAGTCGATGCGGCCACGCTGGGTCATCCCGAGGTTCCCGCCCTCGCCGACACACCTGACCCGCAACTCGTCGCCGTTGACCCGAATCGCATCGTTGGCCTTGTCGCCCGCGTCGGCGTCGGTCTCGTCGCGGCCCTTCACATAGGTGCCGATGCCGCCGTTCCACAGCAGATCGACCGGTGCGAGCAGGATCGCGCGCATCAACTCGGCCGGCGTCATCGAGGTGACCTCGGCATCGAGGTCGAGGACCTCGCAGATCTGCGGGGTCAGCGCGATCGACTTCGCTGTGCGCGAGAAGACTCCCCCACCCTCGGAGATCAAGGACGTGTCGTAGTCCTGCCAGGACGACCGCGGCAGGTCGAAGAGTCGCTTGCGCTCGGCGTACGACGTCGCGGCGTCGGGAGTCGGGTCCAAGAAGATGTCGCGGTGGTCGAAGGCGGCGACCAGGCGGGTGTGCTCCGAACAGAGCATGCCGTTGCCGAAGACGTCACCGGACATGTCACCGATGCCGACGCAGGTGAAGTCCTCCGTCTGGCAGTCGACGCCCATCTCACGGAAGTGCCGACGTACTGACACCCAGGCACCGCGGGCCGTGATGCCCATCCCCTTGTGGTCGTAGCCGACCGAGCCACCGGAGGCGAAGGCGTCGCCGAGCCAGAAGCCGTAGTCGTGCGCGATCCCGTTGGCGATGTCGCTGAACGACGCCGTGCCCTTGTCGGCAGCCACGACGAGATAGGAGTCGTCCCCGTCATGACGTACGACGTCCGGCGGCGGCACGGTCACGCCGTCGACCCGGTTGTCGGTGACGTCGAGCAGCCCCGAGATGAAGGTCGTGTAGGCGGCCTTGCCCTCGGCCAGCCAGGCATCGCGGTCGGACGGGTCGGGCAACATCTTGGCGAAGAACCCGCCCTTCGCACCGACCGGCACGATCACCGTGTTCTTGACCATCTGGGCCTTGACCAGGCCGAGCACCTCGGTGCGGAAGTCGTCGCGCCGGTCCGACCAGCGCAACCCACCGCGGGCGACCGCGCCGTAGCGCAGGTGCACACCCTCGACGCGCGGTGAGTGCACGAAGATCTCGAAGCGGGGCCGGGGCTCCGGCAACTCCGGCACCGCCGAAGGGTCCAACTTGAGCGCGACGTAGGACTTCGGGGCACCAGCTGCCGTGGTCTGGTACCAGTTGGTGCGGAGCACCGCTCGGATCACGGTGCGGTAGGACCGCAGGATCCGGTCGTGGTCGAGCGAGACGACGTCGTCGAGCGCGCCGGTCAGACGCTCCTCCACCGCCCGGGTGCGGGCCTCTCGGTCTTCGGCCGCGACGGCCGGATCGAACCGGGTCGCGAACAACTCGACCAGCGACCGAGTGATCTCGACGTTGCCGACCAACGCCTCCTCGATGTAGTCCTGGGCAAACGGCGTCCCACCCTGACGCAGATACTTCGCGAATGCCCGGAGGAGAGCGGCCTGACGCCAGGTCAGTTCGGCCGCCAGGACCAGCGCGTTGAACCCGTCGACCTCGTTGTCGCCAGCCCAGGCAGCTCGTACGGCGTCCTGGAAGAGCACGTGGGAGTCCTCGCTCATCGCCGCGTGGTGACGCAGCCCGAACTCGTAGATGTGCGTCTGGCGGGCCAGACCCTCGAGTTCGTAGGGCCGCTCATCGACGACCTCGACGCCCATCGAGCTGAGGATCGGCAGCACCTGGCTCAGCGAGAGTGGTGCGCCGATGCGATAGACCTTCAGCCGCGCCTCACCTGCGGCACCGTCGATCGTCTCGTGCAGCGAGAGGTCGATGCCCTCGTCGCCCTCGATCGCCTCGAGCCGACCGAGGTCGGCCGCTCCGGTGCGCGGCGGGAAGTCCTCCTTGTATGCCTCGGGGAACGACTCGCTGTAGAGCCGGGCCAGGTGCGCGCCGCGCTGCTCGCCGTACTCCGACCGCACTGCTGCGTTGAAGTCGTCCTCCCACGACCGGGCGGCCTCGACGAGTCGCCGCTCCAACTCCGAGACGTCGGCCTCTCCCACCAGTTCACCGCGCGGGGGGCGCACCACGAAGTGGACCCGGGCCAACTGCGACTCGCTGACCCGCACCGTGAACTCGACCGACTCGCCACCGAACGCCTGCTGCAGGATCGTCGAAATCCGTTGGCGCACCGTGGTGTTGTAGCGGTCACGGGGCAGATAGACCAGGCACGACATGAAGCGTGCATAGACGTCGCGGCGGACGAAGAGACGCAACTGTCGGCGTTCCTGCGAATAGAGCACCGACTCGGCGATCCGGGCCAGCTGGTCGACCGGGGTCTGGAACAACTCGTCGCGCGGATACTTCTCCAAGGTCTCCATCAGCGCGCTGCCGGCGTGGCTCTCGGGCTCCACCCCGATCCGGCGCATCACCTCGGCCGACTTCTCGCGCAGCAACGGGATGCGGGTCAAGGACTCGGTGTAGGCAGCCGCGGAGTAGAGACCGAGGAAGCGCCGCTCGCCGACCACCTCACCGGCGTCGTCATAGACCTTGACACCGATGTAGTCGAGGAACGCGCGACGGTGCACGGTGGAGCGCGAGTTGGCCTTGGCCAGCACCAGCAGCACCTTCTCCAACGCCTTGTCGCGCACCAGCGTGGGCAGCCGACTGAAGGTCTCGCTGGGGTCGCTGCGCAGGATCCCGAGACCACTGCCGGGAATCGCCCGCAACACCAGACCGTCCGGGTCGTCCGGGTCGTCGTCGACCCGGTAGTCGCGAGTGCCGAGGAAGGTGAAGTGGTCATCGGCCAGCCACTGCAGCAGCTCACTGCCCTGGGCGATCTCGTCGGCCGGCAGCGGCGGTGGGTTGCTCGCCAGGTCGTCGATCACCTCACTGATCCGGGTCCGCATCCGATCCCAGTCCTCCACCGCGTCGCGGACGTCGCGCAGCACGCTGCGCAACTGCTCCTCGATCTCGGCACGTTCGCCCTGGTCGGCGATGCGGTCGATCTCGACGTGCATCCACGACTCCCGGACGGCGCCCTCGACCGACGCCACCGCGCGTGCCTCGTCCGCGACTGCGGCTGACTGGAGGGTGCCCTGGATGTCACGCACCACTTCGAACTGGGGATGGATCACCACGTGCAGGTTGCGGTTCTGGCGCGAGAGCTCCATCGTCACCGAGTCGACGAGGAACGGCATGTCGTCGGTGATCACCTCGACGACGGAGTGGCCACCCGCCGACCAGCCGTGCTCGGCGACGGTCGGGGTGAAGACCCGCACGAGTGCCCGGCCCTCGGGCCGCACCTGGGCGAGCCGCAGGTGGGATGCCAGCGCACCGTAGAGGTCGACGTCGCTCCGGGCGACGACGTCCTCCGGCGCGACATGGCGGTAGAAGCCGCGCACCAGCGCAGCAACCGCATCCGGTGGTGGTCCGTCGGTGCCCCTGCGTTGTTCGGCAAGGGCCGTGGCCCGCGCAACCAGTTCTGCCTTGTTCTCGTCCACAGAGTTCGGCACGCCTCCACCGTAGGCCGGGGATCAAGTGCCGTCGAGGGCGCGCACCGGAAGCGTTTCGTAACGAATTGGCGACGGTGATGCGTCATGATGTGCGCCATGCGATTCACTCACTCAACCCGGTACGACGCGCCGGTGGCCGAGGTGCTGGCCATGCTGACTGATCCGGCCTTCCGGGAGAAGGCAGCCCGTGCCCAGCAGGTCACCACCGTCAGTGTCGCAGTCGAAGGCTCCTCCGTGAGGATCGACCAGGAGCAGCCCAACGACGACATCCCCGCCTTCGCTCGGGCCTTCGCCGGTGAGACCACCCGTTCGGTGATCACCGAACGGTGGACCGGCCACACTGCTGCCTTCGGCGTGGAGACGCCGGGCAAGCCGGCGAGCATCACCGGCACCCGCACCCTGAGTGCCGACGGTGACGCCACGACCGACACCTTCGACTGCGAGGCCAAGGCGAAGATCCCCCTGATCGGCGGCAAGATCGAGAAGTTGATCGCAGGCAAGTTCGAGGACGGCCTGGCCCTCGAGCACGAGGTTGCCGTGGCATGGCTGGCGGGCGACCGATGACGCAGATCAAGATCGACCTCGCCTACCCCGGCGCCACCGTCGAGCAGGTCAGCGAGATGCTGATGACAGCCGCGTTCCGTGAGGCGGTCTGTGACGCCCAGACACACGTGGTCGCGCGTGAGGTGACCGTCAACGGCTCCGCGGTGATCGTCGACCAGCGCCAGTCCGCCGACAAGATCCCCGGGTTCGCGAAGAAGTTCGTCGGCGACGAACTGCAGATCGTGCAGTCGGAGGAGTGGACCGGCACCCACGGCGACATCTCGGTGGTCATCCCCGGCAAGCCGGGCAGGATCAGGGGCACCGCCGACGTCCGGGCGGTCGATGACGGTGTGGTCGAGACGGTGGTGCTCGATGTCGAGGTCAACATCGTGTTGGTCGGCGGCAAGATCGCCAAGCTGATCGCCGAGAAGCTCGAGCGCACCATGCAGGTCGAGAACACCGTCGGCGTGCGGTGGTTGGCCGGTGAGCGGCCGTGAAGTTCCGCAAGGAGATCCGCTTCGACGGCACGGTCGAGGAGGTGCACGCGATGCTGGTCTCGAAGGAGTTTCGCGAGCAGGTCGCAGCGGCGGCCGGGTCCGGCGCCACGACGGTGAGTGTCGAGGAGACACCGGCCGGCATCCGGTCGGTGGTCGAGAGCCTGGTGCCGACTGCAGGTCTGCCCGGGTTCGTCCGCACAGTCGTCGGATCCGAGATGCCGATCCACCAGGAGGAGCTCT
>JBEBTI010000120.1:0-9978 GCA_040393845.1 Nocardioides daejeonensis
TTCCCGGGTGCGTGAGCCGGACCGGTCGGCCAATGCCGGCGCCATCGTCTTCGTGCTCGCCTTTGCCGGCATCACGGCTGCCCTCATGCAGACCCTGGTGGTTCCGTTGATCGGTGACCTCCCGCGGCTGCTGGACACCAACCGTTCCAACGCCTCATGGGTGATCACCGCAACGCTGTTGACCGCCGCGGTGGCCACCCCGGTCAGCGGGCGCCTGGGCGATCTCTACGGCAAGCGCCGCATCATGTTGATCTGCTCGAGTGTGTTGGTCGTCGGATCGGTCGTGTGTGCGTTGTCCGCAACGGTGGTGCCGATGATCATCGGCCGTGGCCTGCAGGGCATCGGCATGGGCATCGTTCCCTTGGGCATCAGTGCCCTGCGTGAGTTGGTTCCGGCGGAGAGGCTGGGCACCTCGATCGCGTTGATGAGTGCCTCGATGGGAGTCGGTGGCGCACTCGGCCTGCCGATCGCGGCGTTCGTCGCCGAGCACACCGACTGGACCGTGCTCTTCTGGGGATCCACCGCTCTGGCGGTGATCATCACGGTGCTGATTGCGACCCTGGTCCCGGTCACGCCGTCCATGTCAGAGGCTCGCTTCGATGCGCTCGGGGCTGTCGGTCTGGGCGCCGGCCTGGTCTGCTTCCTGCTCGGCGTGTCCAAAGGTGCTGACTGGGGTTGGGGCAGTCTGCAGACCCTCGGATGCCTGGTGGGTGCCGTCGTGCTGTTCGCGGCTTGGGGCCTGTGGGAACTCAGGGTCGACGACCCGCTGGTCGATCTGCGCGTGACCGCACGGCCCGTCGTACTGCTCACCAATGTTGCGTCGGTCGTCGTCGGGTTCTCGATGTATGCGCAGTCGTTGATCCTCCCGCAACTGTTGCAGTTGCCCGAGGCCACTGGTTTCGGCCTGGGGCAGGGGATGGTCGCGATGGGGCTGTGGATGCTGCCCGGCGGGTTCATGATGATGCTGGTCTCGCCGGTCGGCGCGAAGATCTCGGCCGCGAAGTCACCCAAGGTCACTCTGGCGCTGGGCTCGGCCGTGGTGGCTGCCGGCTATCTGCTCGCGGTGCTCCTGATGAGCAGCACGTGGGGTGTCACGGTGTCGGTGATGGTGATCTGCAGCGGGGTGGGTCTGGCGTACGGGGCGATGCCCGCGCTGATCATGGGATCGGTGCCGAGCTCCGAGACCGGCTCTGCCAACAGCTTCAACACCCTGATGCGTTCGGTCGGTACGTCGGTGGCAGGAGCGGTCGTCGGCGTCGTGCTGGCCCAGATGACTCACCAGGTTGGCGGCATCGCGATGCCGTCGGAGGCGGGCTTCAGGACAGGCCTGCTCCTCGGGGCAGGCGACGCTCTCGTCGCCTCGTTGATTGCCTGTGCCATTCCTGCCAGGGCCAGCAGGGAGGCCGAGGAGCACATCGAGCACCCGGAACTCGAAGCGGTCTGATCGGCGTACGGACCGGCGCCTGCAGCAGTTGGGTGGGGTGGGTCCGCACGGTTCGGCGAGGCGGGGCGGAAGGTCTCCTAGATTTTGTTTGGAATTATTCAAGAATAGTGATTGGATGGACCCATACGGTGCAGCGAGCACGCGGCACGCCCGTCGCACCGTCGGCCCGACCATTTCCGATGACGAGGAGTGTCATGTCCCAGGACAACACCAAGCCGATCACCACCGCTGCCGGCGCACCGGTCACGAACAACCAGGACAGCCTGACCGCAGGACCGCGTGGCCCCATGCTGCTGCAGGACCTGTGGTTCCTTGAGAAGCTCGCCCACTTCGACCGTGAGGTCATTCCGGAGCGCCGCATGCACGCCAAGGGTTCTGGCGCCTACGGCACCTTCAAGGTCACTCAGGACATCTCCCAGTACACCCGCGCCAAGCTCTTCAGCAAGGTCGGCAACGAGGCCGAGATGTTTGCCCGGTTCTCCACCGTGGCCGGCGAGCGCGGTGCGGCTGACGCCGAGCGCGACATCCGCGGCTTTGCCCTCCGCTTCTACACCGAGGAGGGCAACTGGGACATCGTCGGCAACAACACCCCGGTCTTCTTCTTCCGAGACCCGTTGAAGTTCCCCGACCTCAACCGCGCCGTCAAGCGCGACCCGGCCACGAACCTGCGTGACGCCGAGAACAACTGGGGCTTCTGGACCGGCCTGCCCGAGGCGCTGCACCAGGTCACCATCGTGATGTCCGACCGCGGCATCCCGAAGTCCTACCGCCACATGCACGGTTTCGGCTCGCACACCTTCTCGATGATCAACGCCGCGGGTGAGCGGTTCTGGGTGAAGTTCCACTTCCGCACCCAGCAGGGCATCGAGAACCTCACCGACGCCGAGTCGGCCGAGCTGATCGGCACCGACCGCGAGTCCAGCCAGCGTGACCTCTACGACGCCATCGAGCGCGGCGACTTCCCGAAGTGGAAGTTCTTCATCCAGGTGATGCCCGAGGCCGAGGCGGACAACTACCGCTTCCACCCGTTCGACCTCACCAAGGTCTGGTCCAAGAAGGACTACCCGCTGATCGAGGTCGGCGAGTTCGAGCTGAACCGCAACGCGGAGAACTACTTCGCAGATGTGGAGCAGGCGGCGTTCACGCCGGCCAACCTGATCCCGGGGATCAGCTTCTCGCCCGACCGGATGCTCCAGGGCCGGCTCTTCTCCTACGGCGACGCTGCTCGCTACCGCCTGGGTATCAACCACCACCAGATCCCGGTGAACTTCCCGAAGGCCGCGCCCGGACTCAACACCTACCACCGCGACGGTGCGATGCGTGTCGACGGCAACCAGGGTGGGGTCCCCGGCATCGAGCCCAACAACTTCGGTCGTTGGTCCGAGCAGCCTGAGTACGCCGACCCGGCACAGGCAGTCGGCGCAGTCGCGGACCGCTTCAACTTCCGCGAGGACGACGACAACTACTTCGAGCAGCCGGGTGACCTGTTCCGGCTGATGACCCCGGAGAAGCAGCAGTTGCTGTTCGAGAACACTGCCCGCGCCATCGACGGAGCGTCGCAGACCTCGATCGACAAGCACATCGAGCACTGCACGAAGGCTGACCCGGCGTACGGCGAAGGTGTCCGCAAGGCGATCGAGGCCCTGGCGGCCGACAGGATCAGCGACACCCAGCCCGGCCCGGACAACCGCCCGGTCGATGCGTGATCTTCTGATCCGCTGAGGTCTGCAAGGCCCGGCCCGCCCTCTGATACGTCAGGGTGGGCCGGGCCTTCGGCATCTCACCCCTCGCGCTCGGCCGGATGCCCTGACCTCCGCCGAACGCTGTCCTGACATCTGCCTGACATCGAGTTCCTAGCGTGCCGTGCATGAGTCCACGACACCGCCCCGCCCGGATCCTGGCCGCGGCGCCTCTCCTGATCATCATGGCCAGCTGCGGGTCGGAGCCCGCCGATCCGCAGGTCGCGAGTCTGCCGTCGTCAGCGACAACGGTGACGACCGATCCCGGGAGCGACAGTTCCCCCGACTCCGACTCCGGGGCGGAGCCCACAGACAATCGGAGCGCCCGGACGCGCGAGCGGCCGGTGTTCCGCGTCGATGACACCGAGGAGCGGCGCAAGGCGATCTGGAACGCCTACAACGCCTGTCTGCTCGACAACGGCGCGACTGCGCCACCGTCCGACGGGATGGGGATCGCGCTCGGGGACTCGCTGGTCGACTACGCGTCGGCGCCCGCACAGGCGCTCCAGGCGTGTGCCCACCTGGAACCACTGCAACCGCCTGCCCTGGAGGCCGCGACCAACCCAGACTTCCGAGACCAGTCGCTCGCCTACGTGCGCTGCCTGCAGGACGGCGGGCTCTGGGTGACGCTGCTCAACGACGACAACATCGACTGGACCTACACCGAGGGCCATCCCGTGCCTGACGACTCCGCGCAGCTCGAGCAGGACTGCTTGGTCGAGGCGTTCGGGGGCGCGTGATGGTGGCTCGACGCACCGTGGTCGCGGGCGCCGTGATCGCTGCGGTGCTGGGCGGGGTCGGCGCGGCGCTCTCGACGTACGCCGCGCAGGGCGGTGAGTCCCCGTCCCAGGCTGGGTCGGCGGACGCGGACACGGCCACCGTCGAGGTCACCCGCGGTGACCTGGCGCTCGTGGAGCAGGTGACGGGCGAGCTCGGCCACGGCTCGCCCCTCACCGTCGTTGGGCGCGGCGACGGGATGGTCACTTGGCTGCCCTCGGTGGGAGCGACTGTCAGGCGTGGTGAGCAGCTCTACCGGGTCGACGACGCTCCCGTCACCGTGCTGTTCGGCGACCTCCCGCTCTACCGGACGCTCGCCGTACCGCAGGCGCAGGACGCAGAGAAGGGCAAGCCGCCGGTCAGACCCCCCGACCCAGCTGCCGGCAATGACGTCGACCTCGTGGCGGCCAATCTCGCTGCCCTCGGTCTCTGGGCCGGCCCGACCGTCGACCTCCGGTACGACGCCGCACTGGCCGGTGCCGTCGCGACGTGGCAGGAGGCTCAAGGCTTGGAAGGCACCGGCATCCTCGAACCCTCGACCGTCGTGGTCACCCGCGGGCCGGTGCGTGTCGAGGCGGTCTTCGCGCAGGTCGGAGCCGACGCGGCCGGCGAGGTGCTGAGCGTGACCGGCACCCGGCGGGTGCTCGCCCTCGACGTGCCACCCGAGCTGGCGCGGTCGCTCACGCCCGGCCGCCGGATCCCGGTGACCCTCGCGGACGGCAGGAAGGTCCGCACGACCATCCGGTCGATCGACGGACGCGCAACGGCCGGCGACGCGGGAGGCCCGCCGACGGTGCAGGTGTCCCTCGAGCCGAGGCGGACCGCCGCAGTCGCCAAGGCTCCGTTGGGCGCCGTCTCCGGCCAGGTCACGATCGCCGCCCGCCAAGACGTGCTGCAGGTGCCCATCACCGCGCTGGTGGCGCTGGCCGGCGGCGGCTACGCGCTCGAGCGCCCCGACGGCACGCTGGTGGCGGTCGGTCTCGGCATGGTCGCCGGTGGCCGGGCCGAGGTCGACGGGATCGACGAGGGCGCCACCGTGGTGGTCGCGTCGTGACCGAGCAGGCCACCGTCCTCCGGCTCACCGACGTACGCAAGGAGTACGCCGGAGGCGTCGTCGCGCTGGACGGGGTCTCCTTGGAGATCCGGGCCGGTGAGGACCTGGCGATCGTCGGCCCGAGCGGCTCCGGCAAGTCCACGCTCCTGCACCTGATGGGCACCCTCGACCACCCGACGAGCGGCACGGTCGAGGTGGGTGGCCAGCTCGTCGGCGGCCTGTGCGACGCAGCGGTGTCGCGGCTCCGGTCGAAGTGGCTCGGGTTCGTCTTCCAACAATCCCACCTCGCCGACCGCCTCGACGCGGTCGACAACGTCGCCACCGGCCTGATGTACGCCGGTGCGCCCAGACGACAGCGTCGGGCGCGGGCACTCGAGGCGCTCGACCGCGTCGGCATGGGCCACCGCGCTGACCACCGCCCGCACCAGCTCTCGGGCGGCCAGCGCCAGCGGGTCGGCATCGCCCGCGCGCTGGTCAACGAACCGGCCCTGCTGTTGGCCGACGAGCCGACGGGCGCGCTCGACCAGGCGACCGTCCGCCAGGTGCTCGGGCTCTTCCGCACCCTGCACGACCAAGGCACCACCGTCGCGCTGATCACCCACGATCCCGACGTCGCCGCGACCTTCACCCGTCGCGTCGAGATCCGTGACGGCCACCTGTCCTCCCTGCCCACGCCGACCCCGACGCCCGGAGCCATCCGATGACCGCGCTTCTCGATGCCCTCTCGCTCGGCTGGTTCGGCGTTCGGGGCCGCCCCGGCCGTGCGGTCCTCAGCGCCTTGGGGATCGCTCTGGGCATCGCGACACTCGTCCTTGTCACCGGCATCCCGGCAAGCGGTCAGGCCGACCTCGACCGGCAACTCGATGCATTGGGCACCAACCTGCTGGTCGCCCAGCCCACCGGTGGCGGTGAGGAGCCGATCACCCTGGAGCCGGAGGTCGCAGCGATGGTGCGTCGGATCGCCCCCGTCGAGTCGAGCGCAGCGCTCGCCAACCTCAACACCCGCGTGGTGCCCCACGACTTCGCCGACCCCAATGTCACCGCCGGCATCACCACTCTGGCCACCGGTCCTGACCTGCTCGGCCCGCTCGGTGCCGAGGTGTCTTCGGGCACTTTCCTCACCCACGCGCTCGTGGACCTGCCGGCGGTGGTCCTCGGGGACCAGGCCGCCGACTGGCTCGGCATCACCGCTGTCGACGCGACCGCCCTGCGCCGGATCAGGCTCGCGGACACGTGGTTCACCGTGGTCGGTGTCCTCCCGCTCACCCCGGAGCTGGACCAAGCCGTCTTCGTCGGCTGGGGCGCCGCACGTGACCTGCTCGGCTCCGACGGCCGGCCCACGGTGGTCTACCTGCGCGCGGTCGAGTCGCAACTCGAGGCGGTGCGCGGGGTCCTCCCGGCGACGCTGGATCCCGCCGTACCCGGCCTGATCTCGGTGAGCCGTCCCTCCGACGCCTTGGCCGCAAAACGCGCGGTCGAGGGCACGTTCTCCGGGCTCTTCCTCGGGCTGGCCGCGGTCGCCCTCGTCGTCGGTGGAATCGGCGTGGCCAACACGATGATCGTGTCGGTCCTCGAGCGCCGTCGGGAGATCGGCCTGCGCCGCGCCATCGGCGCGACTCGCCGTGACGTACGCCGGCAGTTCGTCGTCGAGGCAGTCCTGCTCTCGTTGCTCGGTGGCGTCGCCGGAACGTTGATCGGCGTCTTCGGCACGGTCGGCTACGCCCTACTGCGCGGCTGGCCGGTCGTCGTACCCGTCCCTGCGGTCGCCGGCGGGGTCGTCTGCGCCATCCTGGTCGGCGCGGTTGCCGGCCTCTATCCCGCCGTCCGGGCGTCGCGACTCGCGCCGACCGAAGCGCTCGCGGCGGCATAGGATCCACGGATGGCGAAGATCCTGGTCGCCGAGGACGACCCCAAGCAGGCGGAGCTGATCCGCCGCTATGCCGTCGCCGAGGGCCACGACGTGACGGTCGTCGGCGACGGCCGCGCGGCGGTCGACGAGGTACGCCGCCGGGTCCCCGACCTCCTCGTCCTCGACGTGATGATGCCGGTGATGGATGGTCTCGACGTCTGTCGCGTGCTCCGCACGGAGCCGGCCTCCGTGGCCCTGCCGATTCTGGTGCTGACGGCGCGGGTCACCGAGGACGACATGCTGCTCGGGCTGGACCTGGGAGCTGACGACTATCTCACCAAGCCCTACAGCCCGCGTGAGCTGATGGCCCGGGTGCGGTCGCTGTTGCGGCGCCAACGCGTCCTTGCCTCCGGCGCCGCTCCGCCGGCGGTGTCCCTCGGCCCGCTCACCGTGTCGCCGAGCACGCACGAGGTCCGCTGGCACGGCGAGGTGGTGGTCTGCACGCCCGGAGAGCTGACCCTGCTCGGGACGCTTGCGGCGGAGCCCGGCCGGGTGTTCTCCCGTGAGCAGCTGCTGACCCGCCTCCATGGTCCGCACGGCGGGGCGGCGTACGTGACCCGGCGCACGGTGGACGTACATGTCGCCAACCTGCGCAAGAAGCTCGACCCGGGCCTGATTCGCACCGTCCACGGCGTCGGCTATGCGAGCGTCGCTCAGCCCGACGATCCGGTGCAGCAGTCGTGAGGCGTGACCGGGTGCCCTGGCGGCGCAGTCTCTTCGTCAGGCTGTTCGCCCTTGCCGCAGTCATCGTCGTGATCGCGGTCGCGGCAACGACCTGGGCGACGGTCAATGCGACGACGGTCGCGGTCCGCGAGAACCAGCAGGAGTCGCTGCATGCCGACGCACAGGCCTACGACCAGCTCGTGGAGTACGCCGCAACCCACCGCTCGTGGGAGGGTGCGGCTTCGCTGGTGCGCGACCTCGCCGGTGACGCCGGCCACCCGATCACCGTCACCGACCCGGCAGGCCGGGTGCTGATCGACTCGGAGGGCCGCACCGCGACACGATCGCCGTCGCAGGCACGGGCGACCTTGGACGCTCTCGACGTCGACACCGTGCTCCGCGAACCGTTCGAGCTCGAGGAGGTGGTCGCCGAGGTCGCGCCCGTCGACTGCGGGTCGGCGCGCGACTGTGCGTTCTACGCGGTGACGCCTACCCGCGCGGTCGACAGCCGGGTCCGGAGCCCATACGGCACCGACACGCCCACATCCGAGTGGAGGAAGGTCGAGCGGCGCGTCAACCGCTGCCTGCGTGCGGAGGGACTTCCTGCGGCGATCGGGGTCCAGCTCGACTTCCGGGTGCTGGTTCACGACACCGGCGACCATGCGGTGGTGGTGGCGCGCTGCGCCGACGAGGCCCGCCGGCTCTCACTGGCGCCGTACGTCGCTCCGCCGGCGCTGATGTTCGGGGGTGATGACGACGCTCGGGCGGACGTGCTGTTGGACCTCTCCGGTGCCAGTCAGGCCCGGATCGGGCTCGTCGCCGGCGCCGTGCTGGCGGTGACGTTGTTGCTCTGCGCACTGCTGGCTGCCAGCATCGTGCGACCGCTGCGGCGGATGGCCCTCGTCGCCCAGCGGGCCGGCGACGGCGACCTCCGTGCCCGCGTGCCAGTGCGACGCCACGACGAGGTCGGCGAGGTTGGCGTGGCGTTCAACCGGATGGCCGAGCGTCGTCAGGCCGACGAAACAGCGCGGATCCGGCTCACCAGCGACGTCTCGCACGACCTGCGCACACCGATCGCCAACGTACGAGGCTGGCTCGAGGCCGCGCAGGACGGTCTCGTCGAGACCGACCGAGCGCTGCTCGACAGCCTGCATGACGAGACACTTCTCCTGCAGCGTCTCGTCGACGACCTGCGCGACCTGTCGCTCGGCGACGCCGGCGCACTCGCGCTCGAGCCCGAGGCCCTCGACGTCGACGACCTCCTGGGCCAGGTGGTCCGGTCGTTCAGCGCAGCTGCCGAGGCGGCCGGCGTACGCCTCTCCACGACGGCATCGCCCGGGGCCAGCGTGCATGCCGACCCGGTGCGGTTGCGCCAAGCGCTGGGCAACCTCGTCGCCAACGCCCTGCAGCACACCGCTCCCGGTGGTGGCGTGGTGCTGCACGGCGACCCGGATCGGATCAGGGTCGTCGACGACGGCGAGGGCATTCCTGTTGAGGACCTTCCGCACGTCTTCGACCGGTTCCGTCGCGTCGACCGCGCCCGAAGCCGGAGCACCGGCGGCAGCGGGCTCGGCCTGGCGATCGTGCAGCAGATCGTCGACGCGCACGCAGGCACCGTCTCGATCGAGAGCGAGCTCGGCGTCGGCACTGTCGTGACGGTGCGGTTGGCGCCCGGCTCCCCAGGCATCAGCTGACCTGAAGAACGTGAGCGTTCGTCTCAGGAGAGCAGGTGGTCGCGCCCGAACATCTCCGCGGCTTCGCGAGCGGTCGGCGTACCGAGATCCACGTCGGCGCCGGCGTCGACCAACGCCCTGGCCACGGCATCCTCTCCCTTGAAGAGGGCGCCGGCGAGCGGACTCTGCTCCCGTGCGTTGAGCAGGTTCACGTTTGCCCCACGGGCGACCAGGGCGCGGACAGTCTCGAGGTTGCCGTGGTATGCCGTCATCATCAGGAGCGACTGCCCGTCACCGTCCGTGGTGTCGACGGGCAGGCCGTGGTCGAGGAACTCCACCAGCTGCGCGGTGTCACCGGCACGAGCCAGGTCCATTGCGAGAGCGATGACGCGGGCGGTCTGTTCGGGGGAGAGCTCGCTCATGCCTCGCATGCTAGACGGGCATGCCGCGGCGTGGGTACGGCCGGGAGCCGACGTGGCTGCCGTCTACCGTGTGCCCATGAGCAACCGGGACGAAGCCGTCGGACCCGCCCTGCCGGCGGTCGAGGTCGAGGTCGTCGACGGCATCCATGTCGTGTACGGCGGCGACCTGGGTTGTGCGCGGCTGCTGATCCTGCTGCGCAAGCACGTGCTCACGCTGCGGGTCGGCACCGTAGTGCACCTCGAGACCACCGACCCGGTCGCTCCGATCGATCTGCCGGCCTGGTGCCGGATGACGGG
>JBEBTI010000121.1:0-9734 GCA_040393845.1 Nocardioides daejeonensis
ACCTGCACCAGCTTCACCAAGATCCTCGTGGTGCTCAGCCTGACCCGCAACGCGCTCGGCCTGCAGCAGACGCCGCCCAACCAGGTGCTCACCGGACTGGCGCTGTTCCTGAGCCTGTTCATCATGGCGCCGGTGCTCGGCGACATGAACGACCAGGGCGTGCAGCCCTACCTCGACGGCCAGAAGACCACCGCCGAGGCGTGGGACGACGGCATCGATCCACTGCGCGACTTCATGGTCGCCCACACCGGCGACGACGAGATCCAACTGCTGGTCAACGTCTCCGGACGCGACCGACCCGAGTCCCGTGACGACGTCGCGATGACCACCCTGGTGCCCGCCTTCGTGCTGAGTGAGCTCAAGCAGGCGTTCATCATCGGGTTCATCATCTTCATCCCGTTCCTCGTGATCGACATCGTCGTCAGCGGCGCCCTGATGGCACTCGGCATGATGATGATGCCGCCGGTGATGGTGTCGTTGCCGTTCAAGTTGTTGCTCTTCGTGCTCGTGGACGGCTGGGCACTGGTGATCAATTCCATTGTGTCGAGTTATGGGTGATCGACGGTGACTGACACCCAGGTGATCGAGATCGCGCTGCAGACGATGGTCGTGGCGCTGAAGCTCTCTGCCCCGATCCTCGTGACGGCGCTGGTGATCGGCTTCGCGATCTCGCTGTTCCAGTCGATGACGCAGATCCAGGAGTTCACCCTCGCGTTCGTCCCCAAGCTGGTCGGCATCGGTGTCGCCCTGCTGCTGTGCGGCAACTGGATGCTGCACACATTGGTCAACTTCACCCAGCAGCTCTTCGAGCGCCTGCCCCACCTCTTGGCGTGAGCGATGACCATCACGATTGCCGGTGATGCGCTGATCACCTACCTGCTCGCCTCGGTGCGGATCGTGGCGTGGTTGGCAGTCGTGCCGCCCTTCTCGAGCCGGTCGGTCCCCGCGATGGCGAAGGTGATCCTCAGCCTGGGACTGGCCTTCGCGATCGCTCCGCAGGTCGCCGAGGAGCAGGTCGACACCGGTGCCTTGGCCCTGACGTTGACCACCCTCACGCAGGTGCTGATCGGTCTGGCGATGGGGTTCACCACCTATCTCCTGTTCAGCGCCATCGCCATGGCCGGATCTCTCGTCGACCTGTTCGGTGGGTTCGCGATGGCGCAGGGGTTCGACCCGCTGGCGATGAACATGAACACCGTCTTCGGCAAGTTCCACCAGATGCTGGCCACTGTGCTGCTCTTCGTCACCGGCGGACACCTGCTGGTGATCGGCGGCCTGCTGCGCACCTTCGACTTCCTGCCGATCGGCGAGCTGCCCGACATCGACGGCGCCTCCGGGGTGATCGCCACCGCCTTCGGGATGATGTTCACCGTCGCCGTACAGATCGCGCTGCCGCTGATCGCGGTGCTGTTCATCACCGATCTGGGCCTGGCCCTGCTCACCAAGGTCGCACCGCAACTCAACGCGATCAACGTGATGTTCCCGGTGAAGATCGGTCTCACCTTGTTGTTGCTCGGACTCAGCCTGCCGGTGCTGCCCGAGGCGATGCGCCGCCTGGTGGACCTGGCCAACCAGGCGACAGCCACGTTGGTGGGTGCCGGATGAGCAAGGACGCGAGTGGTGAGAAGACCGAGAAGCCGACACCCAAGAAGCGCAAGGAGTCCCGCAAGGAGGGACAGGTCCCACGTACGCCGGACCTCGGGGGTTGGGCGTCGGTGCTGGTGCTTGCGCTGGTGCTTCCGCCCCTGCTCGGCCGGGAGTTCGGCGCACTGCGCGAGATCTTCACCGCCTCGTTGCGCGCCGCGGAACGGCCCTCGGTGTCGCTGGCCACCACGCTGCTGCGCGACGGTCTGCTGCACTGTTTCTTCACCCTGCTGATCCTCGGGGCCGCAGTGATGGTGATCGGCGTAGCCGGTGCTCTGAGCCAGGGCGGCTTCTACCTCGCCACCAAGCAGGTCAAGCCGACCTGGTCGAAGCTCAACCCGATCCAGGGTGCCAAGCGGGTCTTCGGCGGGCACGCGCTGTGGGAGGGCGCCAAGATGCTGCTGAAGAGCTCCATCGTGGTGCTGATCGCCTTTCTGGCGGCGAAGTCGATGACGCCGCTCCTGGGTGGGCTGGTCCCGATCCCGGTGCTCCTGCAGATGCTCGGCGACAAGGCGATCGGGCTGCTGCGCAACGTGGCGTTGGCTGCGCTGGTGATGGCGGGCGCCGACTACATGATGCAGCGTCGCAGGATCGGCAAGCAGACCCGGATGAGCAAGGAAGAGGTCAAGCAGGAGCACAAGCAGGCCGAAGGTGATCCGATGCTCAAGGGTGCCCGCCGCTCGCGGCAGCTCGCGGTCTCCCGCAACCGGATGCTCGCCGACGTGGCAGAGGCCGACGTCGTCCTGGTCAACCCGACCCATGTCGCGGTGGCGCTGTCGTACGACGCCGAGAAGGGCGCGCCCAAGGTGGTCGCTCGCGGCGCCGGCGTGCTTGCCACGAAGATCCGTGAACTTGCCACCGAGAACGACGTACCCATGGTGCGCGACGTCCCGCTGGCGCGCGCGCTGCACTCCTCCACCGAGGTGGGGCAGGAGATCCCGGCGGAGCTGTTCGCCGCGGTCGCACAGGTGTTGGCCTTCGTGATCGCGCGCCGCAGCAAGGGCCAACGCGGCGGCAGCCACCGTTCGCCCCGCACCGAGGCCGACCTGCCCGCCGTGCCCGCGATCGGTCGCCGACGTCGCCGGACCCCCGGGTCGGGTGTGCCAGGCGCGGGAGCCCAGCCCGCGCACGCCTGACCCCCGCGAACCCTCATCAAGTTCGCGGGGAACCCTCAACTCGCGGTGGGGCGGGCCGATGGGAACCACGACACCAGGACGGTGCCGGCGTGGGCCATGGATGGCCATCTGATCCACCGACCCGTCCGAAAGCGATGCCATGCCCAAGCGGTTGAGCCAACTTGCGATCCCTGCCGGGATCGTCCTGATCGTGGTGATGCTGGTCGTCCCACTGCCGGCAGCCCTGCTCGACCTGCTGATCGCCCTCAACATCGCCGGCGCGTTGCTGGTGCTGCTGGTCGCCATGTTCGTACGCCGTCCCCTCGACTTCGCCGCGTTCCCGTCGGTGATCTTGGTGATGACGCTGTTCCGACTGGCGTTGAACGTCTCCGCGACCCGACTGGTGCTCCTCGACGGCTACGCCGGCAAGGTGATCGACACCTTCGGACACTTCGTGGTCGGTGGCTCACTGATCGTCGGCATGATCATCTTCGTGATCTTGTTGATCATCCAGTTCGTGGTGATCACCAACGGTGCCGGCCGGGTGGCCGAGGTTGGTGCCCGCTTCACCTTGGACGCGATGCCCGGCAAGCAGATGGCGATCGACGCCGACCTCAACTCGGGTCTGATCACCGAGGAGGAGGCCCGCACGCGTCGCCAGGAGGTGCACGCCGAGGCAGACTTCTACGGCGCGATGGACGGTGCATCGAAGTTCGTGAAGGGCGATGCGATCGCGGCGATCGTGATCACGATTGTCAACCTGCTCGGTGGATTCGCGGTCGGTGTCGCCCAGCTCGGCATGCCGATGGGCGAAGCCGTCGAGACCTACAGCCTGCTCTCCGTCGGTGACGGCCTGGTGTCCCAGATCCCGGCGCTGCTGTTGTCGGTCGCCACCGGTCTGATCGTCACCCGCAGCACCAGCAACGAAGACATGGGCTCCGACATCATCAAGCAGATCGGCGCCAACCAGATGCCGCTGCGGATCGCCGGCTGTGCCGCGATCTCGTTGTGCCTGATCCCGGGCCTGCCCAAGATCCCGTTCCTGATCGCCGGTGGCGCAATGCTGATCGCGTCCACCCGAATCGTCTCCGACGACGAGTCCGCAGACGACGGCGTACCGGCACTCGAGCCCGCCCAGAACCCCGACTCCCCCGAGTTGATCGCCGCCGAGATCCAGGTGGATCCACTCGGTCTGGAGCTGTCTGCAGACATGATCGACCTGGTCGACGCCGCCAACGGCGGAGATCTCCTCGACCGGGTCAAGGCGCTGCGGCGCAAGATCGCCGGAGAGATCGGCATCGTGGTGCCGCCGGTCCGCACCCGTGACAACCTGGAGTTGCCCGCCGCCACCTACACGATCTCCCTGTTCGGCATCGAGGTTGCCCGCGGCGAGGCGCCTCCGGGCACCGTGCTCGCGATCGGTGACCTGCTCGGCAGCCTGCCCGGGCAGGACACCAAGGAACCGGTCTTCGGTCTGGACGCGAAGTGGATCCCTGCCGGCATGCGCCAGCAGGCCGAGCTCAGCGGTGCCACCGTCGTCGACCGTGCATCGGTGATCACCACCCACATGGCCGAAGTCGTGACCGCACATGCCGGGCGTCTGCTCGGCCGTGAAGACGTGCGGATGCTCACTGACGTCATCAAGCGCACCCATCCGGTGGTGGTCGAGGAGCTCACCCCGGCCCACCTGAGCCTCGGCGAGGTGCAGCGGGTGCTGCAGTCACTGCTCGACGAGGGCGTCTCCGTGCGCGACCTGGTCAGGATCTTCGAAGCGCTGTCGCTCAAGGCCCAGGTCACGAAGGACCCCGAAGCACTCATCGATGCCGCCCGGCAATCACTCGGGCCCGGAGTCGTCGCGCCCTACCTGTCCGACGGCGTCGTGCACGTGATCTCGCTCGACCCCGTGCTGGAGCAGCGCATGATGGAAGCGCTGCGCCCGACCGACCAGGGCGCCGTACTCGCCATCGACCCCGACCTCGGCCAGCGGGTCGTCACCGAAGCCCTCCAGCGGGTCTCCGACGTCGAGAACACCGGCGTCCGCCCGGTGCTGGTCTGCGCACCGCAGATCCGACCCGCCCTGCGTCGGATGCTGCACGGCACCGTCGGCCGGCTACCGGTGCTCTCCTACTCCGAACTCACCCCGACCGTCTCGGTCCGCTCCGCCGGTGTCATCACGGGCGCTGAGTCGATGGCGGTGCTTCCCTGATGAAGGACACTCTCAGCCCGGCGTCCCTGTTGGTCCTCGGCTGCACGTTCCTGCTGGTCTCGCCATCACTGTGGGACCTCGCCCACGGTGAACTCTCCGTGCATGCGGCGCTGACCCGCTACCTGGTGGTGCTCGTCGGCTGCTGGTTCACGCTCTCCCTCGCTGCCGGTCTCGCGCCCCGGTCCACCCCCGACGGCGTACCTCTGGTCCCGGAGGACTCTGCCGCGCCGCCGGTGCCGCAGCTGCCGCTCTGACTGTCCTGCCGTCCCGGGACGGTTTCGACCCGGTCGCAGCACGAACTGCTCGACCACCGACCACCCGGTCGCTGGTGGGGTTTCAGGAGGCAGCGGTCGGCAGCGGTGCGCACCAGCGCAGACGCGTGCCGCCACCGTCGCGCTCGAGCAGGGTCAGGCTGCCACCGAGTTGCTCCGCGCGGCCGCGCGCATTGCGCAGGCCGCTCTCACGTCGTTGTTCGGGCAGGCCGACTCCGTCGTCGACGACGACCAGGGTCACGGCGTCTCCGTCGACGACCACCCGCACGTCGCAACTGGCGGCGCCGGAGTGGCGGGCAACGTTGGAGAGCGCCTCACGGAGCACCGACAGCAACTGCTGTGCGAGCTCGCCGGTGACCAAGGAGTCGACCGGGCCGGTGGTGCGGACCCGCGGAGCGAAGCCGAGCACCACCTTGTAGTCGGTGGCGAGGTCAGCCAGATCGGACCGCAGGCCGCCCCTGCGGCGGTTGGTCAGGTCGAAGATGCTGGTGCGGATCTCCTTGATCGTCGTGTCCAGGTCAGCAATCACTCCCTCGACCTGCTCGTCGAGCGCCGGGTTGAGGATGCGCGGACGCATCCCCTGCAGTTGCAGGCCGGTGGCGAAGATCCGCTGGATCACCACGTCGTGGAGGTCGCGGGCGATCCGCTCCCGTTCCCCCACCAACATCAGCTCCTGGCGGTCGACGACCGCTTGGGCCCGGTCGAAGGCGAGCGACGCCTGGTCGGCAAACGCGGTGAACATCTCCGACGTGCCGGGTTGCAGCGCGCCGCGTCCCTCGGGCAACCGGATCAGCAGCAGGCCGCTGCGTCCGAGTTGCGAGCGCATCGGGACCAGTGCCGCGGTGCCACGCGTTCCGTCGGGAAGCACCACCATGCCGTCAGCGGGGTCGAGCGAGGCGAGGTCAGGCGCGTCGATCCACTCGGCCAGCACCTCGCTGGCGTCGCGGTCGACGATGCTGTCGGCAGCCAACACCTCAGGGGTGCCGTCCTCGCTCGGCACGACCAGTGCTGCGAAGGTTCCACCCCCGGCCTCGCGGGCGCTGCGCACCACCAGGCCCAGCGCTGCGTCGACCTCGCCCGACTGGAGCCGCTCGCTGACCGCGGCAGCAGCCTCGAGCCACTTGCGGCGTACCTCGCTCAGCTCGTAGGCGCGGGCGTTCTCGATCACGAAGCCGGCCGCTCCGGCGAGGGCCTCGACGAGCGCCTCGTCAGCCGCCGTGAACGTCGCGCCCCCGCGCTTCTCCGTGAGGTAGAGGTTGCCGAAGACCTTGCCACGGATGCGCACCGCCACCCCGAGGAAGGTCCGCATCGCGGGGTGGTTCTTGGGAAAACCAGCTGCCATCGGGTGGTCGGCCACGTCCGCGAGCCGCACCGGTCGCTCCGAATGCGTGATCACGCCGAGCAGACCGACCGCCTGCGGCAACTGGCTCAGGTGCATCGCAATCGCAGGCGACATGCCGTGGGTGACGTAGTCGAGGATGCCGGTGCCGTCGTCGTTGAGGATTGCCAGGAAGCCATACCTTGCGCCGGTGATCGCGCAGGAGGCCTCGGTGATCCGCCGCAACACGCTTCTCAGGTCGAGGTCGGAGCCGATCGCCACCACGGCGTCGAGCAGCGCGGCGAGATCGTCGGGATGTGCCACGGCGACATGCTCGGCCACATCCGTCATCGTCCAGTCCCCCCACGATCTGCTCTCGACGCATCGACGCCGGCCTCTGACCCTAGTCAGGACGGTCCCGGGGACGGCATCCTCCGATCGGGCAATTGCCCTGGTCGTCAGGGATGGTCCGAACGGGTGGTCAGCAGGTGATCGGGCGGCCGCTCAACCCACCACGCTCGACTTCGTGACGACCATCCGGTCGGCCGCGACGTCGAGTGGTGACGAGACCGTGCAGACGGCCGAGAACTCGTCCTCACCCCAGAGCTCCGGATAGAGCTCCGCATAGGTGACGAGCTCTTCGTCCGGGTCGGAGGCGACCAGGTCGTAGTAGGTGCTGCACTCGGCGTCGAGCAAGGACAGGGCTTCGCGGGACAGGTCGACGTACTCACCGCCGTCGTCCTTGACCGCCTCGATGCCCGGCAGCTTGCCGGCAGCGACGGCCGGGGTGGCGGTGAGGACCAGGAGCTGTTCCCGGGTGTGTGGCTCGTTGCAGGCGACCGTGACCAGGTCACGGTCCAGACAGACCCGCAACGACGGGTCGAGGTCGGCGCTCCCGAAGTCGGCGTACGCCGTCGTGCCCGGCTCGTCCTGACGCAGCGCGCAGGCGAACGACCGCTCCCCCGCCTGCCACACGTCGTAGGGGAACGGGAACCAGGTGACCTGGGTGCCGGGCGCGAACGCCGGACTCGGAATCACGTCGAGAGGGGTGGCGTCGGCGGCGGCACTGAGCGCATCGTCGGTACGTCGGCACGCGGCTGCCACCGCCGACCGAAGGGCCTGGTGGCCCTCGGCATCGGGGTCGACCGCGACCTTCCACTCGTCGAGTTCGGCATCGACGTCGGCGGCGGTCACCACGTCGTACACCTCGAGGCCGTGCGGCTCGGCACAGTCGACCGGATCGGTGAACACCGGCTGCGCCTCGAGAGCGGCGACCGCGAGGGTGTCCGCAGCACCTGCCAACTCCACCAGGTCGTCGGCCGGATGACGGGCATCGCCCCAGCACGTGGCCGGCGCGATCGCCGTCCCACTCGCGCCGGAGATGGACGGCGCCGACGTCGGCGCGGGGTCATCGGCGTCCGAGCTGCAGCCGACCACCACCAGGCTGACAGCCAACAACAGGGCTGCAGGGCGCATGGATCCTCCGTGATCGACCGATCGGTGTGACGGGGCGTCGCTACCCTATGCACATGGCAGAGCGTGAAGAGTTGCGACGCAGTGCATTCGGGCGCACAGCGCGACTCGCGGCGATCCCGGTCGGCTTCGCGGGACGCACCACCCTCGGCGTCGGCAAGCGCCTGGTCGGGCGGCCGGCGGCGGTGGTGCTCACCGAGGTGCAGGCGCGCACGGCTGACCAGATCTTCCGGGTGCTTGGCGAACTCAAGGGCGGGGCGATGAAACTCGGCCAGGCGTTGAGCATCTTCGAATCCGCGTTGCCCGACGAGCTGGTCGGGCCCTACCGTGACGTGCTGGTGAGGTTGCAGGACGCTGCGCCGCCGATGAGCCAGCGGATGCTGCACAAGATGTTGGTCACCGAACTCGGCGCTGACTGGAATTCACTGTTCACCTCGTTCGACGAGACGCCGGTCGCCTCGGCATCGATCGGCCAGGTCCACCGGGCGGTCTGGTCCGACGGCCGCGACGTGGCGGTGAAGGTGCAGTACCCCGGCGCTGCCGCCGCACTGCGCTCCGACATCAAGCAACTCGGTCGGCTCGCGCGGCTGTTCACCTCACTCGCGCCGGGCATCGACATCAAGCCGCTGCTGGCCGAGATCGAGGACCGGATCGCCGAGGAGCTCGACTACTCCCTCGAAGCGGCTGCACAGACGGTCTTCGCCGAGGAGTACGCCGCGGACCCGCTGGTCGTCGTACCGGCTGTGGTGCACCACACCGAGCGGGTGCTGGTGACGACGTGGCTCGACAGCGTCTCCTCGTTGGCGACGGTGATCCGTGACGGGTCGCCCGAGGAGCGCGACGCGTGGGGTGCGGCGTACGCCTCGTTCCTCGTCTCCGGACCGGCCCGCACCGGGCTGCTGCACGCCGATCCGCACCCCGGCAACTTCCGGGTGCGCGACGATGGGCGGCTCGGCGTCGTCGACTTCGGCGCGGTCGCCCGGCTGCCCGACGGTCTGCCGCGACCGATGGGTGAGTTGCTGCGTCGCGCCGTCGACGACGACTGGGCGGCCGTGGTCGACGGCCTGCGTGACGAGGGCTTCCTGCTCGCGCGCACCGAGTTCTCCCCCGAAGCGCTCGCCGAATACCTCGGCCCGTTCATCGACGCTGCGCGCGAGTCGGAGTTCACCTTCAACCGGGCGTGGCTGCGCACCCAGGCCACCCGGGTGGCGACCCCGACCCCCGAGAACATCTCCGCCGCGCTGCGGCTCAACCTGCCGCCCGAATACATGCTGATCCACCGCGTCTGGGTCGGCGGCATCGGCGTGCTCTGCCAACTCGAGGCGACCGTGCCGTTCCGCACCCTGCTCGAGGAACACCTCCCCGGCTTCGCCGACTGACCACGCCGGTGACCCCGTCACCTCTGGCCGAGGGGACCGTCGCCTGACGCCGGGGACGCCGTCACCCGCATTTCTGCGCACTGCAACTGGCGTCTCGGCATGCTGGGAGTGATCTTTCGGCACAGGCGAGCGGGCAGTTCCAGCGGAGCGGGCCGACGCAGGATTCGGAACGAAGGTCCGCTGGCACGTAGAATCACTCGGCTCGTGATCTCGGGCCCGCTCCCGATCGAAAGACGCGAATGACCGACCGCATCGCACGTTCCGACCTCCGCAACGTCGCCATCGTGGCGCACGTCGACCACGGCAAGACCACGCTGGTCGACGCCA
>JBEBTI010000122.1:0-9730 GCA_040393845.1 Nocardioides daejeonensis
GCCGATCACGCCAGGATCGGTCTGGGCCCACCCTAGCCACGAAACATCGAGGCTAGGCGCGACCCGGACACAAGGAGGTCAGTGCGCGGTGCGGAAGTCGCGGCCGATGTCCGCAAGAGCCCGCGCCAGGCGGTCGAGCGCGATCGGGCCGACGCCGTGCAGCGCAGCGAGATCGGGCCGGCTCCACTCGCTGACCTGTTCGAGGGTGTGTACGTCGACGCTCCGCAGCGCCCGGGTCGCGGGCGCGCCGACGGAGCGCGGCAGCGGGGTGCCGTTGCGGCGCGGCTCCCGTTCCCGCGGACCGTCCTCGTGGTCGAGCACTGCCTCACCGCGCGGGGAGAGCCGGTAGCCGATCGCCAATGACTCGGTCAGTCCGCGGTCCTTGAGTTTGCGCACGTCGCGTTTGAATTCTGGGGTGGGCCGACCGAGTCGGGCGGCCAGGTCCGGTGCCCTGACCTCCGGCGACGTGTCGATCAGCCGCAACGTCGGACGGGTCCACGCCCCGGCCGACGACGCGGCGTCCAGGCGGGCGAGCCCGGCACAGATCTGTGCGATCTCCTCGGCGTCCGGCACCTGCTCACGAAGGGTCACCCGCGGATCCTCCCCGCCGTACCGCAGTCCGACGCGGAACACCGGTCGGTCGGCACGGGCGGCGAGCGCGTCCTTGAGCGCGGCCAGTGAACGGACGCCAGCCCTCTGCGCGTCTTCGGCTCGCAGCGACGACAGTGCCACCTGGTCCACCGAGGTCACGTCGAGCACCCCGACCGCCGTACGCAGCCGGGTGCCCACGCGGACGCGCGGCCGGTCCCAGCGTCGGAACGCCAGATCGACCTCTCCGCGCTTGATCGCCTCCAGTTCACTGGGCCGGATCAGCATGGATCGAGCCCGGAGCGCTGCTCGGCGAGACCCACCAAGGGCGGCCGATGCGGTGTCGTGACGCGCATTCAGCCTGCCCGCGCGGCTTTGGTGTAGGCAACGATCGCGTTGGCATGACCGTGCCCCAGACCGTGTTCGGACTTGAGCCACTCGACGACCACCATGTGGCTGTCGGTGTCCAGACGTTCTGCCGCCAGGTCCAGCCACTCCTGCATGTCGCGCCCGTAGTTCTTCTCGATGCTCGGGAAGTACGACGCCGGGCCCTTGACCTTCTCGCCGGGACCGATCGTGGGCGCGAGCACGCGTCTGCTGATCATTCGTCAGACTCTAGCGCCGCCGGGCAGGCGTTCCTGAGCACGCGTCGTACGGCGGCTCGACGGATCAGAAGTGCGCACTCGACCGGTCAGAAGTGCGTACTCGACGGGGTGCGGGCGACGGCGAGGAACATCGGGAACTCGCGGTCGGCGCCGTCGACCTCCTTCACCACGGAGCCGGCGTCGACGATCGAGATGTCGATGAAGCCGGCCTGCTCGAACCATTCGCGCACGGACTCGCGGGTGAAGCCGTCATGGCCGTGGAAGTCGTGGAGACTGGCGTGGAAGCCGCCGTCGAGATCGCGGTCGAGATCGGCCAGCGCCACCCAGCCGCCCGGATGCAGCAGGTCGGCGCACCGCCGGATCACGGCCGCCACGTCGTGCATGTGGTGGAGGGCGAGCTGGCCGATCACCAGGCCGTAGCGCTCCTCCGGCACCGGGTCCTTCTCGATGTCGTAGAGCCGGGCCGACCAACCGTCGTAGCGTGGATCGGCAAGCGCCTGTGTCGCTGCCTCGACCATGCCGGGAGCCACGTCGGTCACCACCACAGTGGCCAGGTCGTCGGCGAGTGCTCGGGCCAGCAGCCCCGTGCCGCCACCGATCTCCAACGCGTGCATGTCTGCACGCAGGGGTACGACGTCGCGCACCACCGCTGCCACGGCTCCTGCCCGCTCGACGTGCGTGGGATCGGCGTCCCAGGTCGCTGCCTTCTCGTTGAACCGTTCGCTGTCGCTCACGTCCTCGACCGTAGACCACTCGTGGGACACCCGCGAGGAGTTCCGCAGGTCGTCGCCCGCGCTGTGCATGGTTCGTCCGGCAGACGGGTAGGAACCCCGGTGGGTTCGTGCGGGACGAACCAACGAGGCCTGCGAGGGGATCGAAATGAAAGCACTCCGAAACCTGCGAGGTCCGCTCGCCGCCCTCGCGCTGGGCATGGCGAGCGCCGTCGTCGTGGTCGCCGTGCCCACGCCGGCCCAAGCGGCCACGGCGACGATCAAGGCTTCCGACGGTCTCCTTCTCCACGACTGCTCCAAGCACCCGGTGAAGGTGAAGGTGAAGGTGCCCGACAGCGCTCGCGAATGGGTCCTGAACGTCAACCGTTATCGCCCCGACGGCGAGGCCTCGGGGGTGATCACGGTGAAGGGGAATTCCTCGGGCCGAAGGACGACGCGGTGGATCTTCTGTCTCAACGGCTTCGAGCCGGGCACCTATCAGTTCCGGACCAACGGCTACTGGACTGACAAGACCGGTGACATCAAGTTCCTTCCGCAGGCGACGCGGTCGGTCACGATGCGCATCGCTCGGACCCGCACCAAGCTGACCGTCTCCGACACCACCCCGCGGACACGGCAGTTGGTCAAGTTCCGTTCGCTCACGTTGGAGGAGCGCCCCGGTGGCAAGTGGCGGCCGGTGAAGTATGGCTACGTCCGCCTCCAGCGCAAGTCTGGCACCGCCTGGACCGACGTGGAGAACACCTCGACCTTCGTCAACCGCAAAGGCAGGGTGGTATGGCGCGATGGCTGGCTCAAGAAGTCGACCTTCAAGATCCGCGCGTTTTCGCACGAGCTCTCCGGGCAGCGCCTGTCGAAGTCGAAGCCGATCACCATCACGGTACGTCGGTCCCGTTGAGCCGGCCCCACGTCAAGCGATGATCGAGCGCGGCAACGCCAGGTCGGGGACCAGCTCGACCAGCAGGTCGCGCACCCGCGCATCGATGTCGGCGATGATGCGGCGGACGGTGGCGTCGTCCTGGCCCTTGGGGTCGTCGAGCGGCCAGTCGCGGTAGCTGACCCCCGGCACGTAGGGGCACGCCTCGCCACAGCCCTGCGTGATCGCGACGTCGGCGGCGGCAATCATCTCGGCAGTCAGCAGCGTCGGTCGCTCGCCGGAGGTGTCGAGTCCCAGGGAGTGGAGCACCCGGGCCACCTCGGGATGGACCTGTTCGCCGGGCTCGGTGCCTGCCGAGAGTGCGACGACGCGGCCTCCGGCGTAGTGCTCGGTGAGCACCCGCGAGGTGACCGAGCGGCCGCCGTTGGCTCGACAGGCGAACACGACGGTCGGACGAGAAGCGGGTGACCTCATCGGGCCACCTCCACAGGTCTGGTGTCAGCGAAGAACCGACGACTCCACAGGCTCACGTGCACCAGAGCGACGAGCACCGGGACTTCGATGAGCGGGCCCACCACGCCGGCAAGCGCTTGGCCGCTGGTGACGCCGAAGACGGCAATGGTCACCGCGATCGCGAGTTCGAAGTTGTTGCCAGCGGCGGTGAAGGCCACGCTCGTCGCGCGGGAGTAGGTCAGCCCGACCCAACGGGCGGCGAGCATCGAACCGCCCCACATCACAGCGAAGTAGATCACCAGTGGTACGGCGATCCGCGCGACGTCGAGTGGCTGGCTGGTGATCGAATCGCCTTGCAGGGCAAAGAGAACCACGATGGTGAACAGCAGGCCGTAGAGGGCCCACGGCCCGATCACCGGCAGGAAGCGGGTCTCGTAGCGATCGCGGCCGATCCGCCGTTCGCCGATCTGGCGGGTGAGGAACCCGGCGGCCAGCGGGATGCCCAAGAAGATGGCAACGCTGCCGGCGATCTGCCAGGGCGAAATCTCCAGGCCGGTGGTCGCCAGCCCGAGCCACCCGGGCAGCAGGTCGAGGTAGAACCAGCCGAGCAGCGCGAAGGCCAGCACCTGGAAGACGGAGTTGATCGCCACCAGGACGGCGGCGGCTTCACGATCACCACAGGCGAGGTCGTTCCAGATGATCACCATCGCGATGCATCGGGCCAGGCCGACCACGATCAGTCCGGTGCGATATTCGGGCAGGTCGGGCAGGAAGAGCCAGGCCAGGGCAAACATCACGGCCGGACCAACGAGCCAGTTGAGCACCAGCGACAGCACCATCGTGCGGCGGTCGCGGGTGACGGTGCCGACCTCGTTGTAGCGGACCTTGGCCAGCACCGGATACATCATCACCAGCAGGCCGACCGCGATCGGCAGGGAGACCGAGCCGACGGTGACGGCGTCCAGCGCATCGGCGATCCCCGGCAGCAAGCGTCCGAGCAACAGCCCGGCGGCCATCGCCAGCCCGATCCAGACCGCGAGATACTTGTCGAGCACGGAGAGGCGGCCTGCGGCCACGGCGGTCGCAGGGGAGCCGAGCGCGGTCACCCGACCGGCTTCACGGCGCGGACGATGGCCCCGTGCATGCCGGGCACGGCTTCATGGGTGAAGGTCACCTCGGCGTCGACGAAGCCGGCGTCGGCCAGGCCGTTGAGGTATTCGGCACGGGACAGTGCGCCCGCGATGCACCCGACGTACGACCCGCGTGCGGCGCGTTCGTCCGGTGTGAGGTGGTCCTCGGCAACCACATCGCTGATCCCGACCCGACCTCCCGGCACCAGGACGCGGTGGATCTCGGCGAGTACCTTCGGTTTGTCGACCGACAGGTTGACCACACAGTTGGAAATCACCACCTCGACAGAAGCGTCGGGCAAGGGGATGTCCTCGATGGTGCCGCGGAGGAACTCCACGTTGGTGGCGCCCGCCCGGGCAGCGTTGGCGCGGGCCAACTCGAGCATCTCGTCGGTCATGTCGACGCCGTAGGCGAACCCGGTCGGGCCCACCCGACGAGCGGACAGGAGTACGTCGATGCCGCCACCGGAGCCGAGGTCGAGCACCCGTTCACCTGGTTGCAGTGCGGCCACTGCGGTCGGGTTGCCGCAGCCCAGACTGGCAGCGATCGCCTCCGGTGGCAGTTGGTCGTGGTCGTCGGCGCTGTAGAGCACCGCCCCGAACGACTCGTCGACCACGGTGGTGTCCGAGCAGCAGGATGAGGTGCCGGAGTCGCGCTCGGTCTGCAACGCCTCATTGAGGTCGGCGTTGGTGATCCCGCTGGTGACGGCATGGGCGGCGTCGGCATAGCGACTCCGCACCTGTTCGAGGACTTCGTCGGTGTCAGCCATCTGGGCTCCCTGCTGGTCGGACTCGACTTGATGCATCGATGATTGTCGATGCATCGATATCTGTCAATGGAAGAGCTACCATGGCGGCATGCCCGACTCCTCGCCGCTTCTGGATGGCGCCACCGCATGCTGTGCGACCGTCACCGGCGGGGTGCTCGAGGTGACGGAGGCGGAGCGGCTGGCCCAGATGTTCAAGGCCTTGGGCGATCCCACCCGGTTGCGCCTCCTCTCCCTGATCGCCGCCCAGCCCGACGGGGAAGCGTGCATCTGCGATCTCGTCGACCCGGTCGGCCTGTCCCAACCGACGGTGTCGCACCACATGAAGCAGCTCGTCGAGGCCGGCATCGTCACGCGGGAGCAGCGGGGCCGCTGGGCCTTCTATCGCCTGGTCGACGGCAGCCTTGCCACACTCGGCGCCGCGTTGCACCCCGCGTCCCTCTCTGTCTGAGCAGGCCACGCAGGCAGAGGCCCAGCTGGTGGCGCACGTGCTCATGTAAAAGCCTCGCGCCTGCTGCGGTTCTGCGACACAGTGGAGACATGGCCAGCCACCCCGTCACTGCCCTGATCGCCTTCACCATCGACTCATCCGACGCCGCCCGCCTCGCGAACTTCTACGCCGATCTCACCGGCGGCACGGTCACCGGTGTCTACCCCGAATACGGCTATGCCCAGATGGAGTACGGCGACGCGACCTTCAACTTCCAGACGGTCGCAGACTATTCACGACCGCAGTGGCCCGGCCAGCAGCACCCGCAGCAGTACCACCTGGACTTCCGAGTCTCCGACCTGCAGGCCGCCGTCGACCATGCCACGTCCCTCGGTGCGACCGTCGCCCCCGAGCAGCCAGGCGGGGCCGCCTGGCAGGTGCTGATCGACCCCGACGGTCACCCGTTCTGTCTCTGCCCACCCCAGCAGTGAGTCGAGTACGCGCCTCTGGTCGGTCGAGTACGCGCGTCTGGTCGGTCGAGTACGCGCGTTTGACCACACTCGCAAGGTGAGGAGCGGCCCTTCGAGGCCTCGTGCCTCGGGGACCTCAGGAACCACCTTCGAGCCCAGAGTTGGGGGTGGTCAGAAGCGGCAGGCCCTGCCCTTGCCGCTGGCGCGGATCTTGCCCTTCGCCGAGTGCCACGTGGCCCAGCCGCCCTTCTTGTGGCGGAGGCAGACGCGGAAGTGATCGCCGCCCTTGAGTCGCTTGTACTTCGCGATCCTGAACTTCTTGGCCAGCGTGTAGTGGTACTTCTTCGTCAACTTCTTGCGGGTCAGCTTCTTCGGGTAGCCACCCTCGTGATGCATCACCTCGGCCAGCACCGCGACCGCGGTCCGCACCTCCGACTTCCGCTTCTCGGGCCCGGCCTGTGCCGTGGTCGGAAACAGGGCGACCAGAGCAACGACCAGAACAGAGGCGAGTCCGCGGACTGCGAGTGGCGGTCGGTGGGACAGAACTCTCCGAGTGTGAGTCATGCAGCCAGCATAGGCGGGGCCTGCCCAAGTTCGCTGCGCTCACGCCTCAGGGGTGCGCGGCGGACCACCGAGCGCTCGTGCCTCGGCCTTCAAGGCCCGGGTGGAGTCTGTTCCGGGACGGCAACCTCGAGGAAGAGGGCGTCCATCTCTGCGCAGAGGATCTCGCCGTCGTGGAGGGTGCCGCGGACGAAGAGCTTGCGGCCGTCGATGCGGTCGACCCAGACGCGGGCCATCAGGGGGCGGCCGATCGGGGTGAGGGCGCGGTAGTCCACCGTGAGGTAGGCCGTTCGCGGGAAGCCCTCGGTGAGGCGCGCCATCACCGCGGAGCCGGCGAGCTCGTCGAAGAGCAGCGACACGTTGCCGCCGTGTGCTGCGCCCTCGCCCTGATGGAAGGGACGGAAGGTGGCTTCCGCGCGGACGCCTTCGGCGGATTCCTCCAGCATGGTGAACGGCGGGAGCGCGACATTGCCGCGAGCGGGCAGGTCGATGCGGGAGTCGGCCGGTGCCTGCCGAGACGGTACGGCGACCGCTTCCATCCGGTCGGCGACCCGGGCCAGGTCCGCGATCAACTCTCGGGCGAGTTCGTCACTCGGGTCGACCAAGCGCGCGGCGTCCATCACGTCACGGACCCGGTCGACCAGATCGCCGAAGTGGGGCCCGCCCTGCTCAGTGGTCGGGTTCGCCCACGCCGGGAAGACCGCCCCGGTCACGCCGACGGTCTGTTCTTCAGCCATGTGTCCACTCCTGTGTCGGACGCAACCTCTGCGCCTCTTGGCGAATGTTGGCAGACCGAGCCGTCCGGGGAGGTCCCCGATCCCGCCCGGCCGGCTCTTCGAGGTTCGGGCGTGGACGCCCTCACGCCTCAGGGACCATCCCTTCGAAGCCTCGTGCCGGCACCGGCCAGGGAGTGACGGTGGCGATGACGGCCGGATCGAGTAGGTGTACTTCCACACGGCTTCGGTGCCACCGTCGGCGGTCGGCCCAAACCCGACACACCGTTCACCTCCGGGTCGGGTCGACCGGTTGCCGCCGGTCGAGCATCACGACCGGGAGTACGACGAGAGTCAGGGCCGCGCCGATGAAGCCGAGTGCGGCGTGGCTCCAGGCCGCGACGACCACTCCGGACAACACACCGCCACCCGCGCCGGCCAGGGCGACCCAGACGTCGATCGCACCCTGGGTACGTGCCCGGGTCGCCGGCGTGGTGGCATCCACGACGAGTGCAGTGCCGGAGATCAGGCCGAGGTTCCAGCCCAGACCGAGGAGCACCAGCGCCAGGATCGTCGGGGCGAGTGCTTCGCCGGGGGCGAGTGCAGCCAGCACGCCCGAGGCAACCAGCACCACCCCCGAGGCGACGGCGACCGGCGTACGCCCCAGACGGTCGACCGCCATCCCGGTCAGCGGAGACGGCAGGTACATCGCGGCAATGTGCAGACCGATCACCAGGCCGACGGCGCCGAGGCTGTGGTCGTGGTGGCGCATGTGCACCGGGGTCATGGTCATGATCCCGACCATCGTGATCTGGGTCAGGACCATCACCGTGGCGCCGACGTACGCCGCCCGGCCGATCGGTTCGATCGGGGCAGCGCCGGCGGCGGGGTCGGCACTTGCCTGTTCGATCCGCCGCGCCAACAGCAGCGGGTCCGGGCGGAGCAACGCGAAGAGGGCGATGCCGGCCGAGGCATAGGCAACAGCCGCGAGCAGGAACGGACCGGCCAGCGCAGGCAGGTCGAGCTGCTCCGCGAGATGGCCGAGAGGGGTGACCAGGTTGGGGCCGGCGACCGCGCCCACCGTGGTGGAGACCAGCGCGACACTGATCGCAGCGCCGCGCCGGTGTGGGGCGGCGAGGTCGGTGCCGGCGTAGCGCGCCTGCAGGTTGGTGGCGCTGCCGGCGCCGTAGACGAAGAGTGAGACGAAGAGCAGGGGGACGTTGTCGAGGGCGGCCGCGACGACCACGCCGACCGCGCCGACGCCACCGGCAGCGAAACCCGCACCCAACCCGACGCGTCGTCCCAGGCGTTGGCTGAACCTACCCACGAGGTACGCCGCGAGTGCGGCTCCGAGGGTGAACAGCGCGGTCGGTACGCCGGCCAGTGCGTCGGTGCCGAGCATGTCCTCGGCGAGCAGGGCGCCGACGGTGATTCCGGCGGCGAGACCCGCACCGCCGAGTACTTGGGCCAGCACCACCACCTTGAGGGTGCGCCGTTGCACCCGGATGCGTTCTGCGTCGAAGACAGTTGACTGGTAGGCGGGCATGTTGGGGTGCTTCCGGTCGGGTGCAGGGCCGATCCTGTGGTCCAGGGCGGTGTTCCAGCTAGGATACGTCTGGGATCCCAGTTGGGCGAGCGCGCCTCGCTCAACGGGGCTCCGAGTGCTCACCAGGAGAGGAGGTCCCCGTGTCGCGACCAACCGTCCGCACCACTGCTGCGGACCGGGCGCATGTGCACATCAGGTCGGCGATCCTCAGCGGCGAACTGGCTGTGGGCGTGATGCTCAGCGAGAACGACTTGGCGACCGAGATGGCGATGAGTCGCACTCCGGTGCGCGCAGCGCTGGCGCGATTGCAGGAGGAGGGCTTGGTGGCCATCTATCCGCAACGCGGCGCGATGGTGCGCGGATTGGATGCCCGGGAGTTGGAGGAGGCCGCCGAGATCCGCCGCGCGCTTGAGACTGCCGGCGTTGCGGGCGCCGGCGACGTCGCCCGGGCCGCGCTGCTGGATCGGCTGCAGGACAACATCGTCGCGCAGGAACGAGCCCTTGCCCGCGGTGACTTCGCAGCGTTCGTGCCGCTCGCCCTGCAGTTCCATCGCGGGTTCGTGGAGGTGGGCGGCAATGCACTGATGTTGGCGACCTATGACCGCATTCAGGACCGCCAGCAACTCGCGATCAACCGGAGCGCAGGCCGCATCGTCGGAGACCCCGCGCAGGTGGTCTCCGCGCACCGGGACCTGCTCGGGGCGGCTGGTTCCGGCGACTGGGTGGCGTTCTCCGAAATGCTCGCTGACCACCAGGCGCGCAGTCACGACTTCGGGACCGCTGGCTGATCGTCTGCCTCCGGGGCGGCGCGGTGTCGGTGGTCAGCGTCGGGCGATCAACGCCGCAGTTCGCCACCGAGCTG
>JBEBTI010000123.1:0-9672 GCA_040393845.1 Nocardioides daejeonensis
CTCGATCTCGATCACGCCTTCCTTTTTCGGCATGTCCTCCGCAATCCGATCGTTGGTGTCCTACCGTGCCTGCACGGTGTGGACCGTGCAGGGTCGTGCCCCGCTCGTGCGGGCCGGCCCGGGAACCTCCCGGAAATCATCCCGGGTGGACCTCGTGAAGCCGCTCGAAATGCCTCAGCCGGGCACGTCTGATCCACTCCGAGGAATGGTGTTCAGCCATGATCCGGGCAGCCGCGAGGCACCACGAAACGAGCCCACGTTGGGCCGACTGTCCAGTCTAGTCCGAAGCGTGGACGATTCCCTAATCGCCGACCAGCAGTTCGAGGGTGCGTTCCCGCCCCACAGCGCGCTCGATCGAGTCGTCGGCGCGGGCTCCGGCAACCGGGTGCACCATCACCTCGTCGACCCCGTGGGTCGCGGCGAGGTCGGCGATCCGCGCTCGCGCAGAGGCCGGATCGTCGATGACCCACCGCGCCCGCATTCCGTCGACGATCCCTTGGTGCGCGTCCGGCAGGTGCACCTCGGCCGCCTGCTCGACGGTCATCTGGGCACGCAGCGGGGCGCCGGTGCGCAGGGTGAGCATGCTGAGCAGTTGCGGGCGGGCGAGCTCTTCGGCCTCCGTCCGGGTCTGCGCCACGGCGGCGTTGACGGTCAGGAAGGTGCGTGGCTCAGGGTGCTCCGGCGACGGCCGGTACGTCGACCGGTACAGCTCCAACGCCTCGGCGGTGCCGTGCCCGGAGAAGTGGTGCGCGAACACGTAGGGCAGCCCCTGCTGGGCCGCGAGGCGGGCGGAGTAGTCGGACGATCCGAGCAGCCAGAGCATCGGCACCGAACTTGCGGCGGGAGTGGCCCGCAACTCGTGCCGGCGGCCGGCGACCTCGACGCCGGCCCCCTGCGCAGCCATCAGCGTCTGCACGTCCTCCACGTAGCGCGGGAACATCTCCACCGCGTCGTCACGGGCACCCTGACGCAGCGCCCAGCTGGTCACCGGGTCGGTGCCCGGCGCCCGGCCGATCCCGAGGTCGATGCGTCCGGGGAAGGCCGCCTCCAGGAGGGCGAACTGTTCGGCAATCACCAGCGGCGCGTGGTTGGGCAGCATCACTCCCCCGGAGCCGACCCGGATCCGTTCGCTGCTCGCCGCCATCAGAGCGATCAGCACTGGCGGGTTGGTCGCCGCCACGGCCGGCATGTTGTGGTGCTCCGCGATCCAGTAGCGACGGAAGCCGAGGCGGTCGGCCACCCCCACCAGGGCTCGTGAGGCGTTCACCGCCTGCCCAGAAGTCTGGCCGGCGCGCACCGGCACCAGGTCGAGGACGGACAGGACGGGATCGACAACGCTCACGTCCACCTTCAACGCCGCCGTGCAGCAGGACATTCCGGTGCACGCCGGCCTACGGTTCCGGTCAGCGGCGCGGCACGGCGCTGCGGCGCACCAACCACGCCGCGAGGGCCAGGATCGCGACGATCAGCGCGCACAGCACGGTCATGTTGAGCAACCACTGCGCCGCGGTGGCGTCGTAGAGGGAGTCGAGGCCCTCCTCGGCCCCGCGGGCGACGGCCGCCTCCTTCGGGGCGTCCAGATCGACCGCTGCAGCAGCGGCCGCGAAGCCCCAGCGCGCCGGCGCGAGCCAAGCCAGTTGCTCGAGCACCGCACGACCTGCGACCGGGACCAATGCTCCGCACAGGACCAACTGCACCATCACCACGCCGACCAGTGCCGGCATCGTCTGCTCCGACGAGCTCACCAGTGCCGAGACGGCCAGACCGAGCACTGCCATCGCAAAGGCCACCGTGGCAATCGCCAGGGCGACCTCCAGCGATCCGGCCCCGAAGACACCTCCGCCGTCCGGGCCCGGGAGACCGACCGTCGCCAGCCACGTGACCACCAAGCCCTGACCGAAGCAGGCCGTGCCGAGCACGAGCACCTTGGAGGCGAGATAGAGGCCCGGTGACAGACCTACGGCGTACTCGCGTTGGAAGATGGCACGTTCCTTGACGAGTTCTCGGATCGTCACCGCCGTGCCCATCAAGGCGGCTGCGACGATCAGGATCGTCAACCGTTGCAGTGCTTCGCCGTGACTGGTGATGCCCTGGGCGTTGGCGGTGCGCGCCATCGAGAGACCGGCGTCGCCCTGCACGACCCGACTCAGCCCTCCCAGCACCAGCGGCATCAGCACCAGCATCGCCAGCAGCATCCGGTCGGCGAACGTCACCGCCAGATTGCGACGGACCAGCGTCCACAGCTGGCAGCTCGCGGACTGCACGGGTGGTTGGCTGACCGGTGCATTGGCGGCCGGCAGGCGACCGGTCTCCACGGCCGCCGGTGGCGCGGGGATCCGTTGCCACAGGTCGGGTTCGTCGAGCAGGTCGAAGACCTGGGGGTAGTCCTGGCACCCGAAGTGGTCGAGCACTCCGGCCGGCGGTCCGAAGTAGGCGCGTCGTCCCCCCGGGGCCAGCACCAGGACGTTGTCGCAGACGTCGAGGGCCAGCACCGAGTGGGTCACCACCATCACCACGCGGCCCTCGTCGGCGAGGCCCCGGAGCAGGTGCATCACATCGCGGTCGAGGCCCGGGTCGAGGCCGGAGGTCGGCTCGTCGAGGAAGAGCAGCGGCGGTGCGGTCAACAACTCGGTCGCGATCGAGACGCGCTTCTTCTGGCCCCCGGAGAGCTGGGTGCCGATCCGGTTGCCCTCCTGGCGTTGCAACTGCATCTGGCCGACCACGCGGTCGACCCGCTCGCCGCGTTCGGCACGGGTCGTGTCGGGCGGCAGCCGGAGCATCGCGGCGTACCCGAGTCCCTGACGGACAGTGAGCTGCGGATGCTGGATGTCCTGCTGCGGCACCAGCCCGATCTGGAACCGGAGCTGTTCGTAGTGCGTGTAGAGGTCACTCCCCTGCCACACCACCTGGCCGTGGGTGGCGGGGTTGGACCCCGTCAGCGCTCCGAGCAACGTGGACTTGCCGGCACCGGACGGCCCGATCACGGCGGTCAGCGTCGAGGGACCCAGATCGAAGCTCATCGAGTCGAGGAGCCGACGGCCGCCGTCGACGACGGTGGTCAGATTGGCCGCGTGCAGGGTCAGGTCGCTGCGCCGGGCTCGCGCCGCCAGGTTGTCACCGGTCCAGGTGAAGGTCTGGTTGCCGAAGCCCACCTCGTCGCCGCGGCTCAACGGCGTACTCCCCATCAGGCGACGCCCGTTGACGAAAGTGCCGTTGAAGCTGTCGAGGTCGCGGAGCACCGGGTGTTGCCCGACCACGATCGTCGCGTGGTTGCGCGACACCAGGGGATCGTCGATCACCACGTCGCTCCCACGCGAGCGTCCGATCGACAACACCCGGTCGTGCGGCTGTCCCGACGGGATCACCGTGTGACCGTCGGCGTAGTGGCCCGCAATCACCGGCGCGTCTCGTGACGGCACCGGCGCGGGAGCCCACCCACCGGCGGGCGCCTGCAGGACCGCCTCCACGGTCATCTGCGGGCCACCGACACCACCCACGTGGACGAGCAGTGCCCGTCCGAGCGGGAGCAACTCATGGCTGATCCTGCGGCCCGACGACCAGGTGCCGTTGGTCGAGCCGAGGTCGACGAGATACCAACCGCGCGACGTACGCCGGAACTCGACGTGTCGACGCGAGACGTCAGGGTGTCCCAGCGCGACGTCGCACTGGCCCTCCCGACCGATCGTGACGATGTCGGCGTCGAAGACCTGCGAACGTGCGGGCCAGGTGACCCGCAGGACTGAAGTGGCGTGCTCGGACATCGGCTCCTCATCGTTCGCGGGCGGCCGGACGGTCACACCCTAGATCTCGTGCGCGTCCCGACCGAGCAGAGCGATCAGCCCGTCGGCGATCGATCCACGCCACCAGGCATAGTCATGCCCACCGTTGACGGTTCGCAATCCCACTGTGGCACCGGCGCGCCTGAGCCGGTCGCGACACGTTGCGTGCGGCTCAGTGAGCACCCATTCCCGCCGACCGACCTGAAGTTCGCCGTGCACCCCCTCGAGACGGACGGGCACCTTGGGCGGGCGGCGCTCGGAGGTCACGCCCGCCTCAGCGGGATCACCAGGGGGGGGTCCCGCGATCCCGTGCAGCGCCCTGTCAGCGACCGCCGAACGGTACGCCGAGTTCGCGCAACCGCTGCTCGCCGCCGTCGAGAGCCGTCAGCACCCAGGCACCGTCAGCGGTGAGTGTGAAGGTGTGTTCGAAGTGCGCGGCCCAACTGGCGTCGTCGGTGACGATGGTCCAGTCGTCGTCGAGTACCGCGGTGTGCTTGGACCCCAGGGTGACCATCGGTTCCACGGCCAGAGCCAACCCGCGCACCAACTTCGGCCCACGCCCGGCCCTGCCGTAGTTGGGCACGTCGGGCGGCTGGTGCATCGCTGAACCGATGCCATGACCGGTGAAGTCCTCGAGGATCCCGTAGGAACCCTGTGAGCGCACGTAGGACTCAACCGCGTGCGAGATGTCGCCGACCCTGCCTCCGAGCCTCGCCGCGGCGAAGCCTCGCCACATCGACTCCTCGGTGACCCGCATCAGGTCGGTGATCTCGACCGGCACCTCGCCGACCGCGACCGTGATCGCGGCATCGCCGTGCCAGCCGTCGACGATCGCACCACAGTCGATCGAGATGATGTCGCCGGGCGCGAGCACCCGTGCGCCGGGAACCCCGTGCACCACCTCGTCGTTCACCGAGGCGCAGATGCTGCCCGGGAATGGCGGGTGACCGTAGCCCTTGAACGACGGGACGCCACCGTGGCTGCGGATGTTGTCCTCAGCGATCGCATCGAGCTCAGCTGTGCTGATCCCGGCCCGCACCGAACTGCGGAGCAACTCGAGGGTTTCCCCCACCAACAGCCCCGCCACGCGCATCAGCGCGATCTGCTCGGGAGTCTTGAGTTCGATGCCCCGGGAAGCGAACACGGTCAGGCCGGCTGCTCGAGCGAGTCGAAGATGCGGTGCGTGACCGCGTCGATCTCGCCCATCCCGTCGACCTCGATCAGCAGGCCACGCTGGCCGTAGACCTCGATCAGCGGCTCGGTCTGCTCGGCATACACCTCCTGGCGACGACGGATCACCTCTTCGGTGTCGTCGGCGCGACCTTCGACGTGGGCACGCTGCAGGAGCCTCGCCACGAGCTCGTCGCGCTCTGCCGTGAGCACCACGACGGCGTCGAGCCTCTGGCTGTTGTCCTCGAGCATCCGGTCGAGCTCGCCCACCTGCGCGAGCGTGCGCGGGTAACCGTCGAGAAGGAAGCCGCCGGCCGCGTCGGGCAGGCTGATCCGATCACGGACCATTGCGTTGGTGACTTCGTCGGGGACGTACTCACCGGCGTCCATGTAACGCTGGGCTTCGATGCCCAGCGGCGTCTTGCCCGCCACATTGGCGCGGAAGATGTCACCGGTGGAGATCGCCGGAATCGAGAAGTGGGTCGCGATGACCTTGGCCTGGGTGCCTTTGCCTGCACCGGGAGGGCCCATCAGGATGAGTCGCATCAGCGGAGGAATCCTTCATAGTTGCGCTGCTGGAGCTGACTTTCGATCTGCTTCACCGTGTCGAGCGCGACGCCCACCATGATCAGGATGGAGGTGCCGCCGAACGGGAAGTTCTGGTTGGCATTGATCATCGCGAACGCGACCAACGGGACCAGTGAGATCAGACCGAGGTAGAGCGCGCCCGGGGCGGTGATCCGGGACAGCACATAGGACAAGTAGTCCTCGGTCGGCTTGCCAGCCCGGATCCCGGGAATGAAGCCGCCGTACTTCTTCATGTTGTCCGCCACCTCGTTGGTGTCGAACGTGATGGAGACGTAGAAGTACGTGAAGAAGATGATGAGCGCGAAGTAGACCGCCATGTAGACCGGGTGGCCCCCGTCGACGAAGTACTCGTTGACGAAGCCGATCCACTTCGGCTGAGGATCGCGGTTCTGGTTGAACTGCACCGCCATCGCCGGGAGGTACATCAGCGACGAAGCGAAGATGACCGGGATGATGCCGGCCTGGTTGACCTTGAGCGGGATGTAGGTCGAGTTGCCACCGAACATCTTGCGGCCGACCATTCGCCGGGCGTACTGCACCGGGATCCGTCGCTGCGCCTGTTCGATGAAGACCACACCTGCCACGAGCATCAGGCCGATCACCATCACGATGAGGAAGGTCAACCAACCCTCGCTGCGCTGCACCTGCCACAAGGAACCGGGGAAGGTCGCAACCACCTGGACGAAGATCAGGATCGACATGCCGTTGCCCACGCCACGATCGGTGATCAACTCACCGAACCACATGATCACCACGGTGCCCGCGGTCATCGTGATCACCATGACCAGGAACAGGCTGATGCTGTCGTTGTGCAACAGGTCGAGCTCGCACCCTTGGAGCAACTGACCAGAACGAGCCAGCGCCACGATGCCGGTCGCCTGCAACACCGCAAGTCCGAGCGTCAGGTAGCGGGTGTACTGGGTGATCTTGGTCTGGCCCGACTGACCTTCCTTCTTCAGCGCTTCGAGCCGTGGGATCACCACAACGAGCAGCTGGAGAATGATCGAGGCGGTGATGTACGGCATGATGCCGAGCGCGAACACCGTCAACTGGAGCAGTGCCCCACCTGAGAACAGGTTGATCAGGTTGTAGACGCTGTTGTCCTCGATACCACTGATGCAGCTCTGGACGTTCGCGGTGTTGACACCGGGCGCCGGGAACTGTGAACCGAGCCGGAAGATGACGATGATGCCCAGGACGAACAGCAGCTTGCGACGCAAGTCTGGTGTCCGGAAGGCATTGGCAAACGCGCCCAGCACAAGATCCTCTTTCTCAGAGCTCAATGGGTCTCGGGGTCGAACGACCGCACGAGGACTCGGGAAGCCTAACAGGCAGTGACGATGACCAATTCACCGTGGGACGCAGTTGGGGCGTGACCACCGTGCTCACGCACGTCGGGCACGCCCCAACTGATGCATCCTTGATGAAGACGCAGGTCTCAGAGCACCGTGACGGTGCCGCCAGCAGCCTCGATCTTGGTCTTCGCCGAGCCGGAGAACGCGTCCGCGCTCACCTGCACCGCGACCGCGATCTCGCCTTGGCCGAGAACCTTCACCGGGTGACCAGCACGCACAGCGCCCTTGGCAACCAGGTCGTCGACCGTGACCGCACCGCCCTCGGGGAACAGTGCGCCGAGACGGTCCAGGTTCACGACCTGGAACTCGACCTTGAACGGGTTCTTGAAGCCCTTGAGCTTCGGGAGCCGCATGTGCAGCGGCATCTGACCACCCTCGAAGGCGGCCGGGACCTGGTAACGGGCCTTCGTGCCCTTGGTACCACGACCAGCCGTCTTGCCCTTGGAACCCTCACCGCGACCGACGCGGGTCTTGGCAGTCTTGGCTCCGGGGGCGGGGCGCAGGTGATGAAGTTTGAGAGTCATGTCAGCTGTCTCCCTCGATGACCTCGACCGTGACGAGGTGGCGAACGGTGTTCACCATTCCCCGGATCTCCGGACGGTCTTCCTTGATGACGACGTCACCGATCCGCTTCAGACCGAGCGAGCGCAAGGTGTTGCGCTGGTTGGCCAGAGTGCCGATGGTGCTCTTCTTCTGCTCGACCTTGAGTCGCGGCATCACTGAGCCACCTCCGCGCGTGCCTTGAGCAGCGCAGCCGGGGCAACAGCTTCCACGGGCAGGCCGCGGCGTGCTGCCACTGCCTCGGGCTCTTCGAGCATCCGAAGGGCCTCGACGGTGGCGTGCACGATGTTGATCTGGTTGGACGAACCGAGCGACTTGCTCAGCACGTCGTGGATACCGGCAGCTTCGAGCACCGCACGCACCGGGCCACCGGCAATGACACCGGTACCGGGCGCAGCGGGTCGCAGCATGACGACGCCGGCAGCCTTCTCACCCTGCACCGGGTGAGGAATCGTGCCCTGGATGCGGGGGACGCGGAAGAAGTGCTTCTTCGCCTCCTCGACACCCTTGGCGATGGCCGCGGGAACTTCCTTGGCCTTTCCATATCCGACACCGACGAGACCGTCACCGTCACCGACCACGACCAGGGCGGTGAAGCTGAAGCGACGACCACCCTTCACGACCTTGGCAACTCGGTTGATCGTGACGACGCGCTCGATGTACGCGGTCTTGTCCGCGCCCTGGTTGCGGCTGTCGCGTCCGCGACGGTCGCCTCCCTGGCGCTCGCCGCCGGCGCGCTGTCCGCGCTGGGCTCCGCTCATGAGAACTTCCTCTTCTCTCTCTTGCTCGTCTTCGCGATCAGAAGGTCAGGCCGCCCTCGCGGGCGCCTTCTGCCAGGGCCGCGACGCGACCGTGATACTTGTTTCCGGCACGGTCGAAGACCACCGCGGAGATGCCCGCGTCCTTGGCCCGCGCTGCGACGAGCTCGCCGACGCGCTTGGCCTTCTCAGTCTTGTCCGCGGTGACACCCCGCAGGTCTGCCTCCATCGAGGAAGCGTAGGCCAGGGTCTTGCCGACCAGGTCGTCGACGACCTGCACGGTGATGTGCCGTGCAGAGCGGGTGACGACCAGGCGGGGACGCTCGGCAGTGCCGTTGATCCGCTTGCGGCCGCGCACCTGACGGCGAAGCCGCGACTTGGTACGAGCAGCAGTGTGCTTGTTGTTCGACAGCGAGATAGCCATGGTCACTTACCAGCCTTTCCGACCTTGCGGCGGATGTGCTCGCCGGAGTAACGCACGCCCTTGCCCTTGTAGGGCTCAGGCTTGCGCAACTTGCGAATGTTCGCGGCGACCTCACCGACGAGCTGCTTGTCGATGCCCTGGACGCCGAGCTTGGTCGGGCCCTCGACAGCGAACGTGATGCCCTCGGGGGCCTTGATGAAGATCGGGTGGGAGTAACCGAGCTGGAACTCCAGCTCCGTCGGGCCCTTCGACAGGACGCGGTAACCCACGCCGACGATCTCGAGCTTCTTCTCGTAGCCATCGGTCACACCCACGACCATGTTGTTGATCAAGGTGCGGGTCAGGCCGTGGAGCGAGCGGGAGTCCCGCTCGTCGTTGGGCCGCTTCACCTCGAGGGTGCCGTCCTCGGCACGCTCGACGGTGATCGGCGCTGCGACGTCGTGGCTCAAGGTGCCCTTCGGGCCCTTGACTGTGACGTGGCGATCAGCGATCTGGACGTCGACACCCGACGGGACCGCGATGGGGAGCTTGCCAATACGCGACATGCTTCTCTTCCTTTCCTGGTCTCGGCGGGCGATTACCAGACGTAGGCGAGGACTTCGCCGCCCACGCCCTTCTGGTTCGCTTGACGGTCGGTGAGCAGGCCCTGGCTGGTCGAGATGATCGCGACACCCAGACCACCAAGCACCTTGGGCAGGCCCGTGTGCTTGGCGTAGACCCGGAGGCCCGGCTTGCTGATGCGGCGGACGCCAGCGATGGAACGCTCGCGGTTGCGTCCGAACTTCAAGGTGATGGTCAACGTCTTGCCGACTGCGGGCTCGCCGGCGTCCGTCGTGTTGTCCTTCACCTCGAACGAGGTGATGTAGCCCTCCTGCTGGAGGATCTCGGCGACGCCAGCCTTCATCTTGCTGAACGGCATCGCCACCGAGTCGTGGTACGCCTGGTTGGCGTTGCGCAGACGCGTGAGCATGTCTGCGATCGGGTCAGTCATCGTCATGGCCGAATGGCCCTTTCCCACCGTGGTTTCGTGCCTCCGT
>JBEBTI010000124.1:0-9631 GCA_040393845.1 Nocardioides daejeonensis
GCACGCACTCGGAGTAGGAGTCGAAGCCGACCCCCTTGGCGCCCTCGGCGTTGATCCGGTCGATGGAGGTCGAGCCGGTCACCGAGCAGACCTCCTGGCCCTTCAGGTCTGCGATGCTCTCCACGTCGCTGTCGGACTTCACCAGCAGTTGCTGACCGGTGATCATGTAGGGCCCGGTCTGGCCGACCACCTTGCGACGGTCGTCGGTGATCGAGTACGACGCCAGCACCAGGTCGACCTTGCCGGACTCGAGGAACGGCTCGCGGTTGTCGGAGACCGTCTCGACCCACTCGACATCGGTGGCGGGGTCGAGGCCGAGCTTCGAGACGAGGATCTTGGCGATCTCGATGTCGAAGCCGGACGGCACCTTGTCGGTGGCCCCCTTGAACCCGAGACCCGGCTGGTCGTACTTGACGCCGACCTTGATCTTGCCCGCGTCCCTGAGTTCGGCCATGCGCGTGCCGTCTGCGAGTTCGCTCGCAGCATCTGTGTCGGCCTCCACGTCGCGGCCCTCGTCGTCGCTCCCGGCGTCACCGCAGGCGGCGATCGTCGCAAACAGTGCCACGCAGGCGATTGCTGCCTTGGCCCTTCTGAGCTTCATGGCTGCTCCTTCTCCTTCATCGGTTGGCGGCGAAGCCTTGGTCGCCCGGATCTGCGGTTCAGTTCTTGAGAATCTTGCCGAGGAAGTCCTTGGCACGGTCGCTCTTCGGGTTGGTGAAGAACTCTTCGGGGGTCGCCTCTTCGACGATCTGGCCGTCGGCCATGAAGATCACCCGGTCGGCAGCGGTCCGCGCGAAGCCCATCTCGTGGGTGACCACGACCATGGTCATGCCCTGCTGAGCGAGCTCGACCATCGTGTCGAGGACCTCCTTGATCATCTCCGGGTCGAGTGCCGAGGTCGGTTCGTCGAAGAGCATCACCTTGGGCTCCATCGCCAAGGCCCGCGCGATCGCTACCCGCTGTTGCTGCCCGCCGGAGAGTTGGGCGGGATACTTGGCGGCCTGGGCATCGACCCCGACGCGGTCCAACAGTTCGTGGGCCCGCTTCTCCGCGTCGGCCTTGCGCTGTCTGCGCACCTTGATCGGGCCGAGGGTGACGTTCTCGAGGATCGTCTTGTGGGCAAAGAGGTTGAACGACTGGAAGACCATGCCGACGTCGGCCCGGAGTCTGGCCAGAGCCTTTCCCTCTTGGGGAATCGGCTGCCCGTCGAGCGTGATCGTGCCCTTGTCGATGGTCTCCAGGCGGTTGATCGCACGGCACAATGTCGACTTGCCCGATCCCGACGGACCGATCACCACGACCACTTCGCCCCGTGCAATCGACAGGTTGATGTCCTGCAGCACGTGGAGCTGGCCGTACCACTTGTCGACGTGCTCGAGCACCACCAGCGGCTCGCCGTGGCCAGCACGGACGGTTCCTGACTCGGTGACAGTCATGCCCGGCACCGTAGTCTGACAAAAGTGATCGACGCCACAAACTTGTCGATGAGGTGCGCGATGGTGACCGAACCGTGATCTTGGGCCCCGTCGCACGCAGCGCGGGGGCGGGTGGTGCCTGCATGGAATACTCGCGCCGTGGCGAGCAGGCAGGTTCCGACCCCTCGGGAGTTGGTGGCGTTCGAGGTCGCGACGCGTGACCTGGTCGGGTTGGCGCTGCGCAGCGTCGAGGGCCTGTCGATGTCGTTGCCCCAGTTCCGACTCCTGCGGGTGCTCGCTGAGACCGGTGGCCTGGGTGCGACCCAGTGCGCACACGCGCTCGGCATCGCCGGCTCGTCGGTGACCCGACTGGTGGATCGCCTCGAGGCGTCGGGTCATCTCGTCCGGCAGCCCGATCCTGCCAACCGGAGCGCCGTCGTACTCGCCCTGACCGAGTCGGGCAGTGAGGTGGTGGAGCAGGTCGAGCGGCGACGACGCGAGGAGCTGGCGGCGGCGCTGGGCGACCTGACCGCCGACGAGCGGGCGCAGTGCGTGGTGGCGTTGGAGCGCTTGCACGAGGTGATGGCTGCGGCCGAGGATCCCCGGGTCCCGTACTGACCCAGGTCTTGCGTTGCGCAAGACAAATCCGCATCATGATCTTGATCGACTCAAGAGAACAGTCGCCCAAGGAGATGGAGCACCCGCATGACCACCGCCACCACCACACCTGAACGTCGCGCCGTCCAAGGACCGCAGAAGCTCGGGCCGCTGACGCCGTTGGTCGGTGAATGGGAGGGCGATGTCGGCGTGGATCTCAGCTACCACAACCAGGACGACGTCACGCGGAAGACCAGCTACTTCGAGAAGGCGGTCTTCAAGCCGATCCCGATCCAGGAGAACGGCCAGCAGGTGCTCTGGGGCCTCAGCTACTCGATGACGGCGTGGCGTCACGGTGAGGAGGCGATGGACCCGTTCCACGACGAGATGGGTTTCCTGTTGTGGGACAAGGCCAACGGCCAAGTGATCCGCAACGTCGTCTTCGGTCGTGGCATCGCGATCCTCGCCGGCAGCGACGCAGCCGTCGGGGACACCACCCTGCACTTCAACGCCAAGCCCGGCGACCCCTGCTACGGCGTCCTGCAGAACCGCTACCTGCTCGACCGGGCGGAGATCAAGGACTTCGTCAGCCACTTCACCTTCAACGAGGACGGCACCCTCACCTACTTCTCCGATCTGGTGCTCCGCCTCGCCGCCACTGGTGGGGAGATGCACCACACCGACGAGAACACGCTGCACCGGGTCAAGAGCTACCACCCCGGCGCCGACCGCGCGTGAGTCTCCGCGGCCCGCGGCCGATCGGTGCCGCGGGTTCGCCGCTCCCCACGCTGCGCCGTAGGCTGGGGCCGTTATGAGCACCGCACGTACGTATGAAGTCCGCACCCACGGGTGCCAGATGAACGTCCACGACTCCGAGCGCCTCAGCGGTCTGCTCGAGGAGGCCGGGTACGCCGCGGTCCCTGCGGGAGAGCAGGCCGACGTGGTCGTCTTCAACACCTGTGCGGTGCGGGAGAACGCCGACAACAAGCTCTACGGCAACATCGGCCAACTCGCGCCGGTGAAGAAGAAGAAGCCGGACCTGCAGATCGCGGTCGGTGGCTGCATGGCGCAGAAGGACCGCGACACCATCCTCGAGAAGGCGCCGTGGGTCGACGTCGTCTTCGGCACCCACAACATCGGCTCGCTGCCGGCACTGCTCGACCGGGCCCGGTCGCAGCAGGAGGCGCAGATCGAGATCCTCGAGTCGCTCGAGGTCTTCCCCTCCACGCTGCCGACCCGCCGCGAGTCGGCGTACGCCGCGTGGGTGTCGATCTCGGTCGGCTGCAACAACACCTGCACCTTCTGCATCGTGCCCGCCCTGCGTGGCAAGGAGAAGGACCGCCGCCCCGGCGACGTCCTCGCCGAAATCGAGGCGCTCGTCGCCGAGGGCGTCACCGAGGTGACCCTGCTGGGGCAGAACGTCAACGCGTACGGCGTCGAGTTCGGCGATCGCCAGGCGTTCTCCAAGCTGCTGCGCGCCTGTGGCGAGATCGAGGGACTCGAGCGGGTGCGTTTCACCAGTCCACACCCGGCGGAGTTCACCGATGACGTGATCGAGGCGATGGCCGAGACACCCAACGTGATGCCCAGCCTGCACATGCCGCTGCAGTCCGGCTCCGACAAGGTGCTCAAGGACATGCGCCGTTCCTACCGGCAGTCGAAGTTCCTCGGCATCATCGAGCGGGTCCGCGCCGCGATCCCCGACGCTGCGATCACCACCGACATCATCGTCGGCTTCCCCGGCGAGACCGAGGAGGACTTCGAGCAGACGCTGCACGTCGTCCGCGAGGCCAGGTTCTCCGGGTGCTTCACCTTCCAGTACTCCAAGCGTCCCGGCACCCCGGCGGCGGTGCTCGAGGACCAGGTCGACCCGGCCGTGGTCCAGGAGCGCTACCAGCGCCTTGCCGACCTGGTCAACGAGGTCAGTTGGGAGGAGAACAAGCGCCTCGTCGGCCGCACCGTCGAGTTGATGGTCGCCGAAGGCGAGGGCCGCAAGGATGCCGCCACCCAACGGCTCTCCGGTCGCGCCCCCGACAACCGCTTGGTGCACTTCGAGGCCGACTTCTCCCGCATCGAGGGTGCGCCGCGTCCCGGCGACATGGTCACTGTCGAGATCACCTACGCCGCCCCGCACCACCTGGTGGCCGACGGCCCGGTGCGGTCGGTACGACGTACCCGCGCCGGCGACGCCTGGGAGCGCCGGGTCACGGAACCCGCACCCAGCAAGGGCGTCGGGCTCGGGATGCCGAGCCTCGGCGTACCTGCGCCGCTCCCGCCGGCACCGGCCTGCAACTGACTCAGTGCAGCCCGGCCAGCGCCGCCTCGGCGGCATGGAGGCCGGCCATGCCGTGCACTCCCGCACCCGGCGGTGTGGCCGACGAGCACAGGAAGACGCCGTCGACCCCGAGTGAATAGGGGTTCCACGCCATCCGCGGTCGGAAGACGATCTGCCGTGCGGTGTTGGCGCCCGCGCTGATGTCGCCGCCGACATAGTTGGCGTTGTAGGCCGCCCACTCGGCCGGGTTGCACGTGGCGGTGGCCACGATCCGCTCCCGGAAGCCCGGTGCGAACCGTTCGATCTGTGCGGTCACTGCTTCGGTCGCGTCGCCGGTCCAGCCGTGCGGCACGTGGGCGTAGGTGTAGATCGGGTTCGTGGTGCCTGCCGAACGGGACGGATCGATCAGGTACTGCTGGCCGAGCAGCACGAACGGACGGTCCGGCATCTCGCCGCGCACAGTGGCCGCCTCAGCCGCTCCGATCTCCTCGGCGGCGCCGCCCAGGTGGAGGGTGCCGGCCCGCCGACAGGCCTCGTTGGTCCACGGGATGTCGCCCTCGATCGCGAAGTCGACCTTGAAGGCTGCCGGGCCGTAGGAATAGCGGCTGAAGGCACGTCGTACCCGGCCGGGCAGTTCGTCGCCCACGATCTGGAGCGCCCCGGCCGGTGCGGTGTCGAGCAGCACAATGTCGGGACGTCGGCCGGCCAACTCGCCGAGCTGCGCCAGCGACGTGGCCTCTACGCCGGTGCGCACCGTCCCGCCGAGCGTCTCCAGCTCGGCAACCAGCGCTCGGGCGATGGACTCGGAGCCGCCGGCCGCGACCGGCCATCCGACGGCGTGTGCGGATCCGGTCAGCAGCATCCCCACCGAGCTGGAGACCGGGGTGTCGAGGCGTCCGAAGGAGTGTGCGGCAACGCCGGTGAAGAGTGCTCGGGCCGGTGCCTCGCGGAACCGAGCCGCGGTCCAGGTGGCGGGCATCAGGGCCTTCACGCCGAAGCGGCCGAGCGCCAACGGGTGCTTCGGCACGTGCAGCAGCGGCTGGAAGACCTCGCCGACCAGGTCGTCGAAGTTGCGCACGATCGGCCCGAAGATCCGACGCCACCGCTGCCCGTCGACCCCCAAGCTCGCCACGGAGAGGTCCATGTCGCGGGCGGCGAGTGCGGCCCGGCCGTCGTCGAGAGGGTGCGCCAGATCGATCTCGGGCCAGAGCCACTGCAGGCCGTGGCGGCCGAGGTCGAGCGAGGCGAAGTAGGGCGATGCCACGCCGGTGGGGTGGAACGCCGAGCAGTCGTCGTGCAGCAGGCCCGGCACCGTGAGCTCGCTGGTGCGGGTGCCTCCGCCCGGTCGGTCGTGGGCTTCGAGCACCGTCACGGAGACCCCAGCCTGGGCCAGCCGGATCGCGCCGGCCAATCCATTGGGGCCGCTGCCGACGACCACTGCAGAGGTCACGTGACCGGATCCTTTCCGCTGACGGAGGTGGTTCCGCGACGGTACCCGGGAGCCGTCCACGTCACCTGCAGTGGGACCGGTCCGTTGGGCAACCACGGCTGCTCCTGCACGCAGTCGTGCACCGACCAGTTGCCGCGCTCGACGACGCCGAGCGCGGCGTCGATCACCCGGTACTCCTGCGGGCGACCGGTCCACGGCAGGGCCTGCGATTCGCAGTAGGCGACTACCAGATCGCCGGGCTCGAGGTTGAGTCGCTTCTGCACTGCCGCGATCAGGCGGTCGTCGTGCAGGTGGCCGTCGCCGAAGTTCCAGCCGAGCAGCGTGGTGCAGATGAACTCGCCCTCGCGCACGGTGCGGGTCTCGATGTCGTCGAGGTGTTCGAGCAGCACCGAGAACACCCCGCGCCCCTGACTGTGCAACGCCCGCCAGGCCAACGCCTTCTGGATCATCATCTCGGCGTCGTCCGGCGTGTAGGGCATCGGCTGCATCCGCTGCAGCTGCGAGACCTGGGTCTCCGCCAGCGGCAACGAGGCAAGACGCTCCTCGACCCCCGGCTTCATCGCCCAGACCGCCGAGGCCCAGTTGCCGGCGTACTGACGCATCGACGGGAGGAACGAGACCAGATCGGGCCGCACGTTTCCGAGGATCGGGCCGAAGCACAGCAACGCGAAGATCGGGACCAACAGCAGCGGCTCGGAGAACTCCCAGATGTTGTAGACCGAGGCGTCGAAGCCGTCGCCGAAGCCGCCCCAGAGCACGATCGCGATGTAGCCGAAGTAGACGTTCCACTCCAACGGAACCGCGAGCGGAAAGGTCGAGGTGATGTAGAGGTGGAAGATCAGCATCGCGATTGCGCCGAGCAGGGCGACGGTGTTGTTGGTGGTCAGCAGCAGAGTCAGCGGAATCAGGATCTCGATGGTCGTGCCGCCGACGTGCGCCATGAACCAGGCCAGTCGGCTGGGCCGGATGTCGTCGGGTGCGTTGCGGTAGTGCAGGCGCTTGATCACGTTGAGCTGTCCCGGACTGTTGGACACCATCGGAGGAATGACGTTGATGAAGTGTTCGCCGAGCTTCGACACCCCGGCGCCGAGCCACACGATGCAGATCACGATCTTGAACGCGACCACGAGGTTGACGAAGTCCTCTGCTGTGGCCCGGTCGTTGGTGGCCATCCAGCCGAGAGTGGCTGAGAACAACATGATCGGCAGGTACTGCTCAGAGCGCGCGGCCAGGAAGATCACCTTGTCGCGCAGCCCCATCAGCGGCATCAGCACCAGGATCGGCAGGAAGGCCGTCGGCGGCACCAACTCCTGAGGTCCGGTGCCGGCGGGCAGGAACGGCACCGGTTCGGCGTCGGCGAGCAGTGGCCAGACCAGCGCCGCCACCACCGCGAGGTAGAGCACCACGTCGCCCCAGGTGCGTTCGTCGCCTCCGGTGAGAGGCACGTGTCGGCCCCACGGGGCCATCCGCAGGGTCCCGGGTCGCAACCAGTAGCGGATGTTGCCCGTCATCGGGCGGAAGTGGCCACACAGGGGTCCCCAGGTGCCGCCGAGGCCGATCACCTCCAGCAGCATCAACCAGATCGCGAGCTTCTGGTAGACCACCACGTTGTCGAACCAGGTCGACGGCTCGGCGAAGTGCACGTGCTCCGTGGTGCCTGCGGTGATCGCCAGGCCGACCGCGAAGTAGAGCCCCAGCATCTTCAGGACATAGATCACGTGCAGGACTCGCGGCGTACCGAATCCGTCCTCCACCCAGTGGGTGGTGAGGACGCGGATCCGTTGCTGCAGTGGGAGTTGGAGGAACTCCTCGGCCGGCATCGGCAGGGGAGAGGGCGTGATGAAGCCCATCGCAGGGCCTCCTTCCGGGGCACGGTGGTCGTGGAGTGACCGTAGTGCCGTCCCGTCGTCCGGTTCTTGGTCTCTCAGCACGAACTCCGCGGACGACTTCGGGTGTCGGACGCCGAAAAGGCGCCGTGCCGAGGTCTGGCACCATGGCGTGACTCGTGTCACGCCGTTGGTGTCGCGGACCAATGCTGAGGAGGTCGTGTGTCAGAGGTCGACGTGGAGTTGCAACGGGTGGCCCTGGCGATCAGCCGCAACGGTGCCCACCTCACCGACGGTCTGGTTGCCCAGTTCAGTGACCTGATTCCCGAGCTGCCCCAGGACCCGACGCTGGTCGACCTGCTCCGGGGGAGCACCGGTTCCAACCTGGAGAACCTGGCCCATCTGCTGCGTGGACACGTCCGGATGGCCGAACTGACGGCCCCGTCGGCGGCCGTGGAGTATGCGCGCAGGTTGGCACAACGAGGTACGCCGCCGAGTGCACTGCTCCGGGCCTACCGCCTCGGACAGCAGTTGATCCTGCGTTGGGCCCATGACGAGATCGCCGCGCGGGTGTCGGAACCGGGGCTCGCGCTGGCCACGAGCCAGCAGCTGACGGAGACGTCCTTCCGCTACATCGATGCGGTCTCCGAGAGTGTGATCGGCGCCTACCAGGCCGAGCGTGATCTGTGGCTGGCCAACCGCAGCGCCCTGCAGCGTGAGACCGTCGACCGACTGCTGGCCGGCGACCGTCTCGACCTGGCAGCGGCCGAGGCGACGCTGGGCTACCGGCTGCAGCAGCGCCACCTCGCCCTGGTGCTGTGGAGTGTCGGTGACGACTCCGGGCTGGCCGACTCCGAACGCCTGGTGGCCCAGCTCGGCCGCAGCATCGACGACGCCGGGGCGCCGCTCTTCGTGCCCCGCGACCGGGAGACAGCATGGGCCTGGCTGCCGGTCGCGCGCACCGCAACAGGAACCGGTGAGGCGATTGCCGCCGTACTCTCCGGGGCCGGACCCGACCTGCGGGTCGCCGTCGGCATCCCCGAGACAGGGGTAGACGGGTTCCGGCACGGGCACCTCGGGGCCGCCGCCGCACACCGGGTTGCGTCGCTGGGCGGACGCGCGGACCAGGTGATCTCGTACGGCGACCCCACGGTGCGTGCCGCGGCCCTGCTGGCCGGCGACCTGACGGCCACCCGACGAATGGTCGCGCGCACGCTGGGCGGTCTGGCTGCAGACAGCGTGGCGGCGGCCCGGCTGCGGGAGACCGTGCTCGCCTTCGTGGAGGCGGGGGAGAGCTATGTCGCTGCCGGCGCCAGGTTGCACCTGCACAAGAACACCGTGAAATATCGTGTCGACCGGGCCGTCGAGGCTCGAGGCTTCCCGATCGCCGAAGACCGCCTCGATCTCGAACTCGCCCTGATTGCCTGTCGCTGGCTCGGCTCCGAGGTCCTCGCTCGCTGACGCGGTGCTCAGGTGCCGCGGACCTTGGCTACGCCGACCAGGCTCACTTCATCCGCGACTTCCGCGCGGTCACCGGGCTCACGCCGGGCCAGTACGCCGGGGAGCCCCGGGACGCGGACTCGGGAGGCCGCGCCTACGATCAAGGGCATGGCTGACGAGAAGATCGTGCTCGTCGACGGGGCTCGCACCCCGGTCGGCAGCTTCGGAGGAATGTTCAAGGACGTGCCCGGCTACGAGCTGGGTGCTGCGGCGTCCGTCGAGGCGCTCAAGCGCGCCGGCGTCGAGGCCGGAGATGTCGACGAGGTCGTGATGGGCATCATCGGGCAGGTGGGCCCCGACGCCTACAACGCCCGCCGGGTGGCGATCACCGCCGGCCTGCCCAAGAACATTCCCGCCTACACCGTCAATCGACTGTGCGGCTCCGGTCTGCAAGCGATCTGGTCGGCGGCGATGCAGATGCGCTGGGGCGGCGTTGACATCGCCCTGGCAGGCGGCAACGAGTCGATGACGCGGATGCCGTTCTACGACTTCGGCGCCCGCAACGGCTACAAGCTCGGCAACCGCGCGCTCGTCGACGGCACCGTGATGATGCTGACCGATCCGTTCC
>JBEBTI010000125.1:0-9589 GCA_040393845.1 Nocardioides daejeonensis
CCTGGTCGGCCATCGCGCGCGTGATCGCCTGACGGATCCACCAGGTGGCGTAGGTCGAGAACTTGTAGCCCTTGGTGTAGTCGAACTTCTCGACCGCACGGATCAGACCGAGGTTGCCCTCCTGGATCAGGTCGAGGAAGAGCATCCCGCGACCGGTGTAACGCTTGGCCAGCGACACGACCAGACGCAGGTTCGCCTCGAGGAGGTGGTTCTTGGCGCGCCGACCGTCGTCGGAGATCCACTCGAGTTCCTCGCGCTGCTGCGGCTTCGGCTTGCTCTTCGCGAGCTTCTCGTCGGAGAAGAGGCCGGCCTCGATGCGCTTGGCCAGCTCGACTTCCATCTCGGCGTTGAGCAGCGGCACCTTGCCGATCTGCTTGAGATAGTCCTTGACCGGGTCGGCGGTGGCACCGGCGACCATGACCTGCTGTTCCGGCTCGTCGGTGTCGTCCGCTGCGGAGACGACGAACGAGGCTTCCTTCTCGTCGGCCTTGATCGTGGGGTCCGCGACGACGTCCTTCTCGAACTGCTCGTCGGGGATGTCGGGCAGGACCTTCTTGCCGTCAGGGCCGACCACAACCGCAGCCTCCTCGGCAGCGGGCCTGACCGCGGCGGCCTTCTTGGCCGGCACGGCCTTCTTGGCGGTGGCCTTCTTCGCCGGCACTGCCTTCTTGGCCGGAGCCGCGGCCTTCTTCGCTGCGGTCTTGGTCGCGGCAGCCGCCGTCTTGCGCGGCGCGGCCGCGGCCACGGCGCGGCTCTGGTCCTCGACGTTGAGCACGACGGTGATGCCCTGCTCGGACAAGTGCGCCAGCAGTGCACGCAGATGCTTGGGCTCGATGGCAGCAGCTTCGGTGGCGCGGCGCACCGCCTCCGGCGTGATCGTGCCGGTCGGCGCCGCCTGCTCGAGCAGACCGACGATCTCAGGGTGCGTCAGCACATCCGCAGGCAACAACTTGCGCGAGTTCGAAGACACGAACACCTCTCGGAAACAGCATTTGGGGCGCGGCGAGGCCCGGTGACGTCAAGAGCCGCGTTCACATTCTGCCACGCGAATGGTTGAGACCGAGAGTCGGGCCGATCGACCCGCTCAACCCTTCGCAACCTTGGCTGCCGCCTTCATCGACTTCTTGTGGTCCCGGACCTCCTGAAGACTCACCGCGTCGACGACATCGGCCACCGAACGACGCCCTTCGAGGGCATAGTCGCCCGCTGCCTTCTCCCATCCTTCCGGACGTACGCCGAGTTGTTTGGCCAACAACGCCACGAAGATCTGCGCCTTCTGCTTGCCAAAACCGGGGAGCTCCTGGACCCGCTTGAGCAGGTCTCGGCCGTCGGCCGCCTCGGTCCACATGCGGGAGACGTCGCCGTCGTACTTCTCGATCACGAGTTGTGCCAAGGCTTGGACGCGGGCTGCCATCGAGCCCGGGAACCGGTGCACCGCCGGTGTCTCGGCACACATCGCGGCGAAGGCCTCGGGGTCGGCAGTGGCGATCGCAGCTGGGTCGACGGTGCCGAAGCGCTCGAGGATCTTGGCCGGTCCCCGGAACGCGTGTTCCATGGGGTACTGCTGATCGAGCAGCATTCCCGCGACCAGAGCGAAGTGGGAGTCGTCGAGCACCTTGTCCGAGGCCGGGTCCTGGCAGATCTGAAAGCCCATGTGCGGCATGGTCTCACGACGTGAACCACCGCCCTGTGGAGGAGGAGCGCACCGCGTCGGAATCCTCGGCACACTGATGCCATGGCCGAGGTCGAGACCCGCGAAGTGCTCCGCGAGTTGCGCGCCGCCGCCCATGACCTACGGCGCCGCCACCTCGATCACCGGTTCGCGCCGGCACTCGTGATCGGCGACCTCTCCGATCTGCCGACGCGTGCCGTCGCCCATCCGATCCACGGCGAGGAGGACGCCGGTCTCCGGAGTGAGATCGTCGACGTGCTGGCGGTCAGGGCCCTGGCGCTCGCACCCCGGCCCGCCGTCCTGCTGACCCGGTCTGGCGCCCTCGAGCCGACGGACCTCGATCTCACCTGGCTGGCCGCTGCTCGCGCTGCCGTGCGCGGCTACCACGCCGAACCCCTCACCACCGTGGTGGTCACCAAGCACGGCTGGTTCGACCCCTTCAGTGGCGCGCAGCGGCACTGGAAGCGGCTGCGGGTCCGCAAGCACTGGTACCCGCCCGACCATCCGTCGCGCGCCGGTTGAGCGGGACGACTCACTGCGGCCAGGTGTGCACCGGTTCGTTGGTGTGCATCAACTCGCGGTAGTCCACCAGCGTCCGCCGCAGGGCGCCTACTCGGTCGGACTCCGCCTCGCGGTGGTGCATCCGTGCGACGAACCACTCTGCACCGTTGGTGCCGAGAGTGCAGCGCTGCTCGATGATGCCGAGCAGGCGGTCGACTTCGGCCGGATCGACGCCCCACGCTCGCAACCCCTCGTGGGCCAGTGGGAGCAGGCGACGCAGCACCAGTTCGGTCGCTGACACCTGGCCGACGCCAGGCCAGTAGAGCTCGGCGTCGATGCCGTGCCGTGCCGCGAGGTGGAAGTTCTCCTCCGCCGCGCTGAATGACATCTGCGACCACAACGGACGCTCCGACTCAGCCAGCGCTCTGACCAGGCCGAACCAGAATGCCGCGTTGGCCATCGTGTCGACGACCGTGGGCCCTGCCGCCAGGACCCGGTTCTCCACCCGCAGGTGGGGCACCCCGTGCGCCACGTCGTAGATCGGACGGTTCCAACGATAGATGGTGCCGTTGTGCAGTTTGAGCTCAGCCAGGCTCGGCACTCCCCCGGCCTCGAGCACCTCCAGCGGATCCTCGTCGGTGACGATCGGCAGCAACGCCGGGAACCACCGCACGTTCTCCTCGGCCAGGTCGAACACGGAGGTGATCCAGCGTTCCCCGAACCACACCCTCGGGCGCACCCCTTGGGCCTTCAGCTCCTCGCTGCGCGTGTCGGTGGCCTGCTCGAACAACGGGATCCGGGTCTCGCGCCACAGCTCCTTGCCCAGCAGGACGGGCGAGTTCGCGGCCAGCGCGAGTTGTACGCCGGCCACCGCCTGGCTGGCATTCCAGTAGGCAGCGAACTGGTCGGGACGGACCTGCACGTGCAACTGGGTCGACGTGCAGGCCGCCTCCGGCACGATCGAGTCTGCGCTGGTGCGCAACCGCTCGACCCCGTTGATGTCGATGACGATGTCTTCGCCTCGGGCATTGAGGATCTGCTCACTGAGCAGCTTGTAGCGCGGGTTGCCACTGAGCGTGCCCGGAGTCATGTGACCCTCACCGAGCGTAGGCAGGATGCCGATCATCACCATGTGCGCACCCACCTCACGCGCCCGCCGCTCCGCATCGTTGAGGCTGCGCCGCAGGGTCGCTTCGTAGGCGGCCAGACCAGCACCGCTCAGGTGCCGGGGAGGCACGTTGATCTCGACATTGAACTGACCGAGTTCGGTCTGGAAGTCGGGATCGGCGATCGCGGCGAGCACCTCGGCGTTCTTCATCGCCGGGTCGCCCAGCTCGTCGACCAGGTTGAGTTCGATCTCCAGGCCAGTCATCGGGTCATCGGTGTCGAACGACGACTCGCGCAGCATCCGCGCGAACACGTCGAGGCACAACCGCACCTTCTCCCGGTGCCGGGTGCGGTCGGACCGGGAGAACTCCTGTGCAGCGACCTCTTCGCCCATCCGTGCAGCATAGAGCGCACGGGGATGTCCGACAGCGCGCGCCTTGTCCACGCACACCCACCGGCGGTTGCGCGGCATCACGTTGCGCGAGCGGCCCCGGTCAGGCGGCGGTGCCCCAGCTCGCCGGCGGCACGGCCCGTTGGAGCATCACCGTGACGAAATCGCTGATCGACGAGGAGTGCGGTGCCTCCTCGACCCGGTCGATCGCACACCAGGCCAGAGCGCCGTCACCGGCGAGCCAGGCAGCGAGGGCGAGCAGCCCACCCGCGGCCGCGACGTGCTCGGCCGGGAGCGACGGCAGCAGGACCGCCCAGAACTCGGCGTGCTCCCGCGCCACGGGACGACTGAGCACACAGATCAGCTCCTCTCCCGAACGCTCGTGACGCAACGCGCACAACAGGCGCGCCAACTCAGCGCCGACCGGTTGGCTTCGCGCGGCGACATGGCGGAGCACCGTCTGCGCCACCCACGTTGCCTCCTGGTCCGGATCGGGCGCTAGAGCAGGAGGTGTCGCCTCGAGCAGGGCAGCCGTCTGCGCCACCCGGTCGGGATCAGCCGCCACCGACGCGACGAGGTCGTCGCGACTGGCGTGGGTGACCTGGCCGGCGAGCACCGATCGGACGACCAGGGGGTGGTCGGAGGTGTCGAAGGGCACGCCCGGCTCCTCACCCACACCGTCACCGGGCAGCATCAGGAACCATCGGGAGTCGGCCACCCGGAGCGCGACATCGACTGTCACACTCGCGAGCAGGAAGGCCACCTCGAGTTCGCCCAGCAGCACACGTGCCGCTTCCGGATCGTCGGTGTAGAGCACGAACGCGACGTGCGTGACTGCGTTGGCCACCACGGCGTCACGCAGTTGGGCGGCGACCGCTTCGCGCTCCCGGGCGGTCTCGGGGAGCTCCACACGCGCATGCATCCCGGAGTGACCGACGCTCGCGACCATCACGAGGGAGTCGGCCGGTTGGAAGCCGAACACACACGGGATGAGGGCCAACAGGTCTTCGGCGGAACGGATCACCACGGTGGGCTCGGACTCAGGAGTTGTCGGATTCATGTCGCAACGCTCCCGCCGCCCGCCGACAGCCGCACCACCTCTGCCGGCGACCTGTGGAGTTCGGCGAGGTCCGCGCGGGCTGTGCACGAAAGAGGGGCTACCTTGCGTGCATGAGGTCAGAGGCATCAGTGCTGCACATCGACCTCGACGCCTTCTTCGCCTCGGTCGAACAGCGCGACAAGCCGTCACTTCGCGGCAAACCCGTCGTCGTCGGCGGCACCGGCGGCCGCGGCGTGGTCGCCACCGCGTCGTACGAGGCCCGGGTCTTCGGGGTGCGTTCGGCGATGAGCACCCGCGAAGCCCGCGCGAAGTGTCCGCACGCGGCGTACCTCGGCGGCCGGTTCCACGCCTACCGCGCCACCAGCCGCGAGGTGATGGCGCTGCTGCGGAGCATCTCGCCACTGGTCGAACCGCTCTCCATCGACGAGGCGTTCGTCGACCTCGCTGCCAGTGAACTGTCGAACTTCGACACCACTGCCCTGCACGAGTTCGGCGACGAACTCCGCCGCCGGGTCACCGAGGTGTCCGGTGGCCTGACCGCGAGCGTCGGCATCGGCTCGTCGAAGTTCATCGCCAAGGTGGCCAGCGACCTGGACAAACCGGGCGGCCTGGTCGTCGTACCGCCCGGCACCGAACAGGAACTACTGCGACCGATGGCGGTCAAGGTGCTGCCCGGCGTCGGGCCGGCAACCAACGAACGCCTCCGCCGAATGGGCATCCACACGGTGTTCGACCTCGAACAGCGCAGCGAGGACGAACTGGTGCGCGAACTCGGCCGCGCGCACGGCATCGGACTGCACCGTCTGGCCCGGGCGATGGACGACCGGCCGGTCGAGCCCGAGCGGGAGGCGAAGTCGGTCTCGGTCGAGGACACCTACCCCGAGGACCTCACCGATCGCACGGTGATGGCCAGCCTGCTCACCCGCTACTCGAACAAGGTGGCCGGACGCCTCCGGAAGAGCGGCACCTCCGGACGCACCGTGAGCATCAAGGTGCGGCTCTACGACTTCACCACGTCGAGTCGGTCCGTCACCCTCACCTCGCCCACCGACAACGCCGCGACCATCGCCCGCGCTGCGCGGGCGCTGCTGGACGACCTGGACACCGCCGGTGGAGTGCGCCTGCTCGGTGTCGGGGTCTCCGGCCTCGCCGACTGGGTGCAGGACGACCTGTTCAGCTCCCAGGAGGGCATCGAGGAGGACGAACCGGACGAGCCCGATCTGCCGACCTTCGCACCCCGCGGCTGGACGCCGGGCATGGACGTCGCCCACGACGAGCACGGTCGTGGTTGGGTCTGGGGAGCCGGACGCACCGTGGTGACGGTGCGCTTCGAGACCGCGGACACCGGGCCCGGTCCGGTGCGCAGCTTCGCACTCGACGACCCCGCGCTCCGCCCGGTCGACCCCGAGACCGATGCACCGGCCGAAGTCACTCCGTGAATGCTGCCAAGGGCCATCCGGCTGCGGTGACGGCCCGGCGTACGGCGTGGGCGTGCTCGACCGCTCCGGGCGAGTCTCCGTGCAGGCAGATCGAGTCGACCTGCTCGGCCAACCGGAGTGCTCCGGCCACGATCTCGGTCGGATCGGTCACCAGCGCCCCGGGTTGCCCCCGCGGCACCAGGCGGCCCTCCGGCGTGTAGCCCCGGTCGGGAAAACCCTCCCGCCAGGCCTGCCGACCTGCAGCACCGGCCAGCCGCAACAACTCACCGCCGGGGAGGCCGAGCACCGGGAGCCCTCCCGAGCCGGCCAGCACCGCGGCTGCCTGCTCGGCGTCGTCGACGACCCGGTTGTAGAGCGCACCGTGCGGCTTGACGTAGGCGACCCGGGTGCCGGCGCGCTCGGCGTACGTCTGCAGGGTGTGCACCTGTTCGGCCACCTGCTCGGCCAGCACGTCACGGGCGACGTCCAGCCGCCGGCGTCCGAAGTGCTCACGATCTGCGTAGCTCACCTGCGCACCGACCGCGACGCCGAGACGGGCCGCCTCCGCGCAGACGTCACGCATCGTCGCGGCGGTGCCCGCGTGGAAACCGCACGCCACGTTCGCGCTGGTCACGACGGCAAGCAGGCCGGCATCGTCGGTGACCTCCTCGCCGAGGTCGGCGTTGAGGTCGAGCGCGCGTCGGTACGTCGTCACGACCGCATCTTGTCACTGGATAGGGTCACCGCATGTCCGCCCAGCCAGACACCCTTGCCCCCTCCACTCCTCCGCAGGCTCGTCGGGAGCCGCACACCACCACCCACCACGGACGCACGCGCACCGACGACTACGAGTGGTTGCGTGACAAGGAGAACCCCGAGGTGATCGCCCACCTCGAGGCGGAGAACGCCTGGACCCGGGCGCAGACGGCGCACCTGGCCGACCTGCGCCAGCAGATCTTCGACGAGATCAAGGCGCGCACCGAGGAGACCGACCTGTCGGTGCCCACCCGGGTCCGCGGTCACTGGTACTACTCGCGTTCCTTCGAGGGACGTGAGTACGGCGCCTCGTGCCGCGTCCCCGTGTCCGACCCCGACAGCTGGCTGCCACCGGCTCCGGCCGAGGCGGCCACCGTCGACCAGCCGGCCCTGCCCGGCGAGGAGGTGCTGCTCGACCTCAACGTGCTGGCCGAGGGGCATGACTTCTTCTCGCTCGGCGGCTCGGCCCTGAGCCCCGACGACACCCTGATCGCCTACTCCAGCGACGTCGTCGGCGACGAGCGCTACACGATCCGGGTCAAGGACCTGACCACCGGCAACCTGCTCGATGACGAGATCACCGGCGTACTGGGCGGAGCGACCTGGGACCCGCGCGGTGGTGCGTTCTACTACTCCACCGTCGACGACTCGTGGCGCGCGGACAAGGTGTGGCGTCACACGCTCGGCACTGCGCAGGCGGACGACGAACTGGTCTTCCACGAGACCGATCCGCAGTTCTGGGTGGGCGTCGGCACCAGCCGCAGCGACCGGTTCGTGATCGTGATGTCGGGAGCGAAGACCACCACCGAGGTGCGGGTCCTCGACACCACCCGGCCCGAGCAGGGCTTCGTCGTCCACACGCCACGCGAGAACGGCGTCGAATACGGCCTCGAGCACGCCGTGGTCGGCGGCGAGGACGTCTTCCTCGTCATGCACAACGGCTCCGGGCCCAACTTCGAACTGTCCGTGTCACCCCTCACCCCGACCCCGCGCTCGGAGTGGACTCCGTTGATCGCGCACCGCGACGACGTCCGACTCGAAGACGTGGACGCCTTTGCCACCCACCTGGTCGTCCACCAGCGCAGCGAGGGCCTGACCCAGCTCCGGATCCTCGACATCGATGCCTCGGGCATCACGGACGACCACCTCGTCCAGTTCGCCGATGCGATCCACACGATCGGTTCGTCGGGCAACCCTGAGTTCTCCCAACCGGTCGTACGACTGGCCTACACGACACTGGCGACACCCGCGTCGTTGCACCTGTACGACGTGCGCGACCGGAGCCTGACCCTGCTCAAGCAGACCCCCGTGCTCGGCGACTACGACCCGACCAACTACGAGGAGCACCGGCTCTGGGCGACCGCGCCCGACGGCGTACAGGTGCCGATCTCGATAGTGGTGCCGGCCGGTCGCGCCGCCGACCCGACGCTGCCAGTGCTGCTCTACGGCTACGGAGCCTACGAAGCGTCGATGGATCCCTACTTCTCCATCGCTCGGCTCTCGCTGCTCGACCGCGGTGCCGGCTTCGCGATCGCCCACATCCGCGGCGGCGGCGAGATGGGCCGGCACTGGTACGACAACGGCAAGATGGAGCACAAGCAGAACACCTTCTCCGACTTCTCCGCCTGTGCCCGGCACCTGGTCGAAGCGGGCTGGAGTGCGACCGACCGGATCGTCGGCGAAGGGGGCAGCGCCGGCGGCCTGCTGATCGGCGCCGTCGCCAACCAGACCCCCGAACTGTTTGCCGGCTTCGTCGCAGCGGTGCCGTTCGTCGACACCCTGACCTCGATGCTCGACTCCTCCCTCCCGCTCACCGTGATGGAGTACGAGGAGTGGGGCAACCCCGAAGGCGACGCGACGGCGTACGACCGGATCGCCGGCTACGCGCCGTACGAGAACGTCGCCGCACTCGACTACCCGCCGATCCTCGCCGAGACCTCCCTCAACGACACCAGGGTGTTGTACGTCGAGGCAGCCAAGTGGGTCGCCCGGCTCCGGGAGCGTGCCACCGGGCGGCGTGAGTTCCTGTTGCGCACCGAGATGTCGGCCGGCCACGGGGGCGTCTCCGGGCGCTACCAGGCCTGGCACGACCGGGCCTTCTCGCTCGCCTGGATCCTCGATCGGATGGGGCTGGCTGCGGCCGGTTCCTGAGCTCCCCTGAGAAGTCCCTGAGAAGTACGTCGCGAGGCAACTTCTGGCCGTCCCTGGTCGTCAGAACAGGTGACGGCGTCCAACCGACACCGGGAATGCTCCCGGAAGGTTCGATGTTGGACCAGATGTGTGGTGCTTGCCCACCGGTTGGGTACCACTCGGCAGAACAGGAGGGTTGCCCATGGCCACGAAGACCACAGCAAACCGCGAGATCGAGGGGCGCGACAGCGTCGGTCTCTATCTAGACGAGATCGCCCGCACACCCCTGCTCGACGCGGCCACGGAGGTGGAACTCTCCAAGACGATCGAGGCCGGCCTGCTGGCCGAGCACCTGCTGGCGGAGGGACGGGTCGGACGCCGCAAGGGTGGTGCTCCGAAGCAGGCCAACCAGGAGGAACTGGAGTGGCTGGCGGCCGAGGGCCAGCGCGCCGTGCGCACCTTCATCAACGCCAACCTGCGGCTGGTCGTCTCCATCGCTCGCAAGTACGGCCGGGCCCAGATGCCGATGCTCGACCTGATCCAGGAGGGCAACA
>JBEBTI010000126.1:0-9538 GCA_040393845.1 Nocardioides daejeonensis
ACGCCGCACCGCGTGATCGCGGCTGAAATTGGAGGGGGAATTCGTCACTTCGTTACTGAAGCTTCGGTAGCGAAGTGACGATTTCCCCGCCTGTGCGGGGAACCAACCGGGCGCCAGCCGGGCCCCCGATTAGGCTCGCGAACATGGATGGCACAAACGGACCGCTCGACCCCTCGCAGATGCGCATCTCGGATGCGGATCGCCACCAGGTCGCGGAGGTCCTGCGCAAGGCGGCGGGGGAGGGGCGGCTCGAGATCGACGAACTCGACGAGCGCCTCGAGTCCGCGTTCGCTGCGAAGGTGTACGGCGATCTGGTGCCGATCCTTGCCGACCTGCCGGACGACGCCCCGCGCCTGCCTGCGGTGGCTTCGCACTCCCCGCCTGCCAACCGCTCGTCGTCCACGGGTGCGGCGGTCCGTTTCGACTCGTCGTTCACGATCATGGGCGGGCAGACCCGCAAGGGCGTGTGGGAGGTCGGCGAGCGACACACCGCGTTCGCGTTGATGGGAGGGGTGGACCTCGACCTGCGGGAGGCGGTGTTCGCCAGTCCGCACGTCGAGATCTCGGCGAGCACGGTCATGGGTGGGGTCGACATCATCGTGAACGCCCGCACCAAGGTGATCGTCGACGGGGTCGGCATCATGGGTGACTTCAGCCAGGCTCGCGACAAGGTCCAGGCCGAGCTCGACGACTCCTCGCCCGTCGTGAGGGTCAAGGGGATGGCGCTGATGGGCGCCGTCACGGTGATCCGCAAGCCGATGCCGGGGCCGCCGCGGAAGCGCCGTCTGCCGCGGTGAGGCGATCACGGCGCCGCCGCGGCCACCGCGTGGCGACTTCGAGATCGCGCGGACAGGGCAGCTGTCGACTTGCCGCCGCCCCAGCACGCACCCGGGCGGCCTTCTCCTCAGTCGTGGTGGTTCCACGTCCTCCTCGTCCGCAGCACCCGGGCACGCACCGGAACGACGCCCAGCTCGACAGCCCTGTCCGCGGAGTCTCCTATCCTCGTGCGGTGGATCTCTCTCGCGTCCGGCTCGTCGCCACTGACCTCGACGGAACCTTCCTGCGCAACGACCTCACGGTCAGCCCTCGGACCCGACGCGCGGTCGCGGCCCTGGCTGATCGGGGAGTGCCCGTCGTACCCGTGACGGCCCGCCAGCCGATCGGCCTGCGTGGTCTCGCGGAGGAGGCCGGCTTCGAGTCGTGGGCGGTGTGCAGCAACGGCGGCCTGGTGATCGACCTGTCGACGGGCCGCCGGATGGTCGAGGCCGAGGTGAGCGTAGAGGCCCAGACGGCGCTCGCCACCGCGCTTCTGGCGGCGGCACCGGGTGCGCTCTTCGTCAGCGTGCGTGACGGCGGCGAGGTCTTCGTCGCGCAGGAGGGGTATGGCGACCTGGCCGCCCTGCGCGACCACAAGCGTGATCCCGCGCAGATGGGGCGCCACTCCCTCGAGGAGGTGCTGGCCGAGCCGAGCCTCAAGTTCATCGTGCGGCACCCGGCCATCGGTGTCCCGGAACTCCTGGAGAAGGTGGTCGCGCTCGGACTTCGCGGGTTCGGTGCCACGCATTCGGGAGCGCCGTTCGTGGAGATCATGCCGGAGGCGGTCAGCAAGGCGACCGGCCTGGCGAAGTTGGCCGCTGAGCTCGGAGTGGCCCAGGACGAGGTGCTTGCCTTCGGTGACGCGCCCAACGACGTCGAACTCGTCGGCTGGGCCGGGATCGGGGTGGCGGTGGCCAACGCGTCGTCGCAGGTGATCGACGTTGCCGACCATGTCACGGCGAGCAACGAGGAGGACGGCGTCGCGCAGGTGTTGGAGGCCCTGCTCGCCGTCACGCCGCAATGACCCCCGCGTTCGGAGCAGCAGACGCCGAGTGTGGACCCGACGTCCGGGACGCGGAACCGTCCGGGCCGACCGAGCCGCTGCGGATAGGCTCGCGACATGTCCGCCGCTGCCCTCCTCGTTGCCGGCACCACCTCGGATGCGGGCAAGAGCATTGTCACCACCGGCCTGTGTCGAGCGCTGTCCCGCCGGGGCGTGAAGGTGGCTCCCTTCAAGAGCCAGAACATGTCGAACAACTCGATGGTGTGTGCCGACGGAGCCGAGATCGGCCGCGCGCAGTGGATCCAGGCTCTGGCCGCAGGCGCCGAACCTGAGGCTGCGATGAACCCGGTGCTCCTCAAGCCCGGCAGCGATCGACAGAGCCACGTCGTGGTGATGGGACAGCCGGCCGGCACGGTGTCGTCACGCGACTTCGTCGACGGCCGGCGGCACCTCGCCCGGGCTGCCTACGCGGCGTACGACGACCTGGCCAGCCGGTACGACGTGGTGGTGGCGGAAGGCGCGGGCAGCCCGACCGAGATCAACCTGCGTGACTCCGACTACGTCAACATGGGCCTGGCGCAACATGCCGGGATGCCGGTCGTGGTGGTCGGCGACATCGACCGAGGCGGGGTGTTCGCCGCGATGCACGGCACGGTGGCTCTGCTCAACGCGGCCGACCAGGCACTGATCGCCGGTTTCGTGGTCAACAAGTTCCGCGGCGACCCGACGCTGCTCACACCGGGGCTGGCGGAGCTGGAGGCTCTGACCGGTCGGCGTGTCTTCGGGCTCCTGCCCTGGAATCCCCAACTGTGGCTGGACTCTGAGGACGCGGTGGATCTCGAGGGACGTCGTACGACGACGGGCGCGGCGAGCCTGAAGGTTGCGGTCGTGCGGTTTCCGCGGGTGAGCAACTTCACCGATGTCGATGCGCTCGGCATCGAGCCCGAGGTGGACGTCGTGTTCGTCTCCGACTCCCGCGACATTGCCGATGCCGACCTGGTGGTGTTGCCCGGCACCCGCGCCACCGTCGCCGACCTGCGGTGGCTGCGTTCGCGGGGCCTCGATCGCGCGATCGAGCAGCACGTCGCTGCGGGACGTGCGGTGCTCGGGATCTGTGGTGGCTTCCAGATGTTGGGACGTCGGATCGAGGACCAGACTGGTGTCGAGGGCGAGCCCGGTGCGTCTGTCGAAGGGTTGGGTCTGCTCGACGTCACCACCACCTTCGGTGCCGAGAAGGTGCTGCGGGTCCCACACGGGACCGCTTTCGGGGTGGAGACCAGCGGCTACGAGATCCACCACGGCCGGATCACCCGCGGTGTCGACGAGGAGTTCCTCGGTGGAGCCCGACGGGGTCCGGTGTTCGGGACGATGTGGCACGGCAGCCTCGAGGGAGACGCCTTCCGGAGTCGGCTGCTTGCGGAGGTGGCCGCCGCAACGGGTCGTCCCTGGGCTCCTTCCGACGTGAGCTTCCCCGCGATGCGCGAGGCCCGTCTCGACCTGCTCGGCGATCTCGTCGAGGAGCACCTCGACGTCGACGCTCTGCTCGGCCTGGCACGCCGCGGTGCGCCCACCGATCTGAAGATCCTGTCTCCCGGGAGTGAGCGATGACCGTGCTCGTGCTGGGCGGCACGGCAGAAGCGCGCGCGCTCGCGGCCCTCTGTGTCGACGCCCATGTCGATGTCCTCTCGTCGCTCGCTGGGCGCGTCGCCCGGCCGCGCCTGCCGGTCGGCAACGTGCGGATCGGAGGCTTCGGCGGTGCGGTGGGCCTGCGCGACTTCCTTGTGACACAGGGAATCGAGACCGTGATCGATGCCACCCACCCCTTCGCGGAGCAGATCTCGGCCAACGCCGTCGCGGCGTGTGCCGAGGCAGGTGCGCGGCTGCTCCGTCTGGAGCGTGCAGGCTGGTCGGCCGCGCCGGGGGCCGAGGAGTGGCACTGGGTGGCCGACCACGCCGAGGCGGCGCGGACGACCGCAGCGCTGGGCGCGCGCCCGTTCCTGACCGTCGGTCGCCAGGCGATGGCTGAGTTCGTCGGTCCGCTCGCATCGACCAGCGCGCTGGTGCGGATGGTCGACGAACCGGAGATCGTGCTGCCCGAGTCGTGGACGCTGCTGCTCAGCCGTGGGCCCTATCACCTCGACGGCGAACTCGACCTGATCCGAGAACACCGCGCCGACGTGCTGGTCACCAAGGACTCGGGCGGCGCGTTCACCTGGCCCAAGATGGAGGCCGCCGGCCGACTCGGAGTGCCGATCGTGATCGTCCGGCGTACCTCCGGTGCCCCCGGGGTGGAGACGGTCAGTGATCCCGCTGCCGCCTTCGCCTGGCTGGGCTGACCCGACCGGCACACGCGGGCCCTGGGCCTGCCTCGCACGGGAAGAGCTGGGGTCGGGTCGTCGGCAGTCCCCTCGCGGTGATGGGACGAGGGTTCAGCGCCGCACCCGGGCCACCCGAGCCGACGGAGACATCCGAGGCGCGACGACCGACGCCACGGCGCTCGCCACGACCGCGACCGTCGCGACCCTGCGAGCGAGGACGACGGCACGGTGGATGTCGACCGCGCGCGGGGTGGGTCCGTCCCCGAGCGTGTGCCGGTCTTCGACGTGGCCGGAATAGGTGTTGACGCCGCCGAGAGTGAGCCCGAGCGCGCCGGCGAAGGCGGCCTCGACCGGGCCGGCGTTGGGGCTCGGATGGTGGCGCGCGTCGCGACGCCACGCGCGCCACGCGGCCCCGGCCGAACCGTCGACGGTCGGGGCCAATCCCGTTGCCAGCAAGGCGGCGAGCCGCGAACCAGGCAGGTTGAGTACGTCGTCGAGTCGGGCTGACGCCCAGCCGAACTGTTCGTGGCGCGGCGTGCGGTGGCCGACCATCGCATCCAGGGTGTTGACGGCGCGGTAGCCGACCAGGCCCGGTGTGCCGAGGAGCGCGCCGAGCACGAGGGGAGCAACGACGGCGTCCGAGGTGTTCTCGGCCAGCGACTCGATCGTCGCCCGCGCCACGTCCTCTTCGCTCAGCCGGGTGGTGTCACGACCGACCAGGTGGGTGAGCCGCTGCCGTGCCGCCGGCAGGTCGTCGGCGTCCAGAAGACCCTTCACGGCAAGGCCTTCTCGCCCCAATGACGTACCACCCAGGACGGCCCAGGTGGCGACCGCAGTCACCGCCGCGTGGGCGGCCGGGTGTCGACGTGACCCGCGCTCGGCCAGGACGCCGACAGCGGTGACGGATCCGACCAGCGCGAGTGTGTACGCCGTGCCGCGAGTCTTCGATTCAGCGTGCACCTGTCGCTCGAGCCAGCCTGCGATCCGGCCGAAACCGGCCACCGGGTGGGCACGACGCGGGTCAGCGACGAGGCGGTCGGCCAGGTGGCCCAGGAGCAGGCCGACCGCGCGCGATCTGGCCGCATTCACGGCTGCGGCGTCTTCCTGCGTGGTCCGCGCCCTCGACAGGTCCGCGAACCCGGGCGACGACGCGGGAGACCGCGGCGCGCAAGGACGGGATCAACCGGCATGTGCCGCACCCACAGCCCTCAACGCCGTGAGGGCGCCGAGCAGCCTCCGGCTGGTCGCCGGGTCGCGGACCGCGATCCGGACCCAGCTCGGGTCCAGGCCCGGGAAGGTGTCGGCTCGTCGCACCGCGAAGCCGTGCAGGCGCAGGGCTGCGTGCACGCCCGGACCGGTCTGGGCCAGCACGAAGGAGGCCGACGACGGCGCGTGGTTGATGCCGAGTTCGCGCAGGCCGTCAGTCAGCACCACGCGGTGGCTCACGATCTGCTCGGCGCGACGCAGAGCCTCGATCCGCGCGTCGTCCGAAACACACGCCACCATCGCAGCCGCTGCCGGGCTCGAGACCGACCACGGTGTCTGCAGGTCGCGGAGGCCTTCGACGACGTCGGTCGCCGCCAGCAGGTAGCCGGCCCGGATGCCCGGGATCGCCCAGTGCTTGGTCAGGCTGCGCACTACGAGCAGTCCGGGAATCCGTTGTGCAGCAAGGGATCCCCGCTCGCCGGGGAGCGTGTCCATGAACGCCTCGTCGACCACCACCAGACGTCCGGGACGCAACAGTGCGCGGACGGTCGAGGCGGGATGCAGCACACCGGTGGGGTTGGTCGGATTGCCCAGCACGACCAGGTCGGCCTCCTCCGGTACGTCGCCGGGACGCAGCGCGAAGTCGTCCTCGACACGGCACAGCACATGGGCCGGCCGACACCCAGCAGCAGCCAGTGCGACGTCGGGCTCGGTGAACTGTGGGTGGACGACGACCGGATGGCGCCAGGGCCGCAGGCGCGCGATCAGGGTGAATGCCTCGGCGGCGCCTGCGGTTGCCAGCACCTCGTCGCGAGCCCGGCCGTGCGATCGTGCCAGGGCCGCTTCGGCGGCAGTCGGGCTGGGGTAGCGCTGGGCTGACTGCAGGCCGGCGAGCAACGCCTGCTCCAACCAGCTCGGCCAAGGTTCGGCGACCACGTTGACGGCTAGATCGACGAGGCCCTCGGTCGCCTCGACGTCACCGTGGTGGCGCAGCAGCGCCTCCCGGTGGTTGAGCAGGGCGAGGGACGAGCCCGCGGCGAAACCACTAGGCACGTGGTTGCGCTCGGCGGCCTTGCCTGGCTCACCGCGCAACCTCCCGGGAAGAGCGGGCTCGTCACGCAACGGTCGCGTGGAACCCGCGTGCCGGCGTACGGCGGCGGCGAAGCGAGCGGCCAGGTGCGGGTGGCCGGCCCAGTGCACGTGCAGGTAGGAGGCGTGCAGGGAGGCGGAGGCGAACCCGTCGTCGGTGCCGGCCCAACTCCACGCCGGCAACCACCCGGACGCAGGGGTGGTCGCAGTGCGATGGAATTCGTGACCGGTGACCTCCTCGCCGATGCGGCCCAGCAGCGAGTCGCCGGGCGCGGTGGCGCTGCGATAGGCCAGCTTGAGCCGAGGCGTCATGGCGGCGCGGGCAGCCAACGACCCGAGCATGGGCAGCCCGTCGAGCGACTCGCACAGATAGAGCAGTCCAGCACACTCGGCGACGGTCGGCACCCCCGCCGCGACCGCGCTGGCGATGTCGTCACGCAGGGCCCGGTTGACCGACAGTCCACTGGCATGCACCTCCGGGAACCCGCCACCGAGATAGATCCCGGCTGTTCCGCGCGGCAGGCAGGCGTCAGTGAGTGGGTCGAAGTGGACGACGTCGCATCCGGCGGCGGCCAGCAACTCCTCGGTCTCGGCGTACCTGAAGGTGAAGGCACGCCCACCGGCGATCGCGACGACCGGACGTCCTGCGGTCTGGTCGGCTGCGCAACCGGTTCGCAGGACCTCCCGCTCGATGTCCTGCGGATCGGTGACTGCAGCGACCGGTTCGCAGGACGCGAGCGCGCGCGCGGGATCCCACGCCTGGCCGGCGAGCGGGGCAGCGGAGCGTGCGATCTCCAGCACCGCGTCGAGGTCGATCCGGGCGGCGACGCGTTGGCGCAGCAGCGCGAGGGATTCGGCTGCTTCGCCGCGTTCGGCAGCAGGCACCAGGCCGAGATGTCGGGAAGGGGCGACGATGCCGTCGTCGCGATGCAACACGCCGAGCACCGGCAGCGGCGGGTCGAGCTGGCTGATCGCCCGCACCACCTCGTCGGCGTGACGGGTGGAGCCGGCCTTGTTGAGGATCACTCCGGCCACCCGGAGGTCGCGGTCGAAGCTCCGGAGGCCGTGCACGACGGCGGCGACGGAGCGGGAGGCGTGCGAGATGTCGACCACCAGCACCACCGGCGCATCGATCACGCGAGCGACATGGGCGGTCGACGACCACCCGTCGGTGCCCAACTGCCCGTCATACAAGCCCATCACGCCCTCGACCACTGCGATGTCCGCGCCGCGAGCGCCGTGCAGCAACAGCGGGCGCAGCAGGTCCTCGCCGACCAGGTGCGGATCGAGGTTGCGGCCCGGGCGCCCAGTGGCCAGCGAGTGGTAGCCGGGGTCGATGTAGTCCGGGCCGACCTTGTGGCCACTCACGACGAGACCGCGGTGGTCCAGCGCAGCCATCAGACCCGTGGCGATCGTGGTCTTGCCGTGACCCGAGGCTGGAGCCGCAATCACCAAGCGGGGCAGGTGATTCACCACTCGATCCCTCGCTGGCCCTTCTGGCCACGATCCATCTGGTGCTTCACCTTGGTCATCTCGGTGACCAGGTCCGCCGACTCGACCAACGCAGGGTGCGCGCGTCGGCCGGTCACCACGACGTACTGCCGACCCGGTCGATTGCGCAGCGTCTCCACCACGTCGTCGACCTCGACCCAGCCCCACTCCATCGGATAGGTGAACTCGTCGAGCACATAGAGGTCATGGCGCTCCTCGGCGATCCGGCGCTTGACCTCGGCCCATCCGTCGGCGGCGTCGCGTGCGTGGTCCTCGGCCGTTCCTTCCTTGCGTTTCCACGACCAGCCGGCGCCCATCTTGTGCCACTCCACCGCGCCGCCCTCGCCGGTCTCCTCGTGCAACCGACCCAGGCGCTCGAGCACCGTCTGCTCGCCGATGCGCCACTTGGCCGACTTCACGAACTGGAAGACGCCGATGTTCCAGCCCTGGTTCCACGAGCGGATCGCCAACCCGAACGCCGCGGTCGACTTGCCCTTGCCGTCACCGGTGTTGACCATCAGCAGTGGTTGGTTGCGTCGCTGGGCCGTGGTGAGGCCGTCGTCGGGCACGGCGGTCGGAACGCCCTGCGGCATCAGGCTGCTCCTTCTTCGCCGCGCTGCGGGAGCACGCCGCGGACCGCTTCGGTCAGGGCGGTGGCGCTGACCTCGCCGAGTGGCACATGGTCGGCGCGCAGGTGCGCGGCGAGCTGCGCGGCCAGGCCGATCCGGAACCGGCCGGTCTCGCAGTCGACCACCAACGCGGCGACGCCCTGGTCGCCCAGGTGCGCGGCGACCTCGCGGGAGCGGACCACGGCGTCCGGCCCGGAGGTGGCACGCCCGTCGGTGACGACCACCAGCAGAGGTCGCCGGCGCGGATCCCGCACCCGTTCGAGCCGCAACGTCTCGGCAGCCACGGTGAGGCCTTCGGCCAACGGGGTGCGACCGCCTGCGGGCAAGCTCTCCAGGCGGCGTGCGGCGGTTTCGACCGAGTGGGTGGGCGGCAGCACCAGCTCACCGGTGGAGCCACGGAAAGTGACCAGACCGACCTTGTCGCGCCGCTGATAGGCGTCCAGCAGCAGCGACAGGATGGCGGTCTTCACCTGCTCCATCCGCCGCCGGGCCGCCATCGACCCCGAGGCGTCGACACAGAAGAGGATCAGGTTGGACTCCTGTCCCTCCTTGGTCGCCACGCGAAGGTCCTGCGCGGCGAACCTGATCGGGCCGACGACCCGACCGCGAGCCGCCTGGTGTGGCGCGGCGGCGCGGACCGTCTCGATGAGGTGGATCGACCCGCCGCCCCGCGACGCCTGCGCGCCGACCCGGCGACCCGACGAGGTCAGTGCCCGGCTGCGCCGCCCTGCCTCACCGGCGCCCGTGCCCGCCACGGTGAACAGCCGCGGTTGGTACGGCGTACCCCCGGCGACCGTGCTCGTCGTACCTCCGTCCGCCCCGGTGCCCTCCGCAACGTCCTGCGGTGGGGCGGCTCCGGCAGCCGATTCGCAGGACGTTCCCGGTGGGGGCGCTGCAACGTCCTGCGGTGTGGTCGTCGGGACCGCCGTTTCGCAGGACGTCCGGGCGTCCCCGGCACCGTCGCCCTGACCGCCGTCGCCCTGACC
>JBEBTI010000127.1:0-9498 GCA_040393845.1 Nocardioides daejeonensis
CGGTGGCGCTCGACGCGGTCGGTGGCGAGTTCAATGCCTTCACCGCCAAGGAGTACACCTGCTTCCATGCCCGGGTGCTCGACAACGACCTGGCGATGGCGATCGACGTCCTCGGCGACATGATCACCAACTCGACGCTCGAGGAGGCTGACGTCGAGGCCGAGCGCGACGTGATCCTCGATGAGATCGCCATGCACGACGACGACCCGGACGACGTGGTGCACAACCTCTTCGTCGCCCAGGCGTTCGGCGACACCCCCCTCGGCCGGCCGATCGCCGGCACCGATGCCTCGATCCTCGCCCTCACCCGCTCACAGGTGAACCGCTTCTACCGCACCCACTACCGCGCAGCCAACATGGTCGTGTCAGTCGCGGGAAACGTCGAGCACGCTGACGTCGTACGCCGGGTGCGCACGGCCTTCTCCCGCAACGCCTTCCTCGACGGTGACGAGGCTCCCGTGCCGCCGCGGGTTTCGCCGACCGCACGTCGGGTCCGCCCCGGCGAGGCCCGCACGACGCGACCGCTGGAGCAGGTCAACCTGGTTCTCGGCGTGAAGGGACTGACCCGCAGCGACCCGCGCCGGTTCGCGCTCGGCGTCCTGTCCACCGCAGTCGGTGGCGGCACGTCGTCACGGCTGTTCCAAGAGGTCCGTGAGCGGCGCGGCCTGGCCTACTCGGTCTTCGCCTTCGGCAGCAGCCACGCCGATGCCGGCCTGGTCGGGGTTTCCGTGGGCTGTCTGCCCGGCAAGTACCACGACGTGCTCGCCGTCGTCCGAGCCGAGCTCGCCAAGGTGGCCCGTGACGGCCTCACCGACGACGAGTTGGCTCGCGGCAAGGGACAACTGCGTGGCGGCCTCGTGCTCGGCATGGAGGACTCAGGTTCACGGATGGCCAGGCTCGGCAAGGGCGAACTCGTGCACGACGAACTGCTCAGCATCGACGAGGTGCTGGCTCGCATCGACGCCGTCACCCTGGACGAGGTGCAGCGCCTCGCGCGCGACCTCTTCGCCCAACCCGAGGTGCTCGCCGTCGTCGGCCCCGCCGCGACCTGACCGCGAACTGCGCGTGGGTTCGCGGTCAGCGCTGACCGATCAGGCCGATCACCGGCGGGACCTTGCTGTTGACCACGGAGACGCGGAAGCCGGCGCGCACCAGCGCATCGGAGGCCTTCTCGGCCATCACCGGCACCGACTCGGGCGGATTGCCGTCGAAGAACAGATGGATCTTGCCGCCGGGGGAGAGGCGTTCGTGGAGCAGGGCGAGCTCGTCCTGGCACTCGCGCACCCAGAACAGGTTCACGTTGAAGGCGAAGACCTTGTCGAGGCGCTTCACCGGCACCCGCAGCGTGGCCAGGTCGATGTGGCGTACGACGAGTCGGCCGCTCTCGACGTGCTGTGCGCAGCGCCGCTTCGTGCGGTCGACACCCGACTCCGAGCGGTCGATGGCGAGCAGTCGACCGGTGGTCAGACGGCTGCAGATCAGTTCGGCGGCATGCCCCTGTCCGCAGCCGACCTCGAGGATCTGGTCGGCCGGTTGCACGTCGACGACGTCAACCGCCCACCGGATGCGCGCCGGGATCGTCTGGAGAGCCATGGGTCAAGATTGCCACCCACCGGGTCAGGAGTCAGGCACCGCATCCCCATTTGCTGCGAAATCGACGGTTTGTCAGGCTCCCCGGAGTCATTCCTGCCGCTCTCCGCACCTCCGCGAACCGCCCCGGCCGCGGCGGATAGGCTTTCCCCGTGACGACACAGAACCTCCCGGTCGGTGTGCTGGGCGCCCAAGGCAAAGTCGGTTCCGAGATCTGCATGGCGGTCGATGCTGCCTCCGACCTCGACCTGGTGGCCGCGCTCGACGCCGGCGACGACATCGAGCAACTGGTCGCCAACGGCGTCAGGGCAGTCGTCGACTTCACCCACCCCGACGTGGTGATGGGCAACCTCGAGTTCTGCATCCGCAACAGCATCCACGCCGTCGTCGGCACCACCGGCTTCGACGACGCTCGGCTCGACCGGTTGCGCGGGTGGCTGGCCGACTCGCCCGGCACCGGTGTGCTGATCGCCCCGAACTTCTCGATCGGCGCGATCCTGATGATGCGCTTCGCTGCGCTCGCCGCTCCGCACTACGACTCGGTCGAGATCATCGAACTGCACCACCCGACGAAGGCAGACGCGCCCTCAGGCACGGCCCGGCGTACGGCGGAGCTCGTTGCGGCGGCCCGACGTGTGGCCGGATCCGCCGACATGCCGGACGCGACCTCGACCGCCCTCGACGGTGCACGGGGAGCTTCGGTCGACGGCGTGGCCGTGCACTCGCTGCGGATCCGCGGCATGGTCGCCCACCAGGAGGTCGTCCTCGGTGGGCCGGGGGAGACCCTCACGATCCGCCACGACTCGATGGACCGGGCCTCGTTCGGCCCGGGCGTGCTCGCCGGCCTGCGTGCGATCGGCGACCACCCCGGCCTGACCGTGGGGCTGGAGGCGTTCCTCGACCTGGGCTGATGACGCCGCATCTGCAGGTTGTCGCAATGCAAGAACCTGCAGACGGTTGAGCCTTCCGCCTGTTGCCGGTCCTTGGCAGTGTTCCGCCTCGGGGAGGGGCACGTCTCGGGCAACAGGAGAACAGCATGCGCATCACCCCTGCGCTGGTCGTTGCAGCACTGGCATCCGCCACGGTCGGGCTCACCACGATGGTCGGTGCTGACGCCGATCCGAGTCTCCACCGTGCGGATCGCTCAAACGTCGTCGACCTGCTCGACGCCCACCCCGGACTCGCCCGCCGGGCCGAGGGTCAGCAGTTCCGGGTGCGGAGCATGTTGGTCGATCGTGACGGCGCCCGCCACGTCCGCCTCGACCGCACCTATCGGGGGCTGCCGGTGCTCGGCGGCGACCTGGTGGTGCACCAGGATGCGGGAGGCGGGCTGGCCGGGGTGAGCCAGACCCTGCGCGAGCCGCTGGGGCTCGTCGTCGCCCCGGTGGTCCGTGCGGCACGCGCCGAGAAGCGCTCGCTGAACAGTCGCTCCCAACGAGGCATCGAGGAGGTCGAGCTGCAGGAACAGGCGCGCCTGGTCGTCGATGCCACCACGGGCGCCCCGAAACTCGCGTGGGAGGTGCTGACCTCGGGCATCCGCGCCGACGGCACCCCGAGCCGTCTGGCGTCGTACGTCGACGCGGCCACCGGCAGCGTGATCCGCAGCGAAGAGCAGATCCACACGGTCGACGGCGAGGGCCACGGGCTCTACAGCGGCACGGTGCCGTTGCAGGTGACCGGCTCCGGCTCGAGTTTCACCCTGACCGACCCCGCCCACGGCAACGGACGCACCGTCGACGCACGCAACAGCACCGACTCGGTCCTCTGCACCTTGGTCGGACTGTTCTGCACCACGCCGACGGCCTTCACCAGCACCGACGACTCGTTCGGCTCCGGAGCCTCGGGCAGCCGGGAGAGCGCGGCCGTCGACGCGCACTACGGAGCGGCGACCACCTGGGACTACTTCGCCAGGGAGCACGGCCGCGCGGGCATCTTCGACGACGGCACCGGTGTGGTCAGCCGGGTCCACTACGGCAAGGACTACGTCAACGCCTTCTGGGACGGCGAGAAGATGACCTACGGCGACGGTGACGGTACGACGTACGGACCGTTGGTCTCGCTCGACGTCGCAGGGCACGAGATGACCCACGGAGTCACGGAACACTCCGCCAACCTGACCTACTCCGGCGAGTCGGGCGGCCTCAACGAGGCGACCTCCGACATCTTCGGCACCTTGGTCGAGTTCCACGCAGCCAACGCGCAGGACCCGGGCGACTACTACATCGGCGAGCAGTTCGACCTGGCCGACGACTCTGGTCTACGCCGGATGGACGACCCGGCCCTGGACGGCAGCTCGCACAGCTGCTGGGCCAGCAACACCAAGGACGTCGACGTGCACCACTCGTCCGGCGTCGGCAACCACTTCTTCTTCCTGCTGGCCGAGGGTTCCGGCAGCCACACGATCGGCGGCAAGGCGCACCACAGCCCCACCTGCGACGGGTCGAGAGTCGTCGGCATCGGTCGGGAGGCAGCCGGCGCGATCTGGTACCGCGCACTGACGGTCTACATGACGTCGGGCACCACCTACGCCCAGGCGCGCACCGCGACACTCGACGCGGCCGGCGACCTGTACGGCGACTCCTCACCCGAGCGCGCAGCCGTTGCGGCCACATGGACGGCGGTCGACGTCAACTGAGAGCAGATGCCGAAGGTGCCCGACGGCGTGGTTCAGTTGAGCGCGGTGTGCAGGCGGACCTGCTTGACAGTGACGGTGCCATCGCCGTGCAGGTCCAACTCCCGGTGTGCGCCGTCGGTCGCCCATCCGGCCGAGGTGAGGAACGCTCGACGGATGTCGTCGACCGCGTTCAGCCACGCGACCGCGAGGTCGAACCGGTCGGCGACCAACGTGTCGGCAGCTGCCTGCAGCAGTCGGGAGCCATGTCCGTGGGAACGGTCGGCGGGGGCAACAATGAGGTCGGAGAGGGCTCCGACTGCGACCGGGTCGCAGTCGGGGTCGTCGGCCGGACCGGTGACCACGAAGCCGGCGACCCGGTTGCGGTCCAGGGCCAAGAGCACCCGGTTGCGGGCATCGGGGGTGCGGGTCAGCGCTGCGCGCCAACCGGCGGCGACCTGGTCGAGGTCGAGGGCGTCGAGGGTCGCGGCCGGCAACAGATCGGCGTACTCCGAGCGCCACGCGTCGATCTGGACCCGTGCAATGGCCGGGGCGTCGTCGGCCCAGGCGACCCGCACGGAGGTGTCCGCAGTCACAGTCATGCCCCCCATCCTGCCAAGTGGTTCCCGGCGCTCGGACGAGGGGCCCGGCAGCAAGAAGACGTGACGCAGGTCACGACAGTGCTACGGTGTCGCTGTCCACCGATTGAGACGCCCCACCAGGGCCGATGACGAAGGGCACTCCGATTCCCACCTCGACCATGGCGATGACCTCGAACATGACGATGATGACATCAGCAACCAGCCTCCGCGGCCCGTTCCTGCCCGCGCCTCGTGCGTGGGGGATCGCCTCGCGCGTTCCGGTTCCCGGGCGCTCCGGAGCGACGCTGGCCGACCTTGGGATCCTGCGCGACGTGGTCGAGTACGACCAGGGTGACGTGCACGTTCAGATCACTGCGACCGCTGACCCCCGGATCACCGACGACGCGATCCGCGAGCGGTTGGTGCGGGCGTTGACTGAGGAAGGGTTCCGGCGCGTCGACGTCGAGCACCTCTGAGTACGTGTGCTGAGGCGTCAGGAAGTGCCGACGGGGGCGAGCCTGATCGCCGCCACCGTGCCCACCAGCAGGCCGGCCGTCACCAGCCAGGCTCCACCGTCGCTGACCTGGTCGCCGAGGAACACCAGGCCGACCACGGCGGGCACGAAGGTCTGGGTGACGATCAGTGCCCCGGTCGCCGGTGTCACCTCGGTGCGCGCCATCGCCATCGAGTAGAGCCAGAACGCCAGCAGGCCGAACGCGGGCAGCATCAGCGCCGAGACGAGTACGGCGGCACTCAGGTCGCCGCCGACCCCGACGCCGCGCATGGCCAGTGCTGATCCTGCGTAGCCGCACCCGGCGATCGCACCGGTGAGCACGGCCCGACGTTGCCGCAGTGCCCGGACGCCGGTCACCGCGCAGGCGACCAGCAGGAGGGCGAGTCCGATCGGCAGCGCCCAACTCTTCACCAGTCGTCCCGGCTCACCCGCGCCGATCGCCAACAGCACGATGCCGATGCAGACGCCGGCCACGGCCAGCGTCCGCGTGCGACCGAGCGGTTCGTGCAGGACATGGGCCGACCACAGGGCCGTGACCGGCATGGAGAAGGCCACGCAGGCCTGGGCGAGATAGAGCGGGAGGAGGGCGACAGCGACCGCATGCAACACGAAGCCGACCAGATAGCCGGCCAGGACCGCGAGCATCGTCGGACTGCGCAACGACGACTGCACGAATCCGGTCAGCCCGCTGACTCCGAAGTCGCGGGCAGCGCCCGCCTGCCACACGGCCGCCAGGCCAAAGAGGGTGGCGGACAGGAGCGCGGCGGTGAGTCCGATCAGCGGTAGTCCTCGGGGAGCGGTTCACCGATCCGCACCCGAGGCTTCGGCAACCGCAGGAAGCGCATGTTGACCGCGCGCATCACGGCGTACCAGGTGATCCCCTTCAACGAAGCGTCCGGGAAGCGTTCGCGCACCGCCCGGCGCACCCGGAACCGCAGCCAGAAGACGTCGAGCACCACCAGCAGGATCGTCGCCATCCAGAGCGTGTTGGCGATGACTGCGGAGTTCTTGCCGAACACGCCGGTACCGAGGATCAGGATCAGGATCAGCAGCGGTGCCAGCAACTCGGAGATGTTGAGTCGGCAGTCGACGAAGTCGCGGATGAACCTGCGGACCGGTCCGCGGTCACGGGCCGGCAGGTAGCTCTCGTCGCCGGTCTTCAGCGCTTCGCGCATCTTCTTGCTGGACTCGACCCGCATCTCGCGCTGGTACTTGCGCATCGCCTTGCGGTCGCGGGGGACCTTGGCCCGGGCGCGCGCGGCCGCCTCGGCCTCCTTGCGACTCGGAGTGGGGCGCCCCTTGCCCTGCGGGGTGCCGGGCCGGGCGGGCGCAGTGGGCTCGGGCGTAGCGGCGAGAGATTCTTCGGACTTGCGTCGGAACACGGTGCGGACCTGTCGCGGGAGGGAACGGTTCCCTCAGTCTAGGAGGTCGCGGCGTCGAGGGCGGGCGCGCCACCTCCCTAGTAGGGTTGTCGAGCAATCACCACCAGTTCGAGCGAGGACGCCGCAGCGGCGGCACCGCAGACCCAGAGGGGACTACCGGATGAGCATCTGGAAGCGCATGACCATGATCTTCCGGTCCAAGGCGAACAAGGCACTGGACCGGGCGGAGGACCCGCGCGAGGTCCTGGACTACAGCTACCAGCGCCAGTTGGAACTCCTCTCCAAGGTACGTCGCGGAGTTGCCGATGTCGCCACCAGCCGCAAGCGCGTCGAACTGCAGATCGCCCAACTCGAGCAGCAGCAGGGCAAGCTGCAAGGGCAGGCGCAGAAGGCGATCGACATGCAGCGCGAGGACCTCGCCCGCGAGGCACTGACCCGCAAGTCGGGCCTGACCCAGCAGATCAACGACCTCAAGGTGCAGCACGCCAACCTCCAGGGCGAGGAGGAGAAGCTCACCCTGGCCCAGCAGCGCCTGCAGGCGAAGGTCGAAGCGTTCCGCACGCGCAAGGAGACCATCAAGGCGACCTACACCGCCGCCCAGGCGCAGACCTCGATCAACGAGGCCCTCTCGGGCATCGGCGAGGAGATGGGCGACGTCGGTCTGGCGATCCAGCGTGCCGAGGACAAGACCGCCAGCATGCAGGCACGTGCCGGCGCGATCGACGAGCTGCTCGCCTCGGGGGCGCTCGACGACGTCACGGCGCCCGGCGGCGGCGACAGCATCGCGCGTGAACTCGACGCCCTGAGCTCGCAGGCCGACGTCGAGGCGGAGCTCGCGGCCCTCCGTGGCGGCTCGGCGCCGCAGGCGATCGAGTCCAACAACGGCGGCTCGATCCTCGATGCCGCTCCCGAGAAGGTCGAGAACGAGGGCCAGGCATGATCGTCCGAATCCTCGGCGAGGGTCAGTACGACGTCGATGACAGTGCGGTCACCCGGCTCAACGAGCTCGACAGTGCCCTCGAGACGGCCGTCGAAGCGGCCGACGAGGTCGCCCTCCGTGCAGCGCTGGCCGCACTGGTCGGCGAGGTCCGCTCGCTCGGTACGCCGCACGCTGCCGACGCGCTCGATGTCTCCGACGTGGTGCTGCCGCCCGAGGACGCCACGCTCGACGAGGTGCGCGAACTGCTCGACGACGACGGACTGATCCCGGGCTGACCTGACTGTGGCTCGTTCTCGCTTCATCAAGGACCGTGGGCTCACCGCCCGGATGACGCTCACCATGTTCCTGCTCGGACTGCTCTTCGTCGTGCTCATCGTCACGCTGATGGCGGTGGCCGGAGGGGCGGGTTATTCCGGGCTGATCCCGGTGATCGGTCTGGTCGGCATCGGCATTGCGTTCTACCAGTGGTGGAGCAGCGACAAGGTCGCGATGCGGGCGATGCGGGCGCGTGAGGTGACTGCGGCAGAGGCGCCTGAGCTGCACGCCATGATCGATCGCCTCTGCGTGCTCGCCGACATGCCGAAGCCGCGGGTCGGCGTGGCCGACATGGACATCCCCAACGCGTTTGCCACGGGCCGGTCACCTGACCGGGCCGTGGTCTGCGTGACCACGGGGATCCTGCGCACCCTCAACGCCGAGGAGCTCGAAGGGGTGCTCGCCCACGAGCTGTCCCACGTCGCGCACCGTGATGTGCTCGTGATGACCGTGGCGTCGTCGGCAGGCATCGTGGCGGGGATGATCACGCAGTCGGCTCAGTACGGCGGGCTGCACCTGCTCGGCGGTCGCAACAAGAACAACGGCGCCCTGCCGGCGTACCTGGTCGCGCTGCTGGTCAGTGTGCTGGTCTATGCGGTGAGCTTCCTCCTGACCCGGTTGCTCTCACGTTATCGGGAGTTGTGTGCCGACCGCGCCGGCGCCTACCTCACGATGAACCCGGCCGCTCTGGCCTCCGCCCTGCAGAAGATCACCGGCGAGATGTCGGCCATCCCGAAGCGTGACCTGAGGGCCAGCAGCGCGATGAACGCCTTCTTCATCGCCCCGGCGATCAGCGGCGCGTCGCTGCGCACGCTCAGCGCCACCCACCCGTCGCTCGAGCAGCGGCTCCAGCAGTTGGCCCGCATCCAGGCAGAGTTGGGTCGACCCACGGACGGGCTCCGCTGATGGGTTTCTGGCAGTCGATCCTCGGGCGGTCCGAGCCCACGAGGGCCAACCTCGACTCGCTCTTCCTGGTCCCCAGTGCCGCGATCACGCTGCAGACCGCGGCCGGCTTCCTGCCCACCGGCGCCGGCAGTGTCTGTTTCCGGTCTGCAGGCGGGGCGGCGTTCGCGCAGACGCAGAGTGACGTGGTCGCCCTGCTCGACTCCCACCCCGACGCGCCCAAGGTCGAGGTCAGCAAGGACCGCTTCGGGTTCACCTGGCTGGTGGTGCGGCGCGAGCCGGACGACATGGCGGGCCTGTGCACCGACCTGCACGCCGTCAACACCGCACTCGAGCAGGAAGGCTTCGGCGCGGGCCTGCTCTGCTCACTGGTGCCGTTCCGGTCAGCGGACGGCCGCACGGTCGGTCTGGTCTACCTCTACAAGCAGGGCAGTTTCTATCCGTTTGCGCCGACCGGTGCCGAGCAACGCGACAACCTGCTCGAGATCACCGTGCGCGACACGCTCGCCGGTGAACTCCCGATGGAGAAGGACTTGCAGCGCTGGCTCGCGGTCTGGGGCGCCCCGGGGCTCTGACACCGGCCGCTGACGGCGGGGGCGGCGCGCTCCGGACAAACCCCTACGATTACGTCCACCAGACCTGGGAAGGGTGCGCTACGTGAT
>JBEBTI010000128.1:0-9387 GCA_040393845.1 Nocardioides daejeonensis
ACCGCCGGCTCGGATTTTCACCGACCCCAGAGCACGCGAGTTCTCACTCGTCGCTGCCATCTTGCCACAAGCGCATAACCGGACGCGCGGCAGCCTCGTTCAGTGGGCATGGACCAACCCCTGGGTCGCCGTGCACTGCTGCACGCCGGCGTCGCGGCCGGAGCGACGGCGCTGGTGCCCACGACTGCCGGTGCGCTCAGCGCACCGGCACCGAGGCGTGCGTTGCCCCGCCGTACCGTGCTGACCCGGCAGAAGTTCTTCGGCGACCGCCTGGTCGCGCGCGACGGTGCAGTCCGGGCCGACCGGTTGGTGATCTCGTGGCTGGGCTGCACGACCTACGCGGTGGCGTTCGGCGGGAAGGTGTTCCTCCTCGACGCCTGGCTCCCCCGCGGGATCCATTCGGGCCGGGTGCCGACCGACGTCGAGGAGATCGCCGACCTCCGCCCGGCCGCGATCTTCCTCGGACACGGTCACTTCGACCACGCGCGTGACTCGGGCGACATCGCCCGCCTCAGCGGCGCCAAGGTCTTCGGGACCGCCGAACACTGCCAGATCGCCACGACCCTCGCCGGTGAGCCGATCCGCACCCGTGCGCTCGGTCAGGAGTCGGACCCGCTCGGAACAGTGCACCGGTTCCGGGCCCTGGGCATGGGGATCACCGCGATCCGGCACCCGCACTCGGAACCCGCGACGCCCGACCTCAGCGATCCGCACCTTCCGCTGCTTCCGGTGCCGGACCTCACTGCGATCCTCACGCATCCGCCCCGTCTGGAAGATCTGCTCGACACCCTCAGGCACCTCCGCGACCCGGAGGGCGGCGCGGTGATGTACCAGTTCCGGCACCGGGGCTTCCGCCTGTTGTGGAACAACTCGGTCGGCCCCGTGGAGGAGAAGGCACCGGAGGTCCCGGCCGCGATCCGCGCACTCCCCCGCAGCGACGTGCACCTGTGTGCCATCCAGGGTTTCGGCCAGCTCACCAACGGCATGCGCGACGTGCGTTCCTATGCCGATGCAGCTCGCGCCCGACTGATCGTCCCCGGTCACCACGACGACTGGGCAGTGCCGGTGATCGCCACCCAGGCAGCCGGTTACCGCAAGCCGTTCGAAGCCGAACTGGCGAAGATCCCGGCCCGCCGGAGACCGCCGATGAGGTGGATGTCGGACCCCGAGCACTACCTGCGCCCGAAACGACTCACCTTCAAGCTCTGACCGACTCGGCCCGGCGGCGCAGTTCGTCGACCATCCGCGCCGGGTCATCGGCCGAGTAGACCGCCGACCCTGCGACGAACACGTCGGCCCCGGCCTCGGCACAGCGCTCGATCGTCTCCAGGGAGACTCCCCCGTCGACCTGCAACCAGGTCTCGACGCCGTGCTTGTCCATCAGAGCGCGCGCCCGTCGGATCTTGGGCAGGCACAGGTCGAGGAACTTCTGTCCCCCGAAGCCGGGCTCCACCGTCATCACCAACAACATGTCGAGCTCGGGCAGCAGGTCCTCATAGGGCTCGATCGGCGTCGCCGGCTTCAGAGCCATCGCCGCCCGGGCGCCCTGTGCGCGGATCTCGCGCGCCAGCCGGACCGGTGCGGCTGCCGCCTCCACGTGGAACGTCACCGAACCGCAGCCGGCCTCGGCGTACGCCGGCGCCCAGCGGTCCGGGTCGGCGATCATCAGGTGAGCGTCCATCGGCAGGTCGGTCGACCTGGCCAACGACTCGACGACCGGCAGCCCGAGGGTCAGGTTGGGGACGAAGTGGTTGTCCATCACGTCCACGTGCACCCAGTCGGCGGTGCCGATCCGGGCGACCTCGTCGGCGAGGTGCGCGAGGTCGGCGTTGAGGATGCTCGGAGTGATCTGCACGTGGCCCACGGGGCAATCCTAGGCAGCGCAGTGGGTCCGACTCAGCCGGGGAGGCTGATCGTGAGCAGGAACGCGCACCGCGAGCTCGCGTGCACCGAGTGGACGGCGTCGGGGATCGGCGCCAGGTCGCCCGCCGTCAGGGCCAGGGACTCTCCCTCCCAGCGCAGCTCGAGGTCGCCGCTGAGCACCTGGAGCACCGCAGGGCCGGGGGCGGTGTGCTCGTCGAGGGCACGTCCGGCGTCGAGCGCCATCACCACCCCGCGCAGGTGGGCGCCGTGCAGGACGCTCTTCGCCGCACGTCCGGACGAGTGCGCGGCCGCATCCGTCATCAGGTCGGCCGCCAGGCTGGGCAGGTTGGTGGTCATGGCGTCTCCTCCTCGTCGGGGTCGGGCGCCCCGTCACGTTCGTCTCGATCGGCCCACTGCAACAGCTCGTCGATCGCAAAGGGATGGTCGTCGATGTCAGCATGGAGGTCGCCCAGGCGGGCATACCGGGCGGGCACCGAGAGCACGGTGAAGTCGTCGGGCGCCACCTCGTCGATCTCGTCCCACCGGACCGGGGTGGAGACGGTCGCCCCGGGGACTCCACGCACCGAGTACGCCGAGGCGACCGTGTGGTCACGCGCGTTCTGGTTGTAGTCCACGAACAGTTGTCGCGGGTCGCGATCCTTGCGCCACCAGGCCGTGGTCACCTCGCCCTCGGCCCGGCGCTCGACCTCGCGCGCGAACGCGAGGGCGGCCCGGCGTACCGTCCGGTGGTCGTGATGGGGCGGGATTCGGACATAGACGTGCAGGCCGGATCCGCCGCTGGTCTTCGGGAACCCGACGGCACCGAGGTCGTCGAGCACGACCCGCACCACGTGGGCGACGCGTTGCACGGTGCTCCAGTCACACTCCGGCCCCGGGTCGAGGTCGATCCGCCACTCGTCCGGCAGCTCGGTGTCGGCGCGGCGGCTGTTCCACGGATGGAATTCGACGGTCGACATCTGCACCGCCCAGATCACGGCACCGAGTTCGGTGACGCAGAGTTCGTCTGCGGTGCGGTCCCACCGCGGGAAGTGCAGTTCGACGGTCTCGATCCAGGAGGGGGCACCTGCCGGAAGTCGCTTCTGGTGCACCTTCGGGCCGGCCAGCCCCTTCGGAAAGCGGTGCAACATGCACGGACGCTCGGCCAGAGCGTTGACGATGCCGTCACCGACCGCGAGGTAGTAGTGCACCAGGTCGAGCTTGGTCAGGCCGAGCCGCGGGAAGTAGACGCGGTCGGGGTTCGAGACGCGAACCACCCGGCTGTCGACCTCGATCTCCACCGCAGGGCTGGCCATGCGCACACCCTACGTCGCACCCTGCTGGGCACGCCGGAGCAGCGCCATGAACATCGCGTCGGTGCCGTGCCGGTGCGGCCACAGTTGCACCGTGCCCGGCAACGGACCGGCGGCACGCAACTCGGCCAGCGCGGCGACCGCGGTGACGTCCTCGAGAGCGACGTCCGAACGCGAGGCCAGGATCCGCTCCACGACGCCACGGGTCTCGGCCAACACCGGTGAGCAAGTGGCATAGAGGATGAGACCGCCCGGGCGGGTGGCGTCGACCGCCGCTGCGAGCAGCTGCTCCTGCAACGGCACCAGCGCGGTCAGGTCCGAAGCAGTACGCCGCCAACGCGACTCCGGGCGTCGGCGCAGCGCTCCGAGACCCGAACACGGGGCGTCCACCAGGACCCGGTCGAAGGCCGCCCGCGGCCACGCCGGTCTCGTGCCGTCTGCCACCACCACACCCCGGATCCCGCCGGGCACCGCTGAGACTGCGCGGCGGACCAATCCGGCGCGGTGTGGTTGACGCTCCGCGGCAAGCACCCGCGCACCGCGCTGGCGCGCCAGGGCCGCGAGCAGGGCGGCCTTGCCGCCGGGACCGGCGCAGACGTCGAGCCACTCCTGGTCCCGTCCGCCCAGCTCCGCCAGAGCCAAGCTCAACGCAACGAGTTGGGAGCCGGCGTCCTGGACCCCGGCCCGTCCCTCGGCCACGGCCGGCACGTCGCCGGGACGCCCACCGGCCAGGTCGACCCCGATCGGCGAGACCGCGGACGCGGTGGCCTCCTCACCCACGAGTTCGTCGACCGTCGCCAGACCTGGACGCGCCACCAGGGTGACCCGCGGCTGGAGGTTGTCGGCGATCAGCAGTTCGTCGAGCTCACCGGCGCCGGCGCCACCGGCAGCGAGGGCCCGGTCGAGTTCTTCCACGATCCAGCGGGGATGCGAGTGTGCGACCGAGGCGAAGCCGATCCGGTCGTCGGGCGCGACCCGGCGGACCCACGAAGCGAGGTCGTGCTCGGCGACCCGCCGGAGCACCGCGTTGGCGAACCCGGCAGTCGACTGACCGACCGTGCTGCGGGCCAGCTCCACCGACGAGTTGAGCGCAGCGTGGTCGGGCACCCTCATCGCGAGCAACTGGTGCGCCCCGAGGCGCAGCACGTCGAGCAACGCCGGATCGACCTTGGCGAGCGGCCGGTTCACGCATGCCGCCACCACCGCGTCGTAGGTACCGCGCCGACGCAGGGTGCCACTGGCCAGCTCCGTGGCAAACGCCGCGTCGCGACCGTCCAGCCCGTGCCGCTCCAGCACAGCGGGCAGCACCAGGTTGGCGTAGGCCTCGTCGTCGCGCACCGCGGCAAGCACGTCGTACGCCGCCAAGCGGGCCGGGTCGACCGTGCTTCGACGTCGAGGGCGTCGCTTGCGCGGGTCAGCCATCGCCGAGGCGGATCCCCTCGGGTAGTTGGGCGCCACGGCCCCAGTCGGCGGCGTTCATCTGCTTCTTTCCGAACGCCTTCACCTCTCCGAGCCGCACCGGGTCGGTCGAGGTGCCGACGTGGACGGCACGCTTGCCGATCGCGAGTTCACCGGGTGCCAACATCGGTCCGTCGGGGTCGGGGATGACCGGGCCGATCTTGATCCGCTCGCCCTGCAGCAACGACCATGCGCCCGGGAACGGCGAACAGGCCCTGACCTGACGGTCGATCGCTGCGGCCGTGCCGGTCCAGTCGATCTGGGCGTCGTCGACAAGGATCTTGGGGGCGATCGAGATGCCTTCGCTCGACTGCTCCCGCGCCTCGAGCGAGCCGTCGGCGATGCCGTCGAGCGTGGAGACGAGGAGTTGGGCTCCACCTTCGGCGAGCCGGTCGAGCAGGTCACCGGAGGTGTCGGTGGGCTTGATCCGCTCGGTCATCACCCCGAAGGTGGCTCCTGCGTCCAACTCCTTGACGATGCGGAACGTGGTCGCACCGGTGAACTCGTCGCCGGCCCAGATCGAGTGCTGCACCGGCGCCGCGCCACGCCAGGCGGGCAGCAGCGAGAAGTGCAGGTTGATCCAGCCGTGCTGCGGGATGTCCAGTGCCGACTGCGGGAGCAGTGCGCCGTAGGCGACCACCGGGCAGCAGTCCGGTCGGAGTTGCGTCAACTGGGCCTGGAACTCGGGGTCGCGGGGATGCTCGGGCTTGAGCACCGGGATGCCGTACTCCGCAGCCGCCTGGGCGACCGGCGAGGCGACCAGCTTGCGGCCGCGACCGGCCGGGGCATCGGGGCGGGTGACCACCCCGACCAGTTCGTGCCTGGACTCGGCAATCGCCCGCAGTGCGGGCAGGGCGACCTCGGGGGTGCCGGCAAAGACGACGCGCATGGAGACCTCAGCTTCCGAAGCCACGGGTGGGGTGGGGAGAGAACTTGACGACCGGTTGTTCGACGCCGAACCAGTCGGACTCCCTGATCTCGCGCATCGCGGCCTTGCGGAGGTCGGTGTCGAGACGATCGATGAACAGGACGCCGTCGAGGTGGTCGGTCTCGTGCTGGATGCAGCGCGCCAACAACTCACTGCCGTCGATGCGCACCGGCTCACCGTGCATGTCGAAACCGGTGGCCACGACCGACATCGCTCGCTTGCAGTCGTAGGTCAGTTCGGGCAGCGACAGGCATCCCTCGGGACCGTCCTGGAGTTCGTCGGACAGGTCGAGTGACGGGTTGACCAGATGACCGATCTCACCGTCGACGTTCCACGTGAAGACCCGCAGGCCGATCCCCAGTTGGGGGGCCGCCAGGCCTGCGCCGGGTGCGGCGAGCATGGTGTCGGTGAGGTCCTGGACCAGGGTCCGGAGTTCTCGGTCGAAGGTGGTGACCTCGAGCGCGCGGCTGCGCAGCACGGGGTCACCGAAAAGGCGAATGGGCTGGACTGCCACGGGGCTCCTCGGTGTTGACGCGCCGCTCAGTCTAGATCAGCCTCACAGCGACATCGGATCGACCTGCACCCGCACCGGATCCAGTTTGCGGGAGGACCGCACCCGCTGCAGTTCGACGAGCGCGGCCGACAGGGCGTCGCCGAGCTTGCGGGGCACCCGGACCACGAGCTGCTGCTGCCCGTTGGTGGTTTCGGTCGGTCCGAGCACGTCGGCACCCTGCGGCCAGCGAGCCACCACCAGTGCATCGGCGAGTGCGCCGGCGGTGCCGGTCAGCGTGGCCATCCGGCTCGCCGGAGCCAACCTGGCGGACTGCCGCTGCTCGCGCTCGCGGGCGGCGAAACCGGCGGGATCCCAACGCACCAGCGCCTGCAGCGTCGGGTCAGCGGCATCGCCCACCGCGAGCACCCGTCCGCCGGGTGCGGCGAGCGCGGCCGCGTTGAACCAACGGCGCAACGCCTCCTCGGTCGCTCGGAGGTCAGCGCGTCCCAGCAGCAGCCAGGTGTCGAGCAGCAGCACGGCGCGGTAGCCGCCCTCGGCCGTCGGCTCAGCACCCGGGGTGGCGACCACGATCGCCGGAGCGGCCGGGATCCGGTCGAGCACCCGGTCGCCACCGGAGCTGCGCACCAGCACGCCGGGGAACGCGCGGCCGAGCTCCTCGGCCGTGCGTTCGTTGCCGCGCAGCGGCGCCCGCAGGCCCCGGTGACCGCACTCCGCGCACGTCCAGTCGCCGTGGCCACGCGCACACCATCCGCACTCCGGGGCACGCTCGGGCGACCCCTGCCGCAGTGGTCCGTGGCATCTGTCACACCGGGCCGGCGTACGACAACGATCGCAGGCAAGCGACGCGGCCCACCCGGCCCGCGGCGTCTGCACCAGGACCGGCCCATCGGTCAGGGCCGTCTTCAGCAATGCATGGGCTTCGCCGGGGATCCGGGCGGCGCGGTGCATCGGGTCGCGTGCGCGCGCGGTGTCGGTGGCGCCGGTGATGCCGACGGTGAGGGCCGAACGCAGGCGTTGGCGGGTCGGAGTGATCGCGTGGGCCCACCCGGTGGCGACGAGGTAGTCGCCCTCGACCGTGCGGGCGAAGCCGCCCACCAGCGCGGCGGCCTCCTGGCGGTGCGCCCGCAGCAGCATCACCTCCCGCACGTGCGGGTAGGGCGCCCGCGGTTCTGCGTGCAGGTCGTCGCCGTCGTCCCAGACCACCACCAGACCGAGCCGCTCGACCGGCGCGAACGCGGCAGCGCGGTTGCCCACCACGATGCGTCGGTCGCCGCGGGAGACGGCAAGGAAAGCGCGGTAGCGTGCCGCCGGACCGGTGTCGGCGGTGAGCACCACGTGGTGGTCCGGACCCAGCACCGCGTCGAGTGCGGCCGAGACCCGGTCGACGTCACGGCGGTCGGGCACGCAGACCAGCGCTCCGCGACCGGACCGATAGGTCGCAGCCACCGCTTCGGCAACCAGTCTTGGCCACGAGACCGTGGGTTCGGCGGTCCACACCGCACGCGGCGCTCCGCCGGCCAGCAGTGCCTCGATCCACGCTGCCCCGGCCGTGTGGTCGGACCAGGCAGCCACCGGATCGCTGTCGCGCGGTGGCCCCGGCGCAGCCGGCCGGGCCGCCAGCTCGGCCCGCGCGTGCCGCGGGGGCACCGCCAGCCGCACCACGTCAGGACGAGTGCCGGCACAACGCTCAGCAACAGCCCGGCACAGATCGGCCACCTCGGGCGTCAGCACCGGCTCGGCGCTGACCACCCGCCGCAGCGGCTGAAGTTGACCCTCGTGCTCGGAACTGGGCCGGCGCGCCAGGACGAAACCGTCCACCTCCTTGCCGGCGAACCGCACGCGGACCCGCGCACCCGGCACGCAGGTCTCGTGCATGTCGGTGGGCACCAGGTAGTCGAAGGAACGGTCGAGGTGGGCCAGCGCCACGTCGACCAGGACCTCGGCGACCGGGTCGACCTCCGCTGCCCCGACGGCCGTCTTCACCGGCGCTCGCCCGACGCGCGCACGCACCATGCCGGGCAGGAGGGTGTCCTGCTCGACGTGCTGGGCTGGCTCGGTCACGGGCCTTTCCTACCAGCAGGCTCCGACAACCGGGGCGCGGGACGCCTTCGGGGGTCGCTCTCAGATGCCGGCGGCAGCCTTGAGGGTGTCGGCGCGGTCGGTGCGCTCCCAGGTGAACTCGGGAAGCTCACGACCGAAGTGACCGTAGGCCGAGGTCTTGGCGTAGATCGGGCGCAGCAGGTCGAGGTCACGGATGATCGCGGCCGGGCGCAGGTCGAACACCGCGAGCACAGCTTCCTGGATCTTCTCGTCCGGGATCACGCCGGTGCCGAAGGTCTCGATGAAGACGCCGACCGGGTGCGCCTTGCCGATGGCGTAGGCGACCTGTGCCTCACAGCGCCGGGCCAGTCCGGCTGCGACGACGTTCTTGGCCACCCAGCGCATGGCGTAGGCCGCGGAGCGGTCCACCTTCGACGGGTCCTTGCCGGAGAACGCTCCACCGCCGTGTCGGGCCATGCCGCCGTAGGTGTCGACGATGATCTTGCGACCGGTCAGGCCGGCGTCACCCATCGGACCGCCGACGACGAACTTGCCGGTCGGGTTGACCAGCAGCCGGTAGCCCTCGGAGGGGATCTCGAAACCGTCCAGGACGGCGTCGATCACGTGCTTCTTGATGTCGGCGGCGAGCGTCTCCTGCTCGATCTCCTCCGCGTGCTGGGTGGAGAGCACCACGGTGTCGATGCGCACCGGACGGTCGTCAGCGTCGTACTCGATGGTGACCTGGGTCTTGCCGTCAGGTCGCAGGTAGGGCAGCGTGCCGTCCTTGCGCACCTGGGTGAGCCGCTCGGCCAGGGTTTGCGCGATCTTGATCGGCAGGGGGAACAGCTGCGGCGTGTCGTCGCAGGCGTAGCCGAACATCAGACCCTGGTCACCGGCGCCCTGGCTGTCGAGTGCATCCGCCGACGCCTCGACACGCGCCTCGTGACCGGTGTCCACGCCTTGGGCGATGTCCGCCGACTGCGAGCCGATGGCCACCTGGACGCCACAGGTGAGGCCGTCGAAACCCTTGTCGGAGTGGTCGTAGCCGATCTCGATGATCTTCTCGCGCACCAGCTTTGCGACCGGGGCGTAGGCATCGGTGGTCACCTCGCCCGCGACGACGACGAGACCCGTCGTGAGCAGCGTCTCCACGGCCACACGGCTCCTGGGGTCGTGCTCCAACAGGTAGTCCAGCACGGTGTCGCTGATCTGGTCAGCAATCTTGTCCGGGTGCCCCTCGGTCACGGACTCCGAGGTGAAGAGGCGTCCAGCCA
>JBEBTI010000129.1:0-9372 GCA_040393845.1 Nocardioides daejeonensis
AGGAACACGCCGAGACCCGAGCCCACGACGTACGCCGTACGTCGTCTCGACCTGCGCGCGCCGATCGTTGCGAGGTGATGCATGCACCTCACACGTCCGAGGAGGTGATTCGGTTGTCCGCACCGGCCGCACCGTGCCGAACCTCCGCGTTCACAACCCGGCTGCGGTTTGCTCAGGTCCGTGCCCACGTGACCGATGAGTTCTCCATGGTTGACAGGCGCGCGAGCCAGGTCGCGTCGACAAGGGTGGCGACGACGGCCGTCGGCATGACGCTGCTGTGCGCCTCCGCGATGTACGTCGGCCGGTTGACCCACGTGCCACCGTCGCAGTTGGCGATGGCCTGGCCGGCCGCGGGCGTTGCCGTCGTGTGGTTCCTGTGCCTGCGCTCGTGGGGCGAGCACGTCTTCGCGATCGTCGCGATCATGGCGGTCACGGGCGTGGTCAACCAAACCACCGGCGTGGAGCCGGTCGGCGCCTGGCTGTTCGGCATGGTGAACGCAGCCAACGGCATCGTGGGCGCAGCCGTCCTGCGGGCGTCGGGATGGACGACGCCACGGCCGGTTCGATCGCTGCGTGACGTCGCGGTCCTGGCCGTCGCCTCGGTGGCCGGCGGACTGGTCTCGGCGCTCTCTGGCGGCATCGTGGCGGCCGTCCGCTTCGGCAGTGGCCTGTCGGACGGAGTCGGCCTGATCGGCTTCCGCAATGCGCTCAGTGCGTTCGTGGGCGTGTCCACACTGCTGGCGATCGGTCACCTGGTGCGCCGGGTGCGCAGGTTGTCGCTGACCACCGTCGCTCTGTCGGCGTTCGCCCTGACCGTGACGACCGCGCTGGTCGAGGTGCCGTGGCCGATTGCCTTCATCATCCTGCCGCCGCTGTTCCTGGTCGCACTGCGCTGCGGCACGGTCGTGACGGCGGCGGTGGTCGGGCTGCAGGGCATCATCGTGGTCACGGTGACCGCCTCCGGGCGCGGCCCTCTTGCCACAGTCGAGCCGGTCGAGTTGCGGGTGATCCTCGCCCAGTTGCTGATCCTGGTGCTGGCGTTGGTCGGCCTCGTGGCCTCGATCATCGAGCAGGACCGAGCAGATGCCCTCGCCGCGAGTCGCCGCGACCGCGACCGCCTGCGGGACCACATGGACGCGGCGCTCGTCGCCGGCGCCCACCTCGTCCTCGGCCGGGAGCACGCGTTGCGAACCGTCGAGGTCAACAGTGCACTGGCCGGACTGGTCGCTCTCGACCACACCAGGCTGGTCGGCACCGACCCCACCGACTGGTTCACGGCAGACAGCGCCGACGTACTCCGTCAAGGCATCGAGGACCTCGCGGCAGGGGACAGTGTCGGGTGGCGCAGCCAGCTCCAGATGTCCGAGGCGTACGGCGGCGCGTGGGTCGACGCGGCGATGTCACTGGTCGGCGGGCAGTACGACGGCGACGGCGACATCCTTGCCGAGGTCAACCTCCAGATGATCGACATCACCGTCCAGCGCGAGGCGGAGCACGAGTTGGCCCGTCAGGCGTTGCACGACGACCTGACCGGCTTGCCCAACCGCACCTTGTGGACCGACCGCCTGCGCCAGGCGCTGCGCCAGGCCGCCCGCAGTGGTCGGCCGGTGGCCGTGCTCTATGTCGACGTCGACCACTTCAAGGTCATCAACGACACCTACGGCCACCAGGTGGGTGACGGCGTACTCAAAGCGGTGGCGAGGAAACTGTCCGAGCTGGTCCGTGCGGAGGACACCGTGGCCCGCATCGGCGGCGACGAGTTCGTCGTCCTGTGTCCCGACCTCGGCGAACGTGAGCAGGCCGAACATCTCGCTGAGCGGATCCAACTCGCGCTCAGGTCGGCGGTCGACGTCGGTGGGCACGGCATCCTGGTCTCGACCAGCGTCGGCGTCGCGATCTCGAGCGCCGACGATGTCGAGGGACACCTGTTGATGCGCCGCGCCGACACGGCGCTGTATGCGGCGAAGGAGCGCGGCCGGGCCAGGTTCGAGGTCTACCACCCTGACCTGCACGCACGCGCGGAGAGCATTGCGCGGACCCTGGTCGATCTTGACCGGGCGCATCGCGTCGACGAGCTCGACGTCCACTACCAACCGATCATCGACCTCGACACCGGCGACGTCGTCGCGCTCGAAGCCCTGTTGCGGTGGCACCACCCCGAGCGCGGGCTCCTGGCGGCAGCCGAGTTCATCGACGTACTCGAGGACAGCGACCTGGTCCACTGCGTCGGCCGGGACGTGCTCAACCGGGCCTGTCGCGATGGCGCGGGCCTCGTGGCGTCCGGCCACCCGGTCAAGATGCACGTCAACATCAGTGCCCGTGAACTCTCCCGCCCGGGACTGCCCGAGGCAGTGCAGGCTGCCCTGGACGAGTCCGGTCTGCCCGCGCACCTCCTGGTCCTGGAGATCACCGAGACGCGACTGATGGCGGTGACCGGTTCCCTGCTGCGTGATCTCACCACCCTCCGCGACCTTGGCGTCCAGCTGGGCGCCGATGACTTCGGCACCGGCTTCAGCGCCCTGATCCACCTGGTCGAGCTGCCGGTCAGCTTCGTCAAGCTCGACCGCAGTTTCGTCGGCCAGCTCGTCTCCTCACACAGTGCCCGCTCGGTCACGAGCGGCGTGCGGGCGATGACCGAGGGTCTGGGGCTCGACGTGATCGCCGAGGGTGTCGAGACGGCTGAGCAGGAGCAGTTGCTCCGCGATGCCGGCTACCGCCTCATGCAGGGCTACCGCTACGGACGCCCGGCGTCGCTTGACATGTGTCCGCGGGCACCGGCGGTGGTCCAGATCCCCTAGGGTGACGGCGTGCCCAAGGAGATGATCACGGCGGAGAAGCTGGCCGAGCACGTATGCCGTGTCGGCGAGGAGCAGCCGCCGATCGATCTCGACAGCGCCGACCTGGCCGTGCGGGACGCCCCGGCGCTGCGCACTCGCTACGGCCGGGCGAGCGCATGAGTTCGCCGGACGAGTCCGCGAAGCCGGACGAGTACGTCGACGCAGTGCTCGCCGTGATCGCTGCGATCCCGGCGGGGCGGGTGATGAGCTACGGCGCGATCGCCGAGGTGGTCGGGCGCGCCGGCCCGCGTCAGGTCGGCCGCGTGCTCGCGCTGCACGGCTCGGACGTGCCGTGGTGGCGGGTGGTGCATGCCGACGGTGCGCCGGCGACCTGCCACGACGGTACGGCGACCGATCACCTTGTTGCCGAGGGCGTCGCGTTCCGGCCGAACGGCAAGGTCGACCTCGCCGTACTGCGCCGGAGTTGATCCGCGCGGGTCGTGCCTCGGTCAGCCTCTGGGCGCGTGTCGGGTGACCGGAATCGCCTGCAGCTGTTGGTCTTCGGCGATCACGAGCACCTCGCGTGCTTCGGTCGCGGCCAGCACTTCGAGCAGGTCGTCCTCGGGCCAGACCCGGTCGGCGCCGGTGCGCGACCACGCCCACGTGGTGGCGCCGGTACGACCGGCAATCCGCTCGGCGAGGTCGGTGTCGGCGACGCCGAGCAGCAGCACGAAGTCATGGCGTCGCTGCTGGGGTAGGGGTTGGTGTGCGCGAGCCCGCAGATGCACCGACCAGTGGTATCCGGCGACCACGGCCGTGGTGACCAGGATGCCCACCGGATAACGGATCGAGCGGATCATCGCTTCCGCGGACTCGCCGGCGAGCACCTGGTCGACCAGCACCCATGCACCGACCAGCAGGGCACCGACGGCGGCGAGGCTGCTCACCCCGAGCAGTGAGAAGAGGTAGATCCGGCGCACCGGGGAGGTGAGTTCCGTCGTACCCGTGCTGGCGGCCTGTTGGCCACGCCGCCACGAGAGCCACCAGACCGGCGTACCCACCAACAGCAGGGTCAGCGCCGCGAGGACCGTGTTGGCAGCGCCGCCGCCGGTGAGCACGGTCGGGTCGGTCGCGCCTTCGATCAACGCGACGACCACGATGGTGCCGCCCGCCGTGGTGGCACCGAGGCCGATCGCTGCGAGCAGGTAGTCCCGGAGTCGGTCGACGTCGGAGCGCTCGCGTGCGTCGATGAGCAGGCTGCGGTGGTAGGCCAGGCTCAACAGGCCGACCAGCGCGACCGCCACCGTCGCGGGCATCGAGTCGAAGTAGTCGCGTGCGACCTCGGGCCACGGGTCGCCGACGAACCAGACCGCGACGCGGTGCAGAGCGATGCTGCCGGCCACCAGCGCCACCACCCCACCCGCGCCCACTCCGAGCAGCAGCACGTGCGCCAGCCACAGCGGCGTGCGCGGCGAACGGCGTGCCGCGGCCCACCAGTACAACCCCCAGACCACCGCGCCGAGCAGCAGGGTGACCGCGCCGTCGAGCACCGGTTCGTGGCGGCCGACGATGGTCGGCCCGCCGTCGAGGTCGCACCAGACGCGCAGGGTTCCGGCGATCATCACGCCGAGCCCGACCATGGTGAGCACCAGGCCGATGATCGAGCCGAGCAGGTGTTGCGGTTGCAGCAGTCGTTGGTCGGGATGGCGCTTGCTGAGCCACCAGTGGAATGCCCAGACCCCGGTCCACACGACGGATTGAGCCACTGCGTGTGGATCGTGGGCGCGCAGGTCGAGCAGTGCTGCGAGCACGTCGTGCACTGCGGTGAGCGCCACGAGCAGCGAGACGAGTGAGGCGGCGGCGAGATGGACCAGCCAGCCGATCGCGCGGGACTCGTCGGGGTCCTGTCGGAATGCCCGCCGCGACCACCAGCCGACGCCGAGGGTGAGCGGCAGACCCACCACGGTGAAGGAGACGCTGCGGGCGAGATCGGTGTCGGAGGATGCTCGTGCACCGCCCTGTGCCAGCGCCGCGCCGAGGAGACCGGCCACGCCGACTGCAGTCACCATGACGAGTCCGAACAGCAGCAGGTATTGGAAGACCTGCCGCACCTCGTGCCCGTCGGGGGCACCACGTCGTACGCCGTCTTCCGAGGTGCGCCGGGACAGCCCGCGTCCGGCGGCAACCAGGATGGCCACCACGGCGATGACCGCAATCAGGATGATCATCGGTCGTACGCTCCGCACGTGTAGAGCGGCCACGGCAGGCCGCCGATCAGCCACCGGTCGGTGTGGCGCAGCCGGAACGTGTGTTCCTCGCTCCAGCCGCTGCCGGGGATCAGGTCACTGGCGTCGCTGATGATCAACACCTCGACCGTCGCGCTGGTCTGTCCGTTGCGGGTCGTCACGCCGCGCAGTTCGACCCGGGTGTTGTTGGCATACCCGGTGGCTTCGTCGAGGTCCTTGGGCCGGCACGACGTACCCGGCTCCAGCAATGCCAGTGCCGCCTCGCTGTCCCCGTCCCGCAGCGCGTTGAGGTAGTCCTGCACGGCGGCCTCGGGCGAATCAGCCGGCAGGTCGGCCGGCCCACGCCCGTTGACCAGCACGGTGGCCAGTGCAATCACGATGATGGCGGCGACGACGACGCCGAGCACTCGCACCGGAATGGTCCCGAGGCTCTGACGCTGATCAGGGGGACGGCTCACAAGCGAAGCGTAGGGCCGAACCCGCCCGCCCACCCCCCCGACCCGGTCGACTACGCGCGAATGGACCGTCGAGTACGCGCGAATGGACCGTCGAGTACGCGCTAGTGTCCGGTCGAGTACGCGCGAATGGACCGTTGAGTACGCGCGAATGGACCGTTGAGTACGCGCTAACGTCCGTGTGCCTGGTCCGTCCGACCGGTCCGTGTGCCGGGGCTGCAAGGGAACCGCCAAGGGGGCCATGGTTGGCGTCCTCGCGCCAGACGTGCGCACTCGACGGTCCAGACGCGCGCACTCGACGGTCCAGAGGTGCGTACTCGACGGTCCAGAGGTGCGTACTCGACGGTCCAGAGGCGCGCACTCGACCCAAAGTTGGGGGAGAGCACCCATTGGGGTGGCAACACAGGTCGCAGTTGGATGGGTAAGTGCAGCCAGTTGTCGATCACCACGCAGGCGGCGGGTCCGATGGGAGGCGCTGAGGTGGAGCTTGCCGTCTCGGCGGGGATGATCTGCGCCGCGATCGGCTTCGCGATCGGTCTGGCGATCGGTCGGGGGCGTCAGCCGCGGTGGATCGAGAAGGGCAGCTTCGTCCACAAGGTGTCGATCGGCTTCGCGACCCTCGACCGGTTGGATGCCGAGTTGTTGCGCTTCGAGGTCGAGGTGGGCTCGAAGCTCGCCGGGGTGGAGGTCTCGGAGCTGCGGTTGCCCGACGGCTCGGCGGTCACCCTGGTCACCCGCGACAACGTGGTCTTCGTGCCCGACGAGCACACCTTCCTCAAGGTCGGTGACCAGGTGCTGGCGGTTGCCGCACGCCACCAGGTCGGCCGCACCGAGGACAGGCTCCGGTCCGTGAGCCGCTACGGCCGCCTTGCCGGCTGGTACGAAGCGATCGATCCACCCAGTTCCGCCGAGTCGCTGGGGGCCAGGAGGAGGCCGGCGTGATCCTGACCTCCGCCGCCCTCTCCATCTTCATCATCAGCTACGCCCTCATCGCCACCGAGCGGGTCCACCGCGTCGCGGCCGCGCTCGGTGGCGTCGCGGCGATGACGGTGATCGGTCTGGTCGACGCCCAGTCGGCGTTCTTCGACCACGAGACCGGCATCGACTGGAACGTCATCTTCCTGCTCTTCGGGATGATGGTGATTGTCGGCGTCCTCAAGCAGACCGGCCTCTTCGAGTTCCTCGCCCTGTGGGCCGCGCGCCGCTCCGGCGGGCACCCCTACAAGCTGCTGGTGCTGCTCGTCCTCGTCTCGGCCACGGTGGCGCCGATCCTCGACAACGTCACCTGTGTGCTGCTGGTCGCGCCGGTGACGCTCTCGGTGTGCCGGCAACTCGGTCTCAAGCCGGCGCCCTACCTGATCTCACTGATCCTCGCCTCCAACATCGGGGGTACGGCGACCCTGATCGGCGATCCGCCCAACATCATCATCGGCAGTCGTGCCGGGTTGAGCTTCATGGACTTCCTGGTGCATTCGCTGCCACTCACGATCCTGCTTCTGGGCGGGTTCATCGTGATGGCGAGGTGGCTGTTCCGGCGCGACCTGGTGCCAGCCACACACGCGCACGAGGGGCTCGCCGACCTGCGCCCACGCGACGCGATCACCAACATGCGGATGCTGGTGCGCTGCCTCGTCGTACTCGGTCTGGTGATGGTCGCGTTCAGCTTCCACACCGTGCTCCACCTCGACCCGTCGATCGTGGCGATGCTCGGCGCCGGCGCCACGGTGCTGGTCGCGCGGGCCACGCCCGAGGAGTTCCTGGAGGAGGTGGAGTGGGGCACCCTCGCGTTCTTCATGGCGCTCTTCGTGCTGGTCGGCACGCTCGTGGAGGTCGGGGTGATCGGAGAGATCGGCGAGCTCGCCGCCGAAGCGCTGGGTGACCAGGAGTTCCTCGCCGCCACGGTGCTGCTCTTCGGCTCCGGCGTGGTCGGTGCGTTCGTCGACAACATCCCCTACACGACGGCGATGGTCCCGATCGTCGAGGACATGGTCGCCGCCAGCGGATCCTCCGGCGCCGACAGCCCGCTGTGGTGGGCCTTCGTCTTCGGTGCCGACCTCGGCGGCAACGCCACCGCCGTCGCGGCCGGCGCCAACGTGGTGGTGCTCGGCATCGCCGCCAAAGCTGGCGAACCGATCAGCTTCTGGCAGTTCACCAAGTACGGCATCGTGGTCACCGTCGCCACCCTCCTTGCGGCCTGGCTCTACGTCTACCTCCGCTACTTCGCTCTCGCCTGAGCATGCTCGCTCGTGTCGGCGGCCCGTCGCACTGATCCCACCCCGCCCCGGCGTACGACGAGACTCACCCGAGGCGCGCATCGGAACCAGGCGCCGGCCGCAGTGACCGCGCGGCCCGCCGTACGTCGTGGGTCAGGTCGGTGAGGGAGGTGCTGTCGAGACGCCAACGTTGCCAGTGCAGCTGCACGTCGACGGACTGGCCGCCGGGCAGGCGGACCAGCTCGCCGGCTGCGACGCCGGGCCGCAGTTGCGCGTCCGGCAGCATCCCCCAGCCGAGCCCGAGCCGCACTGCCTCGAGGAAGTCGGCAGTGCTCGGCACCCGGTGCACCACCGGTGGTCGACCGACCCCACGACGCTCGAGGGCGCCGTCCTGCAGGCGGTCCTTCTCGTTGTAGACCACGAGCGGTGCCTGCGCCCAGTCGAAACCACGTCCGCGGCGATGGCGCTCGAGCAGGGCCGGCGCAGCTGCCGGTGTGTAGCGCAACGCGCCGAGCGGCTCGACTGTGGACCCCTGCACCGGATGCGGCTCGGTGGTCACCGCGGCCAGCACTTCGCCGCGGCGCAGGAGGTCGTGCGAGAACGCCTCGTCCTCCACGTGCAGCCGCAGTGCCGCACTCCCACGCTCGGCAACCGCGGACAACACGGGCCGGAACCACGTCGCCAGTGAGTCGGCGTTGACCGCGAGGGGGAGGTCGACGACGCTCTCGTCGTCGAGTGCCGCTGCGGCCTCGTCGGAGAGCAGTCGCAGTTGCCGGGACAGCCGCACGATCGGTTCTCCTGCGGGTGTGGGCGTTGCCGGGGCGGTACGTCGTACGAGCACCTGTCCCGCCGCGTGCTCGAGTGCGCGGATCCGCTGGCTCACCGCGCTCGGCGTCAGGTGCAGCCGCCGGGCCGCGGCCTCGAAGGAGCCCTCGTCGGCGATGGTCATCAGGGTCTCGAGCTGAGCGGGGTCGAAGCGCATGCGCCAGTGAAGCATTGCTTCACCGTCTGAAGAAACATTCGCTGGGCTTCATGACGCCAGCGCCATAGGTTCAGGTCGTGCTGTCCGCCTCACTTGCCGGCCTGTTGACCGGCCTCTCCCTGATCATTGCCATCGGTGCGCAGAACGCGTTTGTCCTGCGGCAGGGCCTGGCCCGGCAGCATGTCGGTGCGGTGGTGGCGGTCTGCGCGGTCTCGGACGCAGTGCTGATCGTGGCGGGCGTCGCCGGGATCGGCGCGATCGTCGACCGCGCCGGTTGGCTGATCGACGTCGTACGGTGGCTCGGCGTCGCCTTCCTGCTCTGGTACGCCGCCGCGTCGCTGCGGCGCGCCTTCCGGCCCGAGTCCTTGGGCAACGGCAACGCCGGGGGCGTCGAGCCGCGCCGCCGGGTGATCGGCCGCGCCGTCGCGCTGACGTGGCTCAACCCGCACGTCTATCTCGACACCGTGCTGCTGCTCGGTTCGATCGCGGCCACCCACACCGGCCACGTTGCAGGCCTCGACGCGCGCTGGTGGTTTGCGCTCGGCGCGGTCACCGGCAGCATCGTCTGGTTCAGCGGCCTCGGCTTCGGCGCCCGCGCGCTCGCTCCGCTGCTGACCAGCCCCCGCGCCTGGCAGGTGCTCGAAGTTGCGGTGGCCGCGACCATGATCCTGGTGGCCGCCAAGCTCGCCTTCGGCTGAG
>JBEBTI010000130.1:0-9331 GCA_040393845.1 Nocardioides daejeonensis
GTCGAGAAGTTCGTCGCCGAGGTGCTGCCCGACAACCGTCGGATGATCGACACGTTCAAGGACGCCGGCTACCACGTGGCCGGCGGCTTCCAGGACGGCGTGATGAGCCTGGAGTTCCCGATCGACCCCACCGAGACCGCGATCGGCATCATGGAGCACCGCGAGCACCGGGCCGAGTCGGCGTCGATCGCGCGATTCTTCCGGGCTCGTTCGGTGGCCGTGATCGGTGCTTCGCGCCGTCAGGACACGATCGGTCAGGCCTTGGTGCGCCACCTCGTCACCGGCGGCTACACCGGTGTCGTGTACGCCGTCAACCCGACCGCCGAGCCCGTGTCCGGACTGCCGGCGTACAAGTCGGTCGTCGACATCCCGGGTCCGGTGGACGTCGCGGTGGTGGCCGTCCCGGCGACCGCCGTGCAGGACGTCGTCCTGGAGTGTGCGGCCAAGGGCGTCACCGGCCTGATCGTGATCTCCTCCGGCTTCGCCGAGACCGGCGACGAGGGTCGGCGTCGGCAGCGCCGCCTGGTCGGGCTGGCCCGCTCCTACGGCCTGCGGCTGATCGGCCCCAACTGCCTCGGTGTGATCAACACCGACCCGCGCAACTCGCTCAATGCCTCGTTGTCCAGCGTGATGCCGCCGCGCGGCCGCGCCGGCTTCTTCTGCCAGTCCGGTGCGCTCGGCTCGGCGATCCTCGAGAAGGTCAACAACCGGGGTCTGGGCCTGTCCACCTTCGTCAGCGCCGGCAACCGCGCCGACGTCTCCGGCAACGATCTCCTGCAGTACTGGGAGGAGGACGACTCCACCGAGGTGGTCCTGCTCTACCTGGAGTCGATCGGAAACCCGCGCAAGTTCTCCCGCATCACTCGCCGGGTGTCGCGTCGCAAACCGATCGTGGCGGTGCGGTCGGGACGCACCACCCAAGGTGTGCCGATGGGCCACACCGTGCGCAGCATCTCCGCACCTCAGCTCGCGGTCGACGCGATGTTCCGCCAGTCCGGTGTGATCCAGGTCGACACCCTCGACGAGATGTTCGACGTAGCCCAACTCCTGGCCCACCAGCCGTTGCCCCGCGGCCGCCGGGTCGCCGTGGTCGGCAACTCCGACGCACTCGGTCTGCTGGCAGCCGACGCGGCGGCCGCGGTCGGACTGGTGGTGAACAGCTCGGTGGCGCTCGGTGCCGACGCCACCGCTGAAGACTTCGAAGACGCACTCGACCGGGCGATCGACAACCCCGAGGTCGATTCGGTGGTCGCGGTCTACATCCCGCCGCTCAACGTCACCGGCGAAGACGTCGCCAACGTGCTCGCCGCGGTCGGTGAGCAGTCCGACAAGCCGTTGGTGTCGACCTTCCTCGGTGCCGAGGGTGTCCCGGAGCTGCTCCGGGTGCCCGACGTCGCCGGCTCCACCGCGGGTCGCGGCTCGGTGCCGTCCTACCCGGCCGTGGAGGCCGCCGTCCGCGCGCTCGCCCACGTCGTGGAGTACGCCGTGTGGTTGCGCACGCCCGACGAGGACCGCAGTGACGAGATCGGTCCGGTGCCGATCGGGGCGAAGCGGCTGATCAACGGGGTGCTGATGCACCACCCCGAGGGCCGGCAGTTGACGTCGACGGAGATCAGGGAACTGTTGGGCTGCTACGACATCGACATCTGGGAGGCGTTCCCGGTCACCGACGTCGATGCCGCCGTGCAGATCGGTGAGCAGCTGGGGTGGGACGTCGTACTCAAGGCGACTGCCGACCACCTGCGCAACCGACCCGACCTGGCCCACGTGTGGCGCGGCATCGACAGTGCCCAGGACATGCGCGACGCCTGGGCCGACCTGTGCGACCTGATCACCGACCCCTCGCGCGCCAACTTCGTGGTGCAGAAGATCGCTCCGCCCGGTGTCCCGGTCGGCATCGCTGCCGTGGAGGACCGGCTCTTCGGTCCGGTGATCTCCTTCGGCACCGCTGGACCGCTCACCGAGCTGTTGGGTGACAAGGCCTACCGGGTGCCGCCGCTGAGTCTGCACGAGGCGCGGGCGATGACCCGGGAGATCAAGAGTTCCCCGCTGCTGTTCGGCTACCGCGGCAGCGAGGTGGTCAACGTCGACGCCGTCGAGTCGTTGATCATGGCGGTCGCGCGGATCAAGAACGACTTCCCGCAACTGCGCTCGCTCGACCTCTCGCTGGTGCTGGCCGGCGCACAGCAGTCAACGGTGCTGACTGCCGACGCCCGGGTCGAGCCGGTCGCCGACCTGCGCTCCGACTGGTTCGTCCGCCGCCTCAATCAACAGGCCGAGGACACCGTCCCCGACTGAGGGATCCGCGGCGGTGGCTGTCGAGGTGGACGGCGGCCGGTCGTCATTGCCCCATCCGCGGAATCTCTGAGGATGCGTCATGACAGACTCGGACCATGCGCAGTCGTGGAGGTTTTGAGCAGACGAGTGGGTTCGCAGGGTTGCGGGCAGCGATCGAACGCACCGGCTACTACCCCGACGTGGTCGGCGACGGCGTGGCCACGGCAGTCGCCGGCGAAGAGGTCGTCTCCTGGTATGTCCACCACGAGCCGACGATCGAGCGTGACGAGGTCAGCCGCCACATCACCGTCGTGGTGCTCACCCAGAGCCGGCTGATCCTGGCCCACACCGACGAGCACGCCGGCGACGACCTGCTGCCGCAGCCCTACACCTCCACCTCCACCGAGGCGATCGCGCTGTCGTCGGTGAAGTCGGTCGTGGTCACCCGGATGGTGGCCAACCCGACGTCAGGGCCCCAGCCGGCCGCCGAAGCGGTGGTCACCATCGGGTGGGGCGGAGTCTCCCGCATCGACCTCGAACCGGCCCAGTGCGCCGACCCGCACTGCGAGGCCGACCACGGCTACACCGGCGTACTCGCCTCTGACGACTTCACCCTGCGGGTCTCCGCCGCTGCCGAGGGACACGACGCGGTCACCTCGCTGCTCGAGTTCGCCGCCCAACTCTCGGCAGCCACCCAGGACCGCCCGCAGTGACCTTCGTCCAGCCGGCGTACGGCGACCGCTCCCTGGCGGACGTCGTCCCGGCGGTGGCCGTGGCGCTCGGTGTGGCCGGGCGTGCGGCGTCCGGTCTCGACCTGCCGCAGGCACCGTCGTACGTCGTGCTGCTGATCGACGGGCTGGGGGAGGAGCTGCTGCGTCGCCACTCCTACGTCGCGCCCTACCTCAGCGCCGTGCGAGGCGGTTCCGGCACCGCAGGCGTCCCGTCGACGACCGCGACGTCGTTGACCTCGCTGGGCACCGGTCTGGCGCCGGGGCAGCACGGGTTGGTCGGTTACACCGCGCGCGTTCCCGGCACCGGTGAACTGCTCAACCACCTGCAGTGGGACCGCGACGTCGATCCGCTGGCCTGGCAGCCCAACGAGACCGAGTTCTCCCGGCTGATGGCTGCCGGGGTGCAGGTCACCAACGTCAACAAGTCGGACTTCGCCGGCTCCGGCCTGACCCGGGCCGCGCACCGGGGTGCGACCTACGTCGGTGCCGACAGTCTGGCCGACAAGATCGCCGGGGCGGTCCGGGCCAGCGCCCACGGCCCCTCGGTCACCTATGTCTACGACAGCGACCTCGACTACAAGGGCCACCGCTACGGCGTCGCGTCCTCGGAGTGGCTGCAACAACTCGCGGCGATCGACGACTTCTGCGAAGAACTGCGAGAGGCGCTGCCGCCGGCGGTGCGCCTGCTGGTCGTCGCCGACCACGGCATGGTCGACTCGCCGGCAGACCGCCGCATCGACGTCGACGAGCACCCGGAGCTGCGCCACGGTCTGACCCTCCTCGGCGGCGAGGCCCGGTTCCGGCACCTCTACTGCCGACCGGGCGCGCTCGACGACGTCCTGGCCACGTGGCGCGACCGGCTCGGGTCCGACGCCACCGTGCTGACCCGCGACGAGGCCGTCGGGCGGGGCTGGTTCGGGCCCGTCGACGCCGCCGTCTCCGACCGCCTCGGCGACGTCATGGTCGCCTGCCACACCGACCTGTCCGTGCTCTCCTCCCGCGACTTCCCGCTCGAGACCCGCTTGATCGGCATGCACGGCTCCCTGACGGCCGACGAGATGCGGATCCCGATCCTCGTCGACTGAGGTCATCGGACCGGCGGGTAATTCCCCGGTTGGCCGGGGATTTGACTCCTTCGTGTGGGAAATTACCGGCACGAACGGGTCAATTACCCGGCCAACCGGGGAATTGGGTCAGCCGACGATCAGGTTGGCACGCCCGTGCTCGTCGTACTCGGCGAGCAACTTCTCCAGCGAAGTCGGGCTGAGCAGCTGGTAACCGTCAGGGGTGCGCTCGAAGACCGGGTCGTCGGTGCGCCACAACTGGCGACGCAGCGTCGGCTTGTCCACCTTGCTGGTCGCGGTGACGGGCAGGTCACGCGTGATCCGGAGCAGCCGGGGTGCCCACTTGGTGCCCATGTCGCGCTGGTCGGCCAAGAAGGCGTCGAACGCGGCGGGATCGAAGTCGGGTGCGTGCGGCTCCAGTTGGAGTGTCGCCATCACCAGATCGCCGGTGCGCGGGTCCGGCACCGGATAGACCGCGGCGACGGTGACGCTGGGATAGCGGGCCAGAATCCGCTCGACCGGCGCGGCAGCAAAGTTCTCGGAGTCGACCCGCAGCCAGTCGGCGGTGCGGCCGGCGTACCAGAAGAAGCCGTCCTTGTCCTTGTAGGCAAGGTCTCCGGTCCAGAAGTCGCCGTCGCGCAACTTTTCGGCCGCCGCCTCCGGGTTCTTGTAGTAGCCCTCGAACTTGTCGGCTGCGCCGCGCGAGACGATCTCGCCGATCGCCTGCTCCGGATTGAGCAGGACGCCGTGCTCGTCGAACTCTGCCGGCGAACAGATTTCGCCGTCCTCGTTGACGATCTCCGGGTGATGGCCGACCTGGGGTACGCCGAGGGCGCCCTCGGGGGTCTCCGGGGTGTTGATGATGTAGCAGGCACCTTCGGATGAGCCGTAGGACTCGAAGACCTGCACGCCGAAGCGGCGCAGGAACTCCGAGCGGTCCTTGGCCGAGGCCTCGGTGCCGAAGCCGAACCGCAGACGGTGGTCGGACTCGCCCTCGACCTCCGGCTGGGCCAGCACGTAGGCCAGCGACCGGCCGACGTAGTTGAAGAACGTCGCACCGAACCTCTTGACGTCGGGCAGGAACCCGGACGCCGAGAACTTGCGTCTCATCGCCAACGCCGCGCCGGCGTTGATGCAGGGGCTCCAAGCGCTCAACAGGGCGTTGCCGTGGAAGAGCGGCATCGCGTTGTAGGCAACGTCGTCCGAAGTGAACCCGAAGATCGACACCTGGGTGATCCGGGCCCACCGCCCGGTGGTGCAGATGACTGCCTTCGGGGCGCCGGTCGAGCCCGAGGTGAACAGCAGCAGGAGCACGTGTGCGGGGTCGAGGGCTTCCGCGGTTGCCTCGATGGGGGAGTCGGCGTGGCGGCCGAGCGCCTCGGCGTACTCCTCGCCGTCGGTGCGCACCACCTGTCGGGCGCCGTGGTCGATGCCGTCGAGCAGGTGCGCCTGGGTGCCGTCGACGAGGATCGTGTCGACGTCGGTGCCGCGGATGTCCTTGGCGAGTTCCTCGCCCCGCCGCGTCGGGTTGATCCCGACGATCGTGGCACCGCTCAACGCCGCGCCGGCCAGCAGGAAGAGGTACTCCGGCGTGTTGTCGAGCAGCACGCCGATGTGCCAAGGCCGGCCGTTCGTGGGTCGAATCTCCTGGAAGTACGCCGACCGGGTGGCGGCCTCGCGGACAAGTTCCCGGTAGCTCCACTTCGAGTCCTCGAAGAGCAGGGCGGGGTGGTCATCCTCGGCGCGGCCGAGGAACAACTCGGCCATCGTGGCCATGATCTCGTCAGGGATCGTCGAAACGGTGGTCATGTGCGCCATGATCGACACCCGGATCGTCGGCTGACAGGCCCATTTCAGTCAGTGGGACGACCTGCGGTCAGGCGAACGGGAGTGGCTCGGGTGCGAGCGAGACGGCTCGTGCACGTCCCGCTGTCAGGCCGCGCCGGTGGTGCTGTCGACACAACACCTCGTAGGCGACGTCGACCGGTTCGTCGTCTCGTTCGTCAGTGGTGTCACCGACCACAATCACCTCGCCCTCGGTGATCATCGCCCCGTTCTCCGTGCGAGCGTTGTGGGTGGCGCGTTTGCCGCACCAGCACAGCGCCTCGACCTGCAGCACGTGCATGCGGTCGGCCAGCTCGACCAGACGCGCCGACCCGGGGAAGAGCACCGAGCGGAAGTCGGTCAGGATGCCGAAGGCGAAGACGTCGATCTGCAGCTCGTCGACGACCTTCGCGAGCTGCTCGACCTGCGTCGGCGAATAGAACTGGGCTTCGTCGCAGATCATGTAGTCGATGCGGCCGCCCTTGGTGAGGGTGTCCACCGTGTAGCGCCAGAAGTCGAACTCCGCGTTGACCTCGAGCGCTTCGTGGGTCAACCCCAGGCGCGAGGAGAGGGTGGCTTCTCCGGCCCGGTCGTGGGTGGTGAAGATGCTGCCCACGCGGCCGCGCGCGGCATGGTTGTGATTGGTCTGCAGCGCGAGCGTGCTCTTGCCGGAGTCCATGGTGCCGGTGAAGAAGTGAAGTTCGGCCACGGGCCGACATCATGCCAGTCCGCCGCGGCCACCCCCTCGGTCGGGCAGACTGCGGAACATGAGCCTCGCAGCCGTGCCCCCACTGATCGACGTCGTCGAACTTCGCGCCGCCGTCACGTCTGCCTCCGGGTCGGTCACGGTGCTCGACGTGCGCTGGCGCCTCGGTGGGCCGGACGGCCCCCGGGAGTACGCCGCAGGGCACGTCCCGGGCGCGGCCTACGTCGACCTCGACACCGAACTTGCCGGTGGGCCGGGCGGCGGACGGCACCCGCTCCCGGAGCGGACCACTTTCGAAGCGGCGATGCGCCGGGCCGGTGTCTCGGCGTCGCGTCCGGTCGTGGTGTACGACGACTGGTCGAGCCTGGCCGCGGCCCGGTGTCGCTGGCTGCTGCGTCACCACGGCCACGACGACGTGCGGGTGCTCGACGGCGGATGGGCCGCGTGGCAGACCGCCGGAGGTGCGGTCGAGACCGGTGCGGTCGTCGTACCGCCCGGTGACTTCGTGGCCGGGCCGGGGCGCCTGCCGATCGTCGGGGTGGACGACGTGCTGGACCTGGCGCGGTCAGGGCTGTTGCTCGACGCACGCGCCCCTGAGCGCTACCGCGGTGAGGTCGAGCCGGTCGACCCGGTCGCCGGGCACATCCCCGGTGCCCACAACCTGCCGACCACCGACAACCTCGGCGGTGACGGCCGGTTCCTCGCCCCCGAGGCACTGCGCGAGCGCTTTGCCGCGGCGTACGACGTGGACCGGGTCGGCGTCTACTGCGGATCCGGAGTCACCGCTACCCACCAGTTGTTGGCAATGGAGGTGGCCGGACTCGAGGCCGCGCTCTGTCCCGGCTCGTGGAGTGAGTGGGTCAGCGACCCGTCACGGCCGGTGGCAACGGGCCCCGATCGCGGCTGAACGGGCTGGCACCGGCACCGAGGTGCTTCGTGGCGCTTTCGGGGCGTTCGTGTCGGTAATTACCGTCACGAACGCTCCAATTACCCGGCCAACCGGGTAATTGGCCTTCTCACCAGTGCACGCCCTTGAACAACTTGGCGAGCATGATCTGCTCGCTCTCCCGCTTGCCGTCGCCGTCGCCGCGGGCGGCGGCGGAGTCGGGGAACACGTGGTAGGCCATGTTGAGCACCCGGAACGACGCCTTGGGTGCGACCGTGTGCGCGACCGCGCCGGCGTTGCCGAGCATCGTGTTGAGTTCGTGCGGCTTCTCGACCAACGCCTTGATCACCACGTCGGCGGCCTGCCCCGGTGAGATGGTGGGGAACTTGTCGTAGATCTTGGTCGGCGCGATCATCGGCGTCTTCACCAACGGCATGTGCACGTTGGTGAAGGTGATCCCGTCGCCGACCACCTCGGAGGCCACCACATTGCTCCACGCGTCGAGTGCGGCCTTCGAGGCGACGTACGCCGAGAAGCGCGGCGGGTTGGTCTGCACGCCGATCGAGGAGATGTTGACGACGTGGCTGCGGTGCTGGGCACGCATCACCGGGAACAGACCCATGATCAGTCGGATCGCCCCGAAGTAGTTGAGTTGCATGGTGCGCTCGAAGTCGTGGAACCGGTCGTGGCTCAGCTTGATCGAGCGCCGGATCGATCGGCCGGCGTTGTTGACTAGGTAGTCGATCGACGGCAACTCGGCGGAGAGTCGCGCGCAGAGGTCGTCGATCGCCTCGAGGTCGGACAGGTCGCAGGGGAAGACGTGGGCCTGGCCTCCGCGCATCTCGATGGTGAGGCGCAGGTCGTCCAACTTCTCCTTGCCGCGTGCGACCAGCACCGGGATGCCGCCGGCCTGGGCGACCTTGAGCGCGGTGACCTGACCGATGCCGGAGGAGGCGCCGGTGATCACGACATAGCGCCCTTCGAGGGCGCGGCGGGCGGAGGCGTCGCGGGCGACTGTCTGGTCGAGGTTCTCCTCCCAGTAGTTCCACAGCAGGCTGGCGTAGGAGTCAGGGTCGGGTACGGCGATGCCGGTGCCGGCCAGTGCCTGTTGGGTGCGTCGGGAGTCGAAGACCGGCACGAAGTTGGTGTGCGCGAGCACCTCCTTGGGGATGCCGGCGCGGCCGACGGTCTGACCGAGGAGCGCTTGGACCGGTGACGTGCGCATCGCGCCGGCGATCAACCGACCCGGGTGCAGCGCCTTCGGCAGTTGCGCGACGCCACCGCTGAACCGGTCGAGCGGGGTGGCGAACTGCGGGGCACCGGCTGCGGCACAGAAGCCGTTGACCATCTGCACCACCGGCTGCGGCTCGGGGTTGACCAGGTGGAAGGCTTCCCCGTCGCGTTCCGGCAGGTGCGCGAGCGCATCCATCGCCTTGGCGACGTAGTCGACCGGCACGAAGTTGGTGTTGCCCAGATCGACGCCCAGCAACGGCATCCACGACGGGAATGCGTCCCGCAGTCGCTTGAGCACCGGGAAGAAGTAGTAGGGTCCGTCGACCTTGTCCATCTCTCCGGTCTCGGAGTGACCCACCACGATGGCGGGGCGGTAGACGCGCCACGGCACGGTCGCCTCTTCGCGGACCAGCCGCTCGGACTCGAACTTGGTGCGGTGGTACGCCGACGGCAGACGCTGGCCCTCGTCGAACATCGTCTCGTCGAAGGTGCCCTCGAACTCACCGGCCGCGGCCACGGACGACACCTGGTGGAAGCACCCGACCTGCAACGCCTCGGCCAACTGCAGCGCGTTGCGGGTGCCCTCGACGTTCATCGCGTCGTTGGTCGC
>JBEBTI010000131.1:0-9287 GCA_040393845.1 Nocardioides daejeonensis
TTCGGCGTCAGCGTGGCGCTGCCGGAGATCGACGAGTGGGACAAGATGACGCTGCTTGCGCACGAGCGCGAAATGCTCGGGCTCTACGTCTCCGACCACCCACTGCTCGGACTCGAGCACGTGCTGTCCCAGGACACCGACTGCACGATCGGTCAACTGATGCTCGACGAGGACCGACCGCACGGTTCGATGTTGAGCGTCAGCGGACTGATCACCGGCGTGAACCGGCGGATCACCAAGCGCGGCGACGCGTGGGCGACGGTCACCCTCGAAGACCTCGACGGCGCGATCGAGGTGCTGTTCTTCCCCAGCGCCTATCAACTGGCGGGGCCGCACCTGGCGGAGGACTCGATCATCCGGGTCAAGGGCACCTTGTCACGTGACAAGGACCAGCCAGAGTTGCGCGGCCAGGAGGTGAGCCTGCCCGATCTCAACGAGGGCCCCTCCGGACCGGTGGTGATCAGCCTCCCGTCGACCCGGTGCACCCCGCCGGTGGTCGAGCAGTTGCGCGACGTGTTGGCCACCCACCCCGGGATGTCCGAGGTCCAGTTGCGGTTGCAGACCCGCAACGCGACCACGGTGCTCAAACTCGACGACCGGTTGCGCGTGACGCCGACCTCGGCGCTCTTCGCCGACCTCAAGCAACTCCTCGGGCCGGGCTGTCTTGGCTAGGCCGGCGCAGGGCGACCGCACCGTGTTGGCACGACAGGTCGGCGTGGTGCTGCTCTCCTTCGTGGTGGCCGGCGTGCTGGCCGGCGTCGCCTGGTATCTGTGGTGGTCGCCGGCGCCGACGACGAACGCCTACCTGATCAGCGGCGGGCGGCCGTTCTTCGAGCCCGACGTCGAGTTCCGCGGCACCGGTCTCTATCTCGCGCTCGCGCTGCCGAGCGGACTGGTGCTCGGGGCAGCCTTCGCGCGGCTCTTCGACCGTGACGAGGTCGTCACGCTCGCCGCGGTCGTGGTGGCAGCGGTGGCCGGTGGCCTGCTGATGGCGTGGACGGGCCACCTGCTCGGTCCCGACGTGCCAGCACCCATCGACGTCCGCGGTGACTACCCCGACGGGTTCCCCGAGGTCGCGCTCAACCTGTCCGCCCACCGGCTCACCTGGTTCCTGGGCATGCCGGGAGGTGCCCTGGTCGGCTGTGTGCTGGTCTATCTCTTCTCCGCCGGCTCACACGCGCCTCCACGCCACGACCGGTTTGCCCAGGAGATCTCCGGGTAGGAGAACACACCGCACTGCCCACCAGCCGACCTCGAGGAGCCACGATGTCTGAGCAGTCGCCGCAGGGTGCGTCGTACGACCAACTTCACCTCTTCGGTCCCGGACAGGCACCGGTGCAGCGCCGGCCCGACGCAGGCAAGCGGCGTACGGCGCTCTGGTTGGCGATCTCGATGGTGACGGTCCTGGTGCTGGGCACCGGCGCGGTCCTGGCCTGGCGCTTCTGGTTCGGGCAGGGCCCCCAGCCGGCCGAGGCGTTGCCGGCGAACACGGTCTACTACGTCTCGATCGACCTCGATCCGTCGGGTCAGCAGAAGGTCGAAGCTCTCAAGACACTGCGCAAGTTCCCCGCGCTGCGGGACGTGATCGGCATTGGCGCCGAGGACGACCTGCGCGAGAAGGTGTTCGGCGAGATCCAGTCCGAAGGGGTCTGCCCCGACCTCGACTACGGCCGTGACGTCGCACCATGGCTCGGCGACCGGATGGGCGTCGGTCTGATCGCGCGCGACGCCGGCCAGATCCCCGAGCCGGTGGTGGTGCTGCAGGTCACCGACGAGGACAAGGCCGAGACAGGCGTCGAGCGACTGCTCGGCTGTGACGCCACGCTGGCGTCCGAAGTCAGCGGCCACGCATTCTCGGGCTCGTGGATGGTCATCGCCCGCACTCCGGAGATTGCCCGGTCCGTGGTCGCGGACGCCGAGGAGGAGTCGTTGGCCGACGCCGACGGGTTCCGCGAGTGGAACGACCTGGTCGGAGACGCTGGCGTGATCAACGGCTATGCCTCGCCGGAACTCGGCACGGTCATCGAGCAGATGATGCGCAGCGGCGACTTCTCCGGGTTCTCGGAGGAGTTCGCGCCCGGGGCCGGCAGCCCCGATGAGGTGCCCGACGAGGTCTACGCCGAACTCGCCGACTTCCGCGGCGGCGCCTTCGCGGTGCGCTTCGACGACGGTGCACTCGAGTTCGAATCGGTCGTCGACGGCGGCAATCCCTTCCTGATCGGGTTGACCAGCAGCGGCGGCGCGGGAGACCTGCTCGGATCGCTGCCGGCCAGCACTGCCGGGGCGATCGGCCTCGCGCTTCCCGACGACTGGTGGAACTCCCTGGTCGACATGGTCGGCCCGGCCGTCGAGGCAGAGACCGGGATGTCGGTCGAGGAGCTGTTGGCCGACGCCGAGGACGAGACTGGCCTGACCCTCCCCGAGGATCTGGTGACCCTGCTCGGCGAAGCAGTGGTGATTGCCGTCGACGGCTCCATCGCCGAGGACTTCAACGACCCCGAGGGGTTCCCGGTCTCGGTCAAGATCAAGGGGGACGTCGACGCGATCCGCGACGTGCTCGACAAACTCCTGGCCACCATGGGCGACGTGCCGATCGTCGTGCGCACCGAGGGTGACCATGTGCTGATCGGCCTGGACGACGCGCATCTGGCCCAGTTGGCGGAGGACGGCGACCTCGGCGGCGAGGACTCCTTCCGCGACGTGCTCCCCGAGGCGGCGAAGGCCGCGTCGGTCTTCTACGTCGACTTCGACGCCGAGGACTGGTTGGTGCGACTCGCGGAGGGCGAGCCCGAAGTGGTCGAGAACCTCGAGCCGTTGTCGGGGTTGGGCCTCGCGGCGTGGTCCGACGACAACGGACGCACTCACATCCAGTTCCGCCTCACGACCGACTGATCGGTGCCGTCGTCGCCCGGGTGATCGCACACAGGTCGGCCGGCGACAGCGACACGTCGAGTCCGCGACGTCCACCGGAGACATAGACCAGGTCGAACTCCTGCGCCGAGGTGTCGATCACGGTCGGCAGCGCTCGCTTCTGGCCGATCGGGGAGATCCCGCCGACCACGTAGCCGGTGGCGCGTGCTGCGGCAGCGGGGTCGGCCATCACCGCCTTGCTGCCGCCGACCGCCTTCGCCAATGCCTTGAGATCCAGCGTGCCGGCCACCGGAACGATCCCCACGGTCAGGTGGCCGTCGACGTCGGCGAGCAGGGTCTTGAAGACCTGCTCGGGGGGTACGCCGAGGGCAACGGCTGCTTCGAGTCCGAAGCTCTTGGCGCGTGGATCGTGGACGTAGGGGTGCTGTCCGTGGGGCACGCCGGCCGCAGCCAGGGCCAGCAGTGCCGGCGTACCGCCCGACTGCCTCTTGCCCATCAGTTCGGGCTCCACCTGCTGCGGGCCACCTCGGTGGCCGGCATCGAGGGCAGCACGGTCATCACTCGGATCTCCTCACGCAGCAACTCGTCGAGATGGGCCAGACGCTCGTCGGCAAAGTCGGTCTCGAGCAGATCCTGACGCTGGGGGAGGGTGAGGGGGCAGTCGGCCGCCAGCGCCCACGACAGGTAGGTCGGGTCGTGCGGCAGTGGGCTGCTCACCACCTCCGCACCGCGGACCTCGGAGAGGAGGGCGCGGTAGCGCTCGAACGTGGCCAGGGCCCGTCCGGCGGCGACCTGCGCGTCACCGGACCGGGTCGCTCGGTCGTGGTCTGCGAGGTCCTCGACCTCGCCCTGCAGCAGCACTCCCGAGGTGTGCAGGGAGCCCAGCCGCAGGCGACTGCGGCTGACCGCGACGATCGAGAAGCTTCCGTCGGGATGCGGGTCTGCTTCAGTGAGCTGCATGAGGCAGCCGACCCGGTGCAACGATTGCATCCCGCGGTCGCCGACTTCGTAGCCCTCCCGGATCGCCACCGAACCGAAGACCCGTTCGGCCGGGTCGTCGATGCGCAGCAGTCGGTGCACGAGCGCTCGGTAGCGGTCCTCGAAGACCCGCAACGGCACGTTCATGCCGGGGAACACCACGGTGTTCAGGGGGAACATCGGGACGGTGTGTTGCATCCCTCCAGTTTAGAGGTCCGCGGACAGGGCGAACGTCGGCCGGCCGCCGCCCAGCACGCACCTGAGCACTTTCTCCTCAGTCGCGGTGGCTCCGCCACGGCGCCCTCGGCGGCAGCATTCATGCACGCACCGGAACCCGTTCGAGTCGCGGCGCAGCGACGCCTAGACTGGGGCCATGATCCGCCGAATCGACCTTCGGGGCAGCACCCCCGACACCGACTACCGGAGCGCTGTCCCGCGCTCCGACTTCGATGTCGAAGCCGCGATTCATGTGGTCCGGCCGATCTGTGACGACGTGCGCGACCGCGGCGTGGCGGCGATCGCCGACTACTCGTTGAAGTTCGACGGCGTCGAGCAGACCGAGATCCGGGTGCCGCAGCAGGCGATCGACCGCGCCTTGGCGGCCGTCGACCCCGAGGTGCGGGCCGGCCTCGAGGAGTCGATCCGGCGGCTGCGGGCGACGTGCACGGCCGAACTCGAGACCGATGTCGTCACCGACCTCGGACCTGGCGCCCGGGTCAGTCACCGCAAGGTGCCGATCCGCAGGGTCGGACTCTATGTGCCCGGTGGGTTGGCGCCTCTCGTCTCCTCGGTGGTGATGAACGTCGTGCCGGCCCAGGTGGCGGGCGTCTCCTCGATCGCACTCACCTCGTCGCCGCAGAAGGACCACGGCGGCCTGCCGCACCCGACGATCCTTGCCGCCTGTGCCCTGCTGGGCATCGACGAGGTGTACGCCGTCGGTGGAGCCCAGGCGATCGCGATGTTCGCCCACGGAGCAGGCGACTGCGCGAAGGTCGACCTGGTCACCGGGCCCGGCAACATCTACACCGTCTCCGCCAAGCGGCTGCTCAAGGGCCTCGTCGGCATCGACTCCGAGGCCGGGCCGACCGAGATCGCGGTCCTCGCCGACGACACGGCTGATGCCGCCCACGTCGCCGCCGACCTGATCAGCCAGGCCGAGCACGACCCGTTGGCCTCGGCCGTCCTCGTCACGCCCTCCGAACGACTGGCTGCCGACGTGGAGGCCGAGCTCGACAAGCAGGTGGCCCTCACCAAGCACGTCGAGCGGATCCGCACCTCGCTGGCCGGCCAGCAGTCCGGCATCGTGCTGGTCGACGACCTCGAGCAGGGGTTGGCGGTGGTCAACGCCTACGCCGCCGAGCACCTCGAGATCCACACCGCACAGGCCGAGGCGTGGGCGGCGCGGGTGCAGAACGCCGGCGCGATCTTCGTCGGTCCCTACGCCCCGGTGTCGCTGGGTGACTACTGCGCCGGCTCCAACCACGTCCTGCCCACGGCCGGCTGTGCCTGTCACTCCTCGGGGTTGTCGGTGCGAGCCTTCGTCAAGTCGGTGCACGTCGTGGAATATTCACGCGACGCGCTGGCCGAGGTGGCCGGTCACGTGACGACACTCGCTGAGGCCGAGGACCTGCCCGGTCACGCCGCGGCAGTCCGGGTCCGCTTCGGTGACGAGGGCGGCAGCCGGTGAGCTCGCTTCCGTTCCCCCCGTTGCGCGAGGCGCTCGTGGGGGAGACGCCGTACGGTGCGCCACAGATCGACGTACCGGTGCAGTTGAACACCAACGAGAACCCCTACGGTCCCTCCGCTGCGACCGCGGCCGACATCGCCGACGCCGTGCGGGAGGCGGCGCTGGAGCTCAACCGCTACCCCGACCGCGAGGCGGTGGCGCTGCGCGAGGCATTGGCCGACTACCTCAACAGCGACGGTGGTCGCAGACTCACGATCGACAACGTGTGGGCAGCCAACGGCTCCAACGAAGTGATGTTGCAGCTGTTGCAGGCGTTCGGAGGTCCCGGCCGCACCGCACTGTCGTTCGCGCCGACCTATTCGATGTATCCCGAATATGCGCGTGACTCGCTCACCGAGTGGGTCGCCGGCCGCCGCGAGGACGACTTCAGCCTCGACCTCGACGCTGCACGCCGACTGGTGGAGGAGATCAGGCCCGCGGTCGTGCTGTTGCCCAGCCCGAACAACCCCACCGGCACTGCCCTGCCGCCCGAAGCCGTCGCGATGCTGTGCGAGGCAGCAGGCAACGGCATCGTGGTGATCGACGAGGCGTACGGCGAGTTCCGGCGCACCGGCGTGCCCAGCGCGCTCGAGGTGCTTCCGCAGCACCGCAATCTGGTGGTCACCCGCACGATGAGCAAGGCGTTCGCCCTGGCCGGCGCCCGGCTCGGTTATCTGGCGGCGGATCCGGCGGTGGTCGACGCGTTGCGGATCGTGCGTCTGCCCTACCACCTCTCGGCGGTCACCCAGGCCACCGCGATTGCTGCGCTGAAGCATGCGCCCGAGCTCCTCGGTCGGGTCGACGAGTTGCGTCTCGAGCGTGACCGCACCGTCGAGTGGCTGCGCAGCCAACACCTGCAGGTGGCCGACTCCGACGCCAACTTCGTGCTGTTCGGGACGTTCCCCGACCGGCACGCGGTGTGGCGGCGGCTGGTCGACCACGGGGTCCTGATCCGGGAGACCGGACCGGACGGATGGCTCCGGGTGTCGATCGGCACCGCGGAAGAGATGACGACATTCCAGAACGCGCTGACCAAGGTCAGAGAAGAAGAGGGTGGAGCATGAGTGGCACACGAGTGGCAACGCTGGACCGGGAGACCAAGGAGTCCCGGATCCACGTGTCGCTGGACCTCGACGGCACGGGGAGGGCGGAGATCTCCACCGGCGTCGGCTTCTACGACCACATGCTCAACTCCTTCGCCCGCCACGCCCTGGTCGACCTCACGGTCCGGGCCGAGGGCGACGTGCACATCGACGCCCACCACACCGTCGAGGACACCGCCATCGTGCTGGGTGAGGCACTGCGGATCGCGTTGGGCGACAAGGCCGGCGTACGCCGCTTCGGCGACGCCACCGTGCCGCTCGACGAGGCTCTGGTCCACGCCGTCGTCGACGTGTCGGGTCGCCCCTACTGCGTGCACACCGGCGAACCGGAGGGGCAGGTCTATGTCACGCTCGGCGGCGGAGTGCCCGGCAGCGTCGGCTACCTCGGATCGCTGACCAAGCACGTCTTCGAGACGATCGCCTTCCACGCCCACATTGCCCTGCACGTGCGCGTGCTGGCCGGTCGGGAGCCGCACCACATCGTGGAGACGCAGTTCAAGGCCTTCGCCCGCGCGTTCCGTGACGCGATCGCCTTCGATCCGCGTGAGACCGGCGTACCGTCGACGAAGGGAACGCTCAACTCGTGAAGGACGTGGTGATCCTCGACTACGGGTCGGGGAACCTCCGTTCGGCCGTGCGCGCCGTCGAACGCGCCGGCGCGCGGGTCACGTTGACCGCGGACAAGCAGACGGCACTGGACGCCGACGGGTTGCTGGTGCCCGGTGTCGGCGCGTTCGCGGCCTGTATGGCCGGCCTGCATGCGGTGAAGGGCCCCGAAGTGATCGGGCGCCGGCTCGCTGGTGGCCGGCCGGTCCTCGGCATCTGTGTCGGCATGCAGGTGCTCTTCGGCAGCGGCGTCGAGCACGGGGTCGAGACGGTGGGATGTGACGAGTGGCCGGGTGTGGTCGAACGGCTGCAGGCACCCGTCGTACCCCACATGGGGTGGAACACCGTCGAGGTGGCGGCTGGCAGCAGCCTGTTCGCCGGCGCGGAGCAGGAGCGGTTCTACTTCGTGCACTCCTACGGCGTGCGCGACTGGAAGCTGGTCACCAACGACCGCACCCGTGCGCCCCTCGTGCACTGGTCGGAGCACGGCGGCGACCGGTTCGTCGCGGCGGTCGAGAACGGTCCGTTGACCGCCACCCAGTTCCACCCGGAGAAGTCCGGTGACGCCGGCGCGACGCTGTTGCGCAACTGGGTCCAGTCGCTGTGACCCGTCCTGATTTCCCTGCTGCAGAAGGAAGAACCGCACGTGAGTGACTACCTCGAGTTGTTGCCGGCCGTCGACATCAAGAACGGCCGCGCCGTGCAGCTGGTGCAGGGCATCGACGGGTCCGAGAAGGCCTTCGGTGAGCCGTTGGAGGCTGCGCTGCGCTGGCAGGACGCCGGTGCCGAGTGGCTGCACATGGTCGATCTCGATGCCGCCTTCGGCACCGGCGACAACTGGGAGCTGAAGAAGGAGATCGTCGGTCGGCTCGACATTTCGGTCGAGATGAGCGGCGGCATCCGTGACGACGAGTCGTTGGAAGCCGCGATGGCGACCGGTTGTCGTCGGGTCAACATCGGGACTGCCGCGATCGAGAACCCCGAGTGGTGCGCCCGCGCGATCGCCACCTGGGGTGACCGGGTCGCGATCGGCCTGGACGTGCGCGGCACCACCCTTGCCGCCCGGGGATGGACCAAGGACGGCGGCGACCTGTGGGAGACCCTTGCCCGCCTCGACTCCGAGGGCTGCGCGCGCTACGTCGTCACTGACGTCAACAAGGACGGCATGCTGCAAGGTCCCAACGTCGAACTGCTCCGTGACGTCTGCGCGCGCACCGATCGCCCCGTGGTCGCCAGCGGCGGCGTCACCACCCTCGCCGACATCGGTCGCCTGATGGAGTTGGTGCCGCTCGGTGTCGAGGGCGCGATCGCCGGCACCGCCCTCTACGAGGGCCGGTTCACCTTGGCCGACGCCCTGGCGCTGACCCGTCGCGGTGGCGCGCGATGAGTCTCGCCGTACGCGTGATCCCCTGTCTGGACGTCGACGGCGGGCGCGTGGTGAAGGGCATCAACTTCAAGGAGCTCCGCGACGCCGGCGACCCGGTCGAGCTGGCCCGCGCCTACGACGCCGAAGGCGCAGACGAGTTGACCTTCCTTGACATCTCGGCCTCCCACCAGGGGCGCGCGACCACGATGGAGATCGTGTCCCGCACGGCCGAGGAGGTCTTCATCCCGCTCACCGTCGGTGGTGGCGTCGCCTCAGTCGAGGACGTCGACCGCTTGTTGCGGGCCGGCGCCGACAAGGTCGCCGTCAACACCGCGGCCCTGCGCCGCCCCGAACTCGTGGCCGAGATCGCCGACCGCTTCGGCAACCAGGTGCTGGTGCTCTCGGTCGATGCGCGACGGGCCGCCGGCACCGATTCGGGCTTCGAGGTGACCACCCACGGTGGCCGTCGGTCGGCCGGCGTCGACGCGATCGAGTGGGCCGTCAGGGCAGCTGAGTTGGGCGCGGGGGAGCTCCTGCTCAATGCGATGGACGCCGACGGCACCCAGGACGGTTTCGACCTCGACCTGCTGCGCGCCGTACGCCGTGAGGTGTCGGTCCCGGTGATCGCCTCCGGCGG
>JBEBTI010000132.1:0-9277 GCA_040393845.1 Nocardioides daejeonensis
AGGTACGTCGTCCTCAGGTACGTCGTCCTCAGGTACGTCGTCCTCAGGTACGTCGTCCTCAGGTACGTCGGTCGCCGGTGAGTCGTCGGCGCCGTCAGCGGGGCCGTCGTCGCCACCAGCGCCGTCGCCAGCGCCAGCCGTTCCGGCAGCAGCGGCGCTGCCGGCGGTCGTCGTACCCGACCAGATCCGTCCCAGCACCACCAAGGCAGCCAGGATGCTGGCGCCGAGGGCGATCTGGACGTAGAGCTCCTCCTCGGTGCCCCAGCCCACGCCGAAGCCGACGACGGCCAGAACGAGCAGGACGACGACGATCATCAGCGCGCCACCCGCGCCTTCGCCTCGAGCAGGGACTCCCACGAGGTGCGGTTGGCGATCGCTGCCCGCTGGCGCATCAACGGACCGGTGCGGTCGAGCGCGAAGGCACCGACCAGGTCACCGTCGTAGCGATAGCGCGCCAGGAACGGAGCAGTCGGGTCCATGTCGCCCTCGATCTCGGTCTCCTCGGCGAACTCGCCGAGCATCTGCAGCTTGTGGCCGTACCACTCGGACCAGAAGTAGGGAGTGATGCTGCACGGCTGGCGCTCGTCGGACAGCATGTTGCGAGCCACGCTCGCGGCCTGCTCCCCGACCGAGGTCCAGTGCTCCATCCGCGTGGAGTGCCCCGACCACGGGTTGACCCAGCGCGCCACGTCTCCGACTGCGTACACACCCGGAACCGTACTCTCCAGGTAGGGAGAGCAGGCAACACCGTCGCTCACCGCGACGCCGGAGCCACGCAGCCACCCGGTGTTCGGTTCGACACCGACACCGACGACCACCAGATCGGCGGGCAGCGTAGTGCCGTCGTTGAGCACGACGCTCTCGACCCGTCCGGTGCCGTTGATCTCGCGCAGCTTGGTGCGGGTGCGCAGGTCGACGCCGTACTGGCGGTGCAGCATCGCCAGGCGCTCGGCGACCAAGCTGCCGACCGCTCCGACCAAGGGCAGCGGCTGCATCTCGATCAAGGAGACCTCCGCGCCGCGAGCGCGCGCGGAGGAGGCGACCTCGCCGCCGATGAACCCGGCGCCCACCACTATCACGCGGGCGCCCGGTTGGAGGGCCGAACGAATCAGCCGGGCATCGTCGAGGTTGCGCAGGTTGGTGACGCCGTCGAGTCCGGCGCCGAGCGGGAAGGCCCGCGGCGTCGCACCGGTCGCAATCACCAGAGCGTCGTACTCCACGTCTCCGGAAGTGGTGCGGACCCGCCGGTTGCGGGTGTCGAGACTGGTTGCCCGGGTGCCGGTCATCACCGAGATGTCGAGCGCCTCGAGGTTCACCAGATCAAGCTCCGGCGGCACCGCCTCGGTCAGGTAGAGCTTGCTCAGCGGCGGGCGGTCGTAGAGCGCGACCGGCTCATCGCCGATGATCACGATCGAACCGACGAAACCGAGGCGGCGGGCCTCCTCGGCCACCCGTGCAGCACCCAGCGAGCCGCCCACGATCACCAAGCGGTCAAGGCCCTTGATCAGGGCCGGGACATCACTCATCGTCCACTCCACTCTGGTCGCCGCTTCTCAGCGAATGCCTTGGTTCCCTCACGGAAGTCGTCCGAGCGGAGGATCCGCCCCATGGCGCGGTTGCTGATCTGCCACGCCTCGTCGTCCCAGTCGGAGCCGAGTGCCGCCGTACGGTGCATGACCTGCTTGGTCTCGCGCACCGACAGCGGCGCGTTGGCCGCGATCCGACCGGCGAGGTCGAGTGCTTCGGCCAGGCTGGCGCCCGGCGCGGAGACCCGGTTGACCAGGCCCAATTCACACGCACGGCCGGCATCGACGGCGTCTCCGGTCAGCGCCAACTCGAGGGCGACCTTCTGCGGCACTTGGCGCTGCAGCCGGATCACACCGCCGGCCGCAGCCAACAGGCCACGGCGCACCTCTGGCAGGCCGAAGGTGGCGGCTGGGTCGGCGACCGCGAGGTCGGCAGCCAACACCAGCTCGGTGCCGCCGCCCAGGGCAAACCCGTTGACCGCGGCGATGGTGGGGACGCCGACCTGGTGCTGCACGAACCCGGCGAACCCCCACTCGACGTGGTCGGGGTCGTGAACGGCCTCGCCACGCCCGAGCGCCTTGAGGTCGGCGCCGGCGCAGAAGGCGTCACCGCTGCCGGTGATCACCACGGCGCGCACGTCGGGGTCGGAATCGGCACTCTCGAGAGCCTGACCGATGCCGGTCGAGACGGCGGCATTGACCGCATTCATCGCACGGGGACGGTTGATCGTCACCACCGCGACATGGTCTTTGACCTCATAGAGGACGGCGTCGGCACTGCCGGCAGGATCGGACATCAAGCACCTCGTTGTTGGAAATCATGTGTGACCCCCGGGCCGAGTGAGGGCTCTCACCCGGGGGTCACACAAGTTGTGGATGATCAGCCGAGCTTGGCGAAACGAGTCGTGACGTCGGCGTACTCGTCACGGATCTCGGTCTTGCTGATCTTGCCGTTGGGGAGCCGCGGCAGCGGGTCCTGGCGCAGGACGACGTAGCGCGGCACCTTGTAGTCGGCGACGACCTTCTTGCACTCCTCGATGACGGTCTGCTCGTCGAGTTCGCCACCGACCGTGATGATCGCTGCCGGGGTCTCGCCGAACTTCTCGTCGGCCGCGGCGATCACTGCCACCTCGGCCACGCCGGGGATGGCCGCAATGGCGAGCTCGAGTTCGACCGGCGAGACGTTGATGCCGCCGGTGATGATCAGGTCCTTGAGGCGGTCGACGAACTTGATCCGGCCGTCCTCGTCGAGGCTGCCGAGGTCACCACTGTGCAGCCAGCCGTCACGGAAGACGACCTCGTTGATCTCCGGGGCGTTCCAGTAGCCGGGGGTCACGCCCGGGCCCTGGATGACGAGCTCGCCGGACTCGCCCGAGTCGCAGTCGGTGCCGTCTTCGCGGACCGTCTTGACGCGGGTGAAGATCAGGCCGGAGCCACAGGTCCCCGGGTGCTCGCGGTATTCGCTGACCCAGGTGGAGGTGGCGATGCCGCCAGCCTCAGTCATGCCGTAGATCTGACGCAGTGCCACGTCCTTGCTCGCCCATGCCTCGAGCAGCGAGACAGGTACGGCGGCGCCGCCCACTGCGGCGGTCTTGAGCGAGGAGAGATCGGCGTCGGCGAACTCGGGAGACGCAGCCAGCGCCTGGTAGATCAGCGGCACACCGAAGATCGCCTCGACCTTGTGCTCCTCGATCAGCTTGACCGCGCGACCGGGGTTGAGGTCGGCCTCGATCACGATCTTGCCGCCGAGCACGGTGTTCATCAGCATGCCCCAGACCAGACCCGGGGTGAACGCCAACGGCAGCACCAGGATGGTGGTGTTGCGGCGGTGGAAGCCGTCCTCGGTGAGGCTGGCCTCGAAGACGATGCTCATCAGGGTGCGGTTGGTGAGCACCACGCCCTTGGCCATGCCGGTGGAACCACTGGTGAAGATGATTGCGATCGGGTCGTCGTCGCCGCGGTCGACGCGGAAGGTGTCGACTCCGCCGTCGCGCAGCGCGCGGACCTCGGCGAAGGTGATCGCGCTGGCCGGAGCGCCCAGCTCGGCGGCACCGGTGACGGTGGCCACGAACGGGTCGTCGGCGATCACGACGCTCGCGCCGGAGTCGTCGAGAATCTTGCGCAGCTCAGCCGGCTTGAAACGGGGGTTGAGCGGCACCAGCACGGCTCCCGCCTTCATCACGCCGAGGGCGGCGACCGGCCACGGCACGGAGTTGCCGGCAAGCAGGCCCACCCGGTCACCGACGGCAACGCCGCGCTCCTGGAGGTCGCGTGCCACTCGGCTGGACCAGTGCTCGACGGTGGCGTAGTCGAGGGTTTCGTCGGCGAAGACGAAGGCCGGCGATTCGGGCTGGGTCCGCGCCCACCATGCGAGGGCGGCGCCAATCGTTGCGGTCATCTGTCTACTCCTTGCGTGCACCTCGTCAGGGAGGCGCTGGGTCGGGCGGTCGAGTGGCAAGTTGTTCCCGAGAACTCCTGGCGGCGATAAAACTAAAAGCCTTAGGTGGCATCTGTTCTACTGCGTGACCGTGGTCACTGTCAACGGTTAAACCTAAACTTGTTAGGAAAACCCTCGAAGGCCTCAGAGATCGAGCACCAACGGGCCCTTGAGGCACCGGCCCACGCAGACCATCATCACGTCGTTGGCCGCCTTCTCCTCGTCGGTCAGCACACTGTCGCGATGGTCGGGGACGCCACCGAGCACGCCGGTCTCACAGGTGCCACAGGTGCCCTCGCGGCACGACGACTCGACGACGACGCCGGCGTCGGCCAGCGCGTCCAGGATGCTGCACCCCTCCTCCACCGTGACGCGCGCACCAGCGGAGGCGATCTCCACCTCGAACGCCTCGCCGGCGAGGTCGACCTCGGCCACGAAGCGTTCGACATGCAGCGCCTCGGGGCGGTCGGCCAGCAACTCCTCGACCGCGACCAGCAGCGGCTCGGGGCCACAGCAGTGCACCACCCGACCCGGGCTCGGCTCGCCGAAGACGGCGGCCAGGTCGAGCACGCCCTCCACGTCCTGCGGCACCAACTGGACATGGTCGGGCCAGCGCTCGACCAGCTCGTCGGCAAAGGCCATGGACGCCCGGGAGCGACCGCCGTACACCAGGCGCCAACGGGCACCGTCACGCTGCGCCACCTCGCGCAGCATCGGCAGGATCGGGGTGATGCCGATGCCGCCAGCGACGAACAGGTGGTCGTCGCCGACCTCCAGGCCGAAGTGGTTGCGCGGGCCCGCCACCTCGACGAGGTCGCCGACCTCGAGTTGGTCATGGACCCACCGGGAGCCACCGCGCCCGTCGGCCACCTTCAACACGCCGACTCGCCAGCTGGACGCCTCGGGCGCACCGCACAACGAGTACTGCCGGACCAGACCGTCGGGGCCATGGAGGTCGACGTGCGCCCCAGGGCGCCACTGCGGCAGCGTGCTCTCGGGGTCAGCCGGCTCGAGCTCGAGGCCGACGACCCCTTGAGCGAGTGAGTCCTTGCTGGCCACTCGCATCCGTCGTCGTGATTCCATCGTGGCACCTCCTTGCATCTGGAACGGTCCGGTTATCTAATCTTGTTAGATAAATCCTGACAACCCCTACCCCGAGGAGATCCCATGAGCACGCTGGACGCATTCCGCATGGACGGGCGCACTGCCGTGGTCACCGGCGCCAGCAGCGGCCTGGGCGCGGGGTTCGCGCGAAGCCTGGCCGGCGTCGGCGCCGACCTGGTGCTGGCCGCCCGACGGGTCGACCGCCTTGAGGCGCTCGCCACCGAACTCACCGACGCGGGCACGCGGGTGACCGTGGTGGCCGCCGACGTGGCCTCCCCCGACGACTGCGAGCAGGTCGCCGCGGCCGCCATCGACGCCTTCGGACGCATCGATGCGCTGATCAACAATGCCGGACTCGGCTCGGCCGTCTCGGCGCTCAAGGAGACCCCGGAAGGCTTCCGGAGCCTGATCGACGTCAACCTCAACGGGGTCTTCTGGATGGCCCGCGCCTGCGCTGCGCGGATGGAGCACGGCGGCTCCATCGTCAATGTGGCCAGCGTGCTCGGCCAGATCGCACCGCGGTTCCCGCAGGCCGCCTATGCGGCGTCGAAGGCCGGCGTGATCGGCCTGAGTCGCGACCTCGCCGGCGAGTGGGCCCGCCGCGAGATCCGCGTCAATGCACTGTGCCCCGGCTACTTCGCCTCCGAGATGACCGACGACGGCGGCGGCGCAGAGGGCCCGATCGGCGAGATGATCGCCACCCACAGCATGCTGCGCCGCTTCGGCACCCAGGCTGAGATCGACGCCGCGATGCTCTTCCTCGCCTCCCCCGCCTCGTCGTACGTCACCGGCACCACGCTCACCGTCGACGGCGGTCTGGCCGCCTACTGAGAGCCCCGACCTCGGCGGTCGGACGTCGCCGACCCACCCGGGACCGAGCAGCGAGCGAGCAGCGCCGGGCCGGCTTCAGGGCGAGCGGCGACCGATCAGCACGGCGACCGGCCCGGCCACGGCGGGACGTACGCCGGGTAGTCACGCGGCACCCGGAGCGGGAACCCTGGCGCCCGCTTCTCGAGGAACGAGGCGACCCCCTCCTCCACGTCGCCCTCCGAGGGCGCGTTCCACACCACCTGCGACTCATGCCGGTGCGCCTCCCACGGGGAGAGCTCCGACTGCATGCCCCACAGCAGCTGGCGGGCAATGCCGGCCGCCACCCGCGAGGTGTTGACGGCGATCTCGTGGGCGACCGCCAACGCCGCGGCGCGCACCTCGGCGTCGGGCACCACTTCGGTGGCCAGGCCGGCACTCAGCAGCGCCGGGGCGGTGACCAACCGCCCGGTCAGCACCCACTCGGTCGCCCGGGTGATGCCGACGACGCGAGGCAGGAACCAACTGGCCACCGACTCAGCCGCAATGCCGCGCTTGGCGAACACGAAGCCGACCCGGGCCGATTCGGCAACCACCCGAATGTCACAGGGCAGCAGCAGGGAGGCGCCGACACCGACCGCGGCCCCGTGCACCGCCACCACGATCGGCTTGCGCATCGCGGCCATCCGCATCGTCACCATGCCGCCGGCGTCACGCGGAATGCCGTCGACGGTGCCGAACCGGTCGACGAACGCCTGGAAGACCGGCGGCCACTCCTCGTCAGCACGCTGGAAGCCGTCCTGCAGATCTGCGCCGACACAGAAGTTCTTGCCCTGTCCGGCCAACACCACCACGGCGATGTCGTCATCGGCGTCGAGCACCTCGAAGGCGTCGAAGAGGTCGACCAGGAGCTGCAGGTTGGCCGCGTTGCCGCGGTCGGGTCGCGCCAGCTCGATCACGCCGACCGCGCCATCGACGACAATCTCCACGTGTTCGAACCTGCTGGACTGCTGCTCCACCGGAACCCCCATTGCGCTAAAACCGATTGCCGTTAGATTATATCTGGAACCCGAGGAGGAGAACGATGGCAGACTCGCCCGCCACCCACCAGCCCCTGACCGGCGTACGCATCCTTGACGCGTCGGACGCCGTGGGCGAAGCCGCAGCCAGGATCCTCGCCGACCTCGGTGCCGAGACCGTCAAGGTCGAGCCCGTCGACGGAGCACCCACTCGCGCCGACGCGCCGCTGCACGACGGTCAGTCGTTGGCGTTCCTCGTGCGCAATGCCAACAAGGCCCGCATTGCGATCAGCCACCCCGATGAGCTCGTCGCACTCGCCGCCGACGCCGACATCGTGCTGCTCGGCCGCGACACCGGCGTCGACGTCGACGCAGCCGCCCTGAGCGCGGCGTACCCCCACCTGGTCGTCGTCCGCTCCTCGCCTTTCGGCCAGTCCGGCCCGCGTGCCGACTGGCAGGCCACCGACAACACCCTGGTCGCCCTGAGCGGTGCGCTCTCCCGCTCCGGCCGCCCCGGCGCCACCCCGTTGTTGCCGCCGATCGGCATCGCCTCGGCGACCGCCGCCGCCCAGCTGGCCTGGAGCGCTCTGGTCGCCCACATCGCCAAGGTGCGCAACGGCTCCGGCCAACTCGTCGATCTCGCCCACGCCGAAGCGGTCGCGGTCGGTCTCGACCCGGCGTACGGCGCCCAGGGCTCGGCCGCCGCCGGCCGCTCGGGCAAGATCCGCCGCGACCGCCCGCCGGCCGACTCCTACCCGATCTATCCCTGCGCCGACGGGTCGGTGCGCCTGTGCCTGCTCGCACCCCGCCAGTGGAAGGGCATGTTCGAGTGGCTCGGCAGCCCGGAGGAGTTCGCCGACCCCAAGTTCGCCTCGATCTCGGCCCGGGTCGCCGCAGCCGAACGACTCGACGCACTGATCATCGACCTCTTCTCCCGCTCCACCGCCGCCGAGCTCGTCGACCAGGCTGCCCAACGCGGCGTCCCCCTGGCCCAGGTGCTCGACCTCGGCCAGGCCATCGCCTCCGACCACTTCGTCGAGGCCGGGACCGTCGGCGAAGCCACCCTCGCCCCGGGCCTCACCACCCAGCTGCCCACCGGGTTCGCCGACATCGCCGGCCACCGCGCCGGACTCCGTACGCCGTACCCCAGCGAGGCCGCCAGCGGTCTCGAGTGGGCCACGCGGGAGCCGATCCCCGCGCAGCCAGCGGGCGCACTGCCGTTCGCGGGGCTGCGGGTGCTCGACCTCGGCGTGATCGTCTTCGGCGCCGAGATCGGTCGCGCGCTCGGCGACTTCGGCGCCGAGGTGATCAAGGTCGAGAGCCTGGCCTTCCCCGACGGACTGCGACAGACCCGCGGCGGCGAGCCGATGAACGCCTCCTTCGCGTGGGGGCAGCGCAACAAGCGCAGCCTCGGCCTCGACCTGCGCAGCCCCGAAGGACTCGAGGTGTTCCTCGACCTGGTGCGCGAGAGCGACGTGGTGCTGACCAACTTCAAGCCCGGCACCCTGGTGTCGTTGGGCATCGATCACGACACGCTGAAGCAGATCAACCCCCGGATCGTGGTGGTCGAGAGTGCTGCGTTCAGTTCTCGCGGACCCTGGGCGCGCCGGCTCGGCTACGGCCCGCTGGTGCGTGCGGCCTGCGGCATCTCCAGCCTGTGGAAGTACGCCGCCGACGAGACTGCGTGTTGGGACGGGGTCACCGTCTATCCCGACCACGTGGCCGCCCGGATCGGCGCCCTCACCGTCGCCGCCGCGCTGATCGGACGGATGCGCACCGGCATCGGCACCCGCATCGAGTTGGCGCAGTCCGACGTGGTGCTGCACCAACTCGCGCCCCTGGCGGCGCTCGAGTCCCTGGCCCCCGGATCCGTTGCTGCACAGGGAAATCGCGACCGGTTCGGATTCGGCGATCTCTTTGCCTGTGCCGGCGACGACGAGTGGTGCGTCGTCGAGGCACGCACCGACGACGAGGCGGCGAAACTGCGTGCCGAGGTGGGTGCTGGCGACGACCTGCACGCCGCGGTCGCGCAATGGGTCGCCGTACGGACCCCGGAGGAGGCGATGGAGCACCTCCAGGCAGCCGGCATTCCTGCGGCCGCGATGCGACGCCTCAACCAGATCTCGACCGATCCGCAACTGCAGCATCGCGGCACCTACCGCCCGATGCGCCACCCGGCGCTCGAGCACGAGTTGCCGACCGAGGCGAGCAGCGCGCCCTATGCCTCGCTGCCGCCCGGTCCGCTGGAGCCTGCGCCGTTGACCGGCGAGCACACCCGTGCCGTCCTCAGCCAGGTCCTGGGGTACGACGACGCCCGCATCGACGCGCTGTTGGCGGCCGGGACCGCGCACGAAGGTGCTCCCGCCTGACCGCGAACCCCCAGA
>JBEBTI010000133.1:0-9201 GCA_040393845.1 Nocardioides daejeonensis
CCGTAGTTCTCCACGATCTGCCGCCAGGCCTCGTCCTCGTCGCCCGGTTTCACACCTCCGAGCGTACGACGCCTCCGGTTGCCGCGGACCCGCGCCTCAGACGCCCGGGCGGCGGGGATCGGTGACTGCGTGGAAGAACGCGGCGGACTCGTCGAAGATCATCGGTGCGTCGTTGTCGATGGTCGCCACGTGGAAGCTGTCGTGCAGCAGGATCTCCTGCTTGTCGTGCGACGACACCGAGTCGAGGATCAGCCGCGCCGACGACGGGTCGACGACGTGGTCCTCGGTCGAACGGAACAACCGCAGCGGTGTGGTGATCCGGTGCAGGTCGGCGCGCAGTGGCTTCCATGCCTGCACCATCGAGTGCAACGCCTTGAGCGGCGTCCGGTCGTAGCCGCCCTCGTCGGCGCCGGGGAGCTTGACGTCGTTGCCGATGCCCGGCAGGGACGGGACCACCCAACGCAGCAACGGCAGGGCGAGCAGTTGCCTGTTGGTCGACGTGACCGCCGGGTTGACCAGAGCCAGGCCGGCGACCTCGTCGGGGCGGTCGGCAGCCAGCCGCAGCGACAGCGCGCCGCCCATCGACAGGCCGGCGAGCACCACCTGCTCGTTGTCGCGCCGCAGCTTCTCGAACGCAACCTGCACCTCGCCGTACCAGTCGTCCCAACGGGTGGTGTTCATCTCCTGCCAGGTGGTGCCGTGACCGGGCAACCGGGGCACCTCGACGCCGTACCCGAGCGCGGCCAGGTGCTCGCCCCACGGACGCATCGATGCCGGCGAGCCGGTGAAGCCGTGGCACACCAGCACCCCGACTCGCATGCCGGGATGCGCTGCCCGGTCCGGCGCGGCAGGAATGGAGAGGGACGCAAGTTGCTCGTCAGTGGCCACCCTTCGATTCTTCCATGCCGGGGCGGCCCGGGGGGAGCAGCGTTTTGGGGCTAATCTGTGAGGAGCCCAGTCGGTGGGCGACAACGAGGAGGTCACGGGTGTTCTACTGGTTCCTGAAGTGGATCGCGCTGGGGCCGCCCTTGCGGATCGTCTTCCGGCCGCAGTCCGAAGGCCTCGAGCACGTGCCCGAGGACGGACCGGCGATCCTGGCCAGCAACCACCTCTCGTACGCCGACTGGTTGTTCATGCCGTTGACCCTCACCCGCCGGGTGTCGTTCGTGGCCAAGGCGGAGTACTTCAACTCGCCCGGCATCAAGGGCTGGTTCCAGAAGACGTTCTTCTCCGGTGCCGGCCAGATCCCGATCGACCGGTCCGGTGCCAACGCCGCCGAGGGCGCGCTGATGTCGGCCAAGGAGGTGCTCGGCAAGGGCGAGCTCTTCGGCATCTATCCCGAAGGCACCCGCTCGCACGACGGTCGGCTCTATCGCGGCAAGACCGGTGTGGCACGCCTGGCGCTGGAGACCGGCGTGCCGGTGATCCCGGTCGCGGTGGTCGGCACCGACGTGGTGGCGCCCCCGGGCAAGAAGTTCGGCAAGTTCACCCGCCCGCAGGTGCGCTTCGGCAAGCCGTTGGACTTCTCCCGCTATGAAGGCCTCGAGAACGACCGCTACATCCTGCGCTCGGTCACCGACGAGATCATGTATGAAATCATGCGGCTCTCCGGCCAGGAGTACGTCGACATGTATGCCTCCCGCGCCAAGGTCGAGGCCAAGCAGGCGGAACGCGCCGCGAAGTCGGCCCCGGAGAAGAAGGCGTCCTGAGTCAGCCCTGGCTGACCTCACCGCGTCGCGACGACGACGTGGTGCGAGCGGTGGAGGACCGGCTGCACCGCGCGCTGGCGGTGCTCCGCGTGGTGTTGACCGCCAACATGGTGGCGCTCAACGTCTTCCGGCTCGACAACTTCTCGCGTCCCGTCCTCGGGATGGTCGTGGTCGGCGCACTGGTCGCCTGGACCGGGTTTGTGATCTGGGCGTCCACGCTGCCGCGGCGGCGGGTGCCGTTGCTGTTCCTTGTCGACCTGGCCGTCGCGGTGGCGGCACTCCTGTCCACGTTGTTGGTCAAGGGCACGTGGTTCAACGCCTCGGTGCCGGGATTCTGGGTCGCCGGAGCGCTGCTGGCGTGGGGGATCCAGTGGCGCTGGCGCGGCGGCCTCGTCGCCGCAACCGTGGTCAGTGCCGTCGACCTGCTGAGCCGCGACGCGATCACCCAGACCAACTACGCCAACATCTTCCTGCTGATGATCGCCGGACCGATCGTCGGTTATCTGTGCGGTTCGTTGCAGGAGATGGCCGCCTCACGCGCGGTCGCCGAACGCGAGGCGGCCACTGCGGCCGAGCGGGCCCGCCTGGCCCGCGCCGTCCACGACGGCGTGTTGCAGGTGCTGGCACTGATGCAACGCCGCGGGCCCGAGATCGGTGGGGACGCCGTCGAGCTCGGCGCCCTCGCCGGCGCCCAGGAGCAGGCCCTGCGGGCCCTGATCCGACAACAGGACGGACTGGTCGCAGCGGCCGCCCGGACCAGCGACCTCACCGCAGCGATCGACCGGCTCGGGACGTCGGCCGGCACCCCGGGTCGACCCGCCCACGTCAACGTGAGTACGCCGGGAACACCGCTCCCGCTGCCGACCACCGTCGTCACCGAGCTCGTCGAGGCGGTCGGCGAGTGTCTGGCCAACGTCGCCCGCCACGTTGGTGCTGGCGCCACGGCATGGGTGCTGCTGGAGGATCTCGGCGACCGGGTGGTGATCACGGTGCGTGACGACGGCCCCGGCATCCCCGCCGGTCGCCTTGCCGAAGCAGCGGCCGCTGGCCGGCTCGGCGTGGCCTCGTCGATCCGCGGCCGGGTCGAGGACCTCGGAGGTACGGTCGCTCTCGTGACCGCACCGGGTCAGGGCACCGAATGGGAGTTCACCGTGCCGCAGGAGGAGACGTCGTGACGATCCACACCGACCACCCGTTCGCCCAGCCGGAGGGATCGCGCTCACCGGTACGACGTCTGCGCGGCCGACTCGGCGGCGCGGTCAGCCTGTGGACAACCGGTGTCGGGCCCGCCCGGGCCGGCCTGACCGTCAGCTCGCTCCTGGTCGCCGAGGGAGAACCGTCGGCCGTGCTCGGGCTCGTCGATCCCGACTCCGACCTGGCCGACGCCCTCGAGACCGACGTGCGGGTCGTCGTACAACTGCTGGAGTGGGAGCACCGCGACCTCGCCGAGATGTTTGCCGGCACCGCACCTGCGCCGGGTGGACCGTTTGCCCAGGCGCGGTTCGAGGACACCGACTGGGGCCCGCGGCTCGCCGACGCGCCCACCTGGGCAGGGGTCCGGGTGCTCGACACCCGCGAAACCGGATGGTCCCTGGAGGTGCGTGCCCAGATCGAACACGTCACGATCGGCGACGAAGGCGCGCCGCTGGAGCACCGACGCGGACGCTACGTGCGTCCCTGACCGCGGGCGCGACGTCCACTACGGTGTGGCCATGACCGAGGCGGGAACGGGACCGATCAGGGTGATGGTGGTCGACGACCACCCGATGTGGCGCGACGCCGTGGAGCGTGACCTGGTCGCGGCCGGCTTCGCGGTGGTCGGGGTGGCGGCGACCGGCGACGAAGCGATCGCCCGCTTCCCCGCAGCCCGGCCCGACGTGGTGGTCCTCGACCTGCAGATCCCGGGACCCAACGGCGTCGAGGTGACCGCGAACGTGCTCGGCAAGGCCCCGTCGGCCCGCGTGCTGATCCTCTCCGCATCCGGCGAGCAGGAGGACGTGCTCGCAGCGGTCAAGGCCGGCGCGACCGGCTATCTGGTGAAGTCGGCGTCGAAGGAGGAGTTGATCGCCGCCGTACGACGGGTGCACGCCGGCGACACCGTCTTCACCCCCGGCCTGGCTGGCTTGGTGCTGGGGGAGTTCCGGCGGATCTCCACCGGCGACGACACCACCCCCAAACTCACTGACCGCGAGACCGAAGTGTTGCGGATGGTCGCCAAAGGCCTGTCCTACAAGCAGATCGCCGAACGTCTCGTGCTCTCCCACCGCACCGTGCAGAACCACGTGCAGAACACCCTGCGCAAGCTGCAGCTCCACAACCGCGTGCAGCTCACCCGCTGGGCGATCGACCAGGGCCTCGACGACGACATGCCCTGACCTGCCCTGATCACGGGCCGAGCTTGTCGAGTGCCTGGCGGGCGCGGTCGCGGGACGAGGTGGCGGCGGCCAGGTCGGTGCGGGCGGCGCGGAGTTCCTCGGTGGCGGTGGCGAGCTCCTCGTCGGTCTGCTCCTGACGGTCCTCGTGCTCGGTGAGTTGTCGACGCAGCTCCTCGATCTCGGACTGCAGTTGCAGGCTGCGGGCCTCGAGGTCGTCGACGGCGTCCTGGGCGGCCGCCATGTCGCCGGTCGCCTCCTCGACCGCGCGTTCGGCGTCGCGGAGCACGGCCAGCGCCGCCGCGCGCTTCTTGGCCTCCGCGTCCGGGTCGGGTACGACGTGCAGTTCCGGCCGCTTCGGAGCGGGCTGTTCGACGGGGGTGGGGGAGAAGCCGACGGTCTCCGGGAGGGCGACGTGCTCGGTCAGGTCGAGCGCGTCGATGCCGGTGGTGGCGATCGCGCTCACCAACAGGCCGGAGCGCACGGCGGCAGCCACACCTTCGTCGACCATCGCAGCGGTCAGGGTGGTCTCGACCTGGTCGGCGACCGATTCGGTGATTCGCTGGCCGTGCTCCGCAGCGATCGCCCGCGCCCGTTGGGTGACGGCCGCGGTGAGTTGACGACGTTGTCTGGTCAACGCGCGCAGGTCGTCGCCGGACAACGCAGCCTGGGCTTCGCGCAGCGCGGCCCCGACCGCCAACACCTGGTCGACCTGTCCGGGCTCGCGGCGGACCAGCAGGTTGATCACCCAGGCCGCGGTGGTCGGCTTGCGGAGCGCCCGTACGGCTTCGGCGTACTCCCGGTCGCCCTTGCGGTGCGCCTTGACCTCTGCGTCGCGAGCGGGGGTGAACTCGGGCAGGTCCAACCCGTAGAGCCGGTCGGCGGTGGTGACCAGCAGCGGTGTCACACCTGGGCCCAGCCCTTGCAGCGTTCGACCGCGTTGAGCCACCGGGCGTAGGCAGCGTCCGCACTCGCGCGCTCGGCCCGCGGCTCGAAGCGTCGGTCGAGCTGCCAGGTGGCACGCAACTCGTCTGTCGACGACCAGACGCCGGTGCCCAGACCAGCCAGGAAGGCGGCGCCGAGCCCGGTGGTGTCGATGCCCCGGGGGCGCTCCACTGCCACGCCGAGCTGGTCGGCCTGCACCTGACACAACAGATCGTTCTCGGCTGCGCCGCCGTCGACCCGCAGTGGTGCGTCGGAGCGGCGCATGCCAGTGGTCTCCAACACGTCACGCACCTCGAAGGCGATCGCCTCCAGGGTGGCGCGCACGATGTGCCCTCGTGTCGTTCCGCGGGTGAGGCCGAGCAGCAACCCGCGGGCGTGCGGGTCCCAGTGTGGTGCGCCCAGTCCGGTGAGGGCCGGGACGAAGACGACGCCCTCGGCATCGGGCACCGTGCTCGCGATCGCTGCAGTCTCCGAGGCGGAACCGACGATCTGGAGCCCGTCGCGCAACCACTGCACAGCCGCCCCGGTCACGAAGATGGCGCCCTCGAGGGCATAGGTCAGCACGCCGTCCGGTGACCGCCATGCCGCAGTGGAGAGCAGCCCGGCATCGCTGCGCACCAAGGCGTTGCCGGTGTTGGCGAGGATGAACGAACCGGTGCCATAGGTGCACTTCGAGTCGCCCTCGTCGAAGCAGGTCTGGCCGAACAACGCCGCCTGCTGGTCACCCGCCAGGCCCGCGATCGGCAACTCCAGACCGCAGAACGTGCGCGGGTCGGTGGAGCCGATCACACCCCAACTCGGCACCAGTTCGGGGAGCGCGTCGCGGGGTACGCCGAACAGTTCGCAGAGCTCGTCCGACCAGTCGCCGGTGGTCAGGTCGAACAGCAGGGTGCGGCTCGCGTTGGAGACGTCGGTGACGTGCCAGGTGCCGCGGGTCATCCGGGCGATCAGGTAGGAGTCGACGGTGCCGATCGCATAACGACCGGACTGCACCAACGCCCAGGTGTGTGGTTCGTGTTCGGCGAGCCACCGCAACTTGGTGGCCGAGAAGTAGGGATCGAGCCGCAGTCCGGTCAGTTCGGACACCCGGGCTTCGTGGCCCTCACTGCGCATCTGCTCGCACACACCGGCAGAGCGCCGGTCCTGCCACACGATCGCGCGCCGTGGAGACCCGAGCGTCTCTCGGTCCCACAGCATGATCGTCTCGCGCTGGTTGGTGATGCCGAGCGCGGTCAGCGCCGGGCCGTCGTACACCTTGAGCACGGCACGGGTGGCCTCGAGCGTGGCCTGCCAGATCTCCTCGGGGCCGTGTTCGACCCAGCCCGGCTGGGGGAAGTGTTGGGCGAACTCCTCATAACCGCGAGCCACCACGGCTCCGGACTCGTCCACCACCAACGCGGTGACGCCGGTCGTGCCTGCGTCGATCGCCAGGACCGCCATCAGGACTCCTCCTCCGCGCCGTGGCGCAGGATCTCCAGCACCCGGCGGTCGATCCAGGATCCGGTCGGGGCGACCCGCATCTCGAAATTCTCGGTGCCTGCCCAGTCGAGCAGGTCGTCGTGGCCGAGTGCGCGCACCAACCGGTCCACCTCGTCCGCCAGAGCGCCCTCCACCGGGATCTTGTCCTCGTCGCTGCTGGCGGTCAGGAACAGGTCGTTGAGGTCGAGCAGACGCCCGAGTTCGGGGATTGGCTCACGGTGGTCGTCGACCCGCAGATCCACCGCGACGTCGTCGAGGCCGGCGTACCCGGCCCCGTCGCGCACCACCAACAGCGCAGCGGCCTGCCGACCCCGCCGGTCACCGCCTGCGGCCTCGCCGGCCTCGAGCGCTGCGAGAAGCCGCCGCGCCAACGGCAGGTCGGGATCAGAGGCCACGAACGCGTGCTCCATCTCGGCGACCACCTCGGGACCGGCCAGGATGTTGCCCTGTACGGCGTACCCGTCACCCAGGATGCTGCCCGCCCACGGCGGACACTGCGTGCCGGTGTGGGAGGCGGCCCGGCCCTCGGCGTCGACGATGCCGACCTGACGGTGGTCGCGCTCCGGGTCCTCCTCCAGCAGGTGTTGGAGGGTGGCTCCGGCGCTGGAGCCCGCGTCGAGGTGTCCCAGCGCGAGCCCCTTGTAGGCAACGTTGGCGAACGCCTGGGTCGCGACGGCCCCGACTCCGGCCACCGCGGCCGGGACGGCATTGCCGACGGCCAGGAACTTGGAGGCCACCGCAACGCCCCACGAGGCGCCGTCACCCGAGCGGGCCACGATCGAGAATGTCATGGCGCCACGCTATTGCATGGTGCTCGTGGCATCGGGCTCTGCAGACACGGGCGAGGTCGTTGCCAAGTGGTGGGCGGAGGACAAGAGTGAGGCATGCGGCACTCGCGGGCCGCCTTGTCCCGATGAACGGAGCACCATGAGCGACACGAACGTCACCGAACAGCCGGACCAGGCGGAACTCAAGAGGGTGCTCGGCCCGGGCCTGCTGCTGCTGTTCATCGTCGGGGACATCCTCGGAGCAGGCGTCTATGCCGTCACCGGCACGATGGCCGGTTATGTCGGCGGTCTGTTGTGGGTGCCCTTCCTGCTCGCCTTCATCGTGGCCACCCTGACGGCGCTGAGCTATCTCGAGCTCGTCACGAAGTACCCCCAGGCTGCCGGTGCTGCGCTCTACACGCACAAGGCGTTCGGGATCCACTTCATCACCTTCATCGTCGCGTTCGCAGTGATCTGCTCGGGCATCACCAGCGCCGCGACCTCCGCCAACACCCTGGCCCAGAACTTCTTCCAGGGACTTGCGCTCAACGGTTCTCTCGACACCACCGATGCCAGCGGGGCGGTGATCAGCTCGGTCGACAAGGGCGTGATCACTGCGGTCGCGATGGGCTTCATGGTCCTGCTCGCGCTGGTCAACCTGCGTGGCGTCGGCGAGAGCGTGAAGTTCAACGTGGTGCTCACCATCGTCGAGGCGACCGCCCTCTGTGTGGTGATCGGCGTCGGGTTCTCGGTCGTCGTCCGCGGCGAGGCCGACATGTCGGAACTCTTCAGCTTCGAGGACTACAAGAACATCGGGATGTTGTTCGCGGTCACCGCCGCGACCTCGATCGCCTTCTTCGCGATGGTCGGGTTCGAGGATTCGGTCAACATGGTCGAGGAGACCAAGGATCCGGAGCGGATCTTCCCCCGCACCATGCTGCTCGGGCTCGGCATCGCAGTGGTGCTCTACATCCTGGTCGCGATCGCGGTGGTCAGCGTGTTGACACCCGAGGAACTCAAGGGCATCGCTGACAGTGAGGGTCGTGCACTGGTCGAGGTGGTGCACAAGGGCGCCGGTGACTTCCCGATCGACAAGATCTTCCCGTTCCTGGCCGTCTTCGCCGTCGCCAACACGGCACTGATCAACATGCTGATGGCGAGCCGACTGCTCTACGGCATGGCCAACCAGCGGGTGCTGCCCAAGCAGTTGGGCAAGGTGCTTCCCGGGCGCCGTACGCCGTGGGTCGCGATCGCGTTCAGCACCGTGCTCGCGATCCTGCTGATCTGGTATGTCACGAGTGACCCGACGAGCAACGTGGTCGCCAACCTGTCGTCGACGACCGCCCTGCTGCTGCTCGGGGTGTTCACCGTCGTCAACGTGGCGTGCGTGGTGTTGCGCAACCGCGACGTGGACCAGCACAAGGTCCGGTTCACCGCCCCCCGATGGACCCCGCCGTTGGCTGCCGTTCTCTGCCTCTACCTGTTCGGGCCGTGGGTGGACCGCGACGGTGTGGTCTATGAGGTCGCCGGTCTGATGATGGCTCTGGGCGTCGTGCTGTGGTTCGTCACCTGGCTGATCAACCGCTTCACGAACCACGACGACACGCCCCCGCACTTCTCCGACATCGATCACCTGGGCGAGTGAGCCACCCGCTCACGTACCCTTGAGTGGTGATTCCCGACCTCGCCACCCTGCACGCGCAGGGAGCTGCCCAGCAGCCCAACTACCCCGACCAGACGGCGGTCGACGCAGCGGTGGACCGCCTGCGCACCTTCCCACCCCTGGTGTTCGCGGGCGAGTGCGACGAACTCAAGGAGAAGATCGCGGCTGTCGGTCGTGGCGAGGCGTTCCTGCTTGCCGGCGGCGACTGTGCCGAGGTGTTCGACGGCCTGACCGCCGACAACGTCCGCAACAAGCTGCGGGTGCTG
>JBEBTI010000134.1:0-9177 GCA_040393845.1 Nocardioides daejeonensis
GGCTGACCACCAAGAGGTTCGGTGTCTAAGAGATGACACGGCGGTTGCGCCCTGCCCGAAGCAGGGAGCAACCGCCGTACTCATCCGGTCAGCGGATCCTGACACTGCCCTTGCGGATCACCTTGCCTCCCGTGCGGACCACCACCTGGTAGGTGCCGACGCGCTGGGGCGCCTTGACCTGGACGACGCCGTTCTTCTTCGCCTTGCCGTTGCGGGTGACCGGCTTGCCGCCGGTCGTGCCCTTGGGGCGGAAGGCGACGGTGACCTTCTGGCCGGTGCTGACACCGACGGTCCTGACCTTGAACTGCTTGCCCTTCGTCGCCACCGACGGGAGGCGCTTCGTGCCGGGCTTGCGGACCGTGACCGTGCGTGTCTCCAGGAGCTGTCCGGCGTAGCTCACCGTGACCGTGTACGTCCCGGGCTTGGTCGGAGCCTGCAGGGTGAAGGTGTCCTGGCCGACGGATGCCGACTGGCGGGTCGCCTTGCCCTTCGGCGAGGTCCAGACGATCTCCAGTGCCGGGCCCGCGAGGATGTCGACGGTCGAGATCCGGTGGGTGGCCCCGGCGTCCACGCGGCTCGGCATCTTGCCGATGCGGGCGTGGAGTGCCGGATACTTCCCGGTCAGGTCGCGCACGAAGACCTGCTGCCAGGACTTGGTGCTGACCGGCGTCAACTTGCTGTAGCTGTTGAAGGAGATGTGCTGACCGTCGCCGCTGATCGCCGGGTTGCTGGTGGACGCCGTCGCCTGGGAGCCGTCGTTCGCGACGTTGACCAGGATGGTCTCGCCGGTCTGCCGGTCGTGCCGGAACACGTCAGCCTGGTTGTTGGTGTCGCCCTCCACCAGGTTGGTGGCCGTCGACAGGAAGGTCACGTAGCGGCCGTCGTTGCTGATCGCCCCGTGGGTGCTCGTGCCGTTGCCCTCTGCGCCGCTGCTGGAGACACTGACACGTTCGCGGCTCCCCTCGACGCGGTCGTAGACGAAGACGTCAGGCTTGCCGTTGGTGTCGGAATCGCCGAGCACCTGACCGTCGTCACCGGTGTCGTAGACCACGAAGCGCGCGTCGGGGGTCATAGCCTGACGCAGGTCGCGCCACTCCCTGCCGCCGACCACGGTGGTGGTCTCCTGACCAGCGCGCCGGTCCCGCACGAAGATCTGGATCGCCGTGTTTGCTGCCAGGGTCTGGAAGGTGACGAAGTCGCCGTTGGCGCTGGGAGTCACCGGGGTCGAGACGTGCCCTCCGATCACCGTGCCGTTCTCGTTCCGGCTGACCACCTCGATCGTGCCGGTCTCCCGGTCGTGCAGGTAGGCGTGGGTGTTGGGACCGTCGTCTGCGGTGTAGCCGCCGACTCTTGAGGTGAAGCCCACCCACCGACCGTCGGCGCTGATGCTGGGCGGACCGACGACGTTGTCGCCGGCGACCTGGTTGGTCGGGACCTGGGCGCCGGCGCTGGTCACGCTGGCCCGGGTGGTGGTGCCGGTCCGGACGTCGTGCACGAAGATGTCCGTGGTGCCGTTGGTGTCGTCCGGCACCAGGTTCGTCGAACTGGAGCGGAAGGCGATGACCTGGCCGTCGGCGCTGACCGACGGTTCATAACTGTTGCCGTCGCCCATCATGCCGTCGCTGCTCTTGGAGATCAGCTCGGTCACACCCAGCACGCGGTCGCGCCGCATGATCTGCCACCTCAGCTGCACGTGGCCGGGCACGACGGGCCCGCTGGCGGCATAGACGACGTACCGGCCGTTGTCGCTGATCCGGTTGGGGACGCCTCCGTCACCGTTGCCCCCGTTGCCCGGGGCGAAGCCACCGGTGGTGACACTCATCTGGACGGTGATTGACTGGTCGGCCGCATGGGCGGGCACGAACGGGACTGCGGCAAGCGTCAGCCCGCCGATGGACAAGGCGGCAACTGCCGCGATCTTGGCCTGTCGGCCGGTGGATTGGGCAGGGGACATCGGTGGCACCTCACGTCGCTGGGCGGGGTGTCGCACTCTGCCGCCAGCGCTGTGAGTCCTCTTAAAGTCACGAAGTCGCCGGTTCGCAGCCGCGCCTCAGACGTGTCCGCGGGTCAGCGCCACCAAGGAGCTTGGGGCAGTTCGCCGTCGATCTCGAAACGCTCGCCCGGCCTGGGCACGGCCAGGACGACACCGCCGGCCTCGGCGACCAGGCGTTCGGCGGGTTCGGCCCAGGCATGGAAGGCGAGGTCGAAGGTGGCCCAGTGGATCGGCAGGAGTACGCCGGCCCGCAGGTCGCGGTGGGTCTGCACCGCCTCGGCGGGATCCATGTGGATGTCACTCCACCTGTGGTCGTAGGCACCGATCGGCAGCACACTCAGGTCGAACGGTCCGAGCCGGTCGCCGATCTCCTTGAATGCCGGTGTGTAGCCGGTGTCGCCACCGAAGAAGACCCGGTGCTGCTCTGTCGCGATCACCCATGACGACCACAGCGTGGTGTTGTTGGTGAACAGACGGCCGGAGAAGTGCTGCGCCTCGGTGCAGGTCAGCCTCAGGTCGCCGATCCGGTGCTCGGCATCCCAGTCGAGTTCGACGATGCGGTCCTCCGGCACACCCCACCGACGCAGGTGCGCCCCGATGCCGAGCGGCACCACGAACGGCATCGTGCGATGGGTGACCAGCCAGTCGACGGTGCGGGTGTCGAGGTGGTCGTAGTGGTCGTGGGAGATCACCACGGCAGCCAGGTCGGGCAGCGCGGCCAATGCGAGTGGCACCGCGTGGTGTCGGCGGGGACCGACCGTCGGCGACGGTGAGCAGCGGGTGCTCCAGATCGGGTCGGTCAGCACCCAGTGTCCGCCGACCTCGAGCAGCACCGTCGCATGTCCCAGCCACGTCGCCGCGCAGTCGCCCGCCGTGGCCGGCAGGTCGGGAGTCACCAGCGGGATCGGTGCGGTCGGTCGTCCTGACCGCCCCTTCTTGGCGAAGTCGCGGGCGAGTTCGGTACGGCGTACCTCCTCGACGACCCGCGTCTGCAGCCGGTTGTGGAACGTGCCGTCGCTGAACTGGGGCGAGCCGGGGTAGGCCCCGGCCCGGGGCTGGGCGCCGACGCTGCGCAGGAGGGGGAGTCGCACATCTGCGATTCTCCCGCACCTCACAAGTCGGCCGGCCCGTCCGCGTTCGTCCTGCTGCTCGTGATCCGGCGTCGCCTTCTCCGACTCGGTTCGTTGGACTTGCCGGAAGGGAGTCATCACACATGCGCAACGCGATCATCAAGCCTGTCCTCACGGCGCTCCTGTCGCTCGTCCTCCTCGGAGGGCTGGTCCAGGCGAGCCCGGCCAGCGCCGACAAGAGCGACAAGCTGCCGGTGCCCTATGGCTTCTTGCCGGCGGCGATCTTCGCCGGCATCCCCGGAGCCGACGCACCCGGCACCAACGACTGGAGTTGTCGACCGAGCAAGGCCCATCCGCGTCCAGTGATCCTCGTGCACGGGCTGATGGGGAACCGCTCGACCAACTGGCCGACGTACGGGCCCCTGTTGAAGAACAACGGTTACTGCGTCTTCGCGCTCACCTATGGTGTGGAGTACGGCGTGCCTGGTGCCGACCTGTTCGGCGGTCTCGATGACATGCGCACGAGTGCCAAGCAGCTCAAGCGGTTTGTCAAGAAGGTGCGACGCGCGACCGGTGCCAAGAAGGTCGATCTGGTCGGTCACTCGGAGGGCACCTTGATGCCCAACTGGTACCTCAAGTTCCTGGGTGGCAAGAAGCACGTCAAGCGGTTCGTCGGCATCGCGTCGGCCTACAAGGGCACCGACCTCCCGGCGCCGGTCTTCCAACTGCTCGGCCAGCTGCTGCCGGAGGGCAAGCTGCCCACGCTCTGCGGTTCTTGCCTCCAGTTCGCTCCGACGTCGCCGTTCATGAAGAAGCTGCACAAGGGCGGCATGCTGCAGAAGGGCGTGAAGTACACCTCGATCGTCACCAAGTACGACGAGCTGGTGGTCCCCTACACCAACGGCACGATCAAGGGTGCGCGCAACATCGTGCTCCAGGACGTGTGCGCACAGGACGCCTCCGAACATTTCCAGGTCGTCTCCAGTCGCAACGTCGCGCAGATCGTGCTCAACACCCTCGACCCCAGCCGCAACCGGCCGATCAAGTGCCACACGGTGCTGCCATTCGTCGGAGAGTTGGCTCCCGGAGTGCCGTGAACGTCTGTCCGTCTCCCAGAGTCCCGGCCTGTCATGACTGGAACGCTCGGCTACTCCGGCTGCCGCTCCTGGTCGACCTGTGCGTCGAGCAGCGCGAGGGCGTGCCTGCCTGCGTCCCCTTCGTGGCGAAGGGCGGCGCGGAAGTTGTCGAGCTTCTCCTCCCCGGGCGGGAACGGCGGCAGGAGCGGCGTGTCACGGTCGACGACCGCCTCGATCACCACGGGCCGATCTGCTGCGAGTGCTTCGTCCCAAGCCGCGCCGACGCGATCGGCGCTTTCGACGCGGATGCCGCGTAGGCCCAAGAGGTCGGCGTACTCCGCGTAGGGGAAGTCGGGCAGGTCCTGGCTGTCGTCGAAGCGCGGCTCGGCCTCGGTCTCGCGCTGCTCCCAGGAGACCTCGGCGAGGTCGCGGTTGTTGAGCACGAGCACCACGAAGCGTGGGTCGGTCCAGTCTCTCCAGAGTCGGGAGACGGTGATCAGTTCGTGGACGCCGTTCATCTGCATCGCTCCGTCGCCGATCAAGGCGATGAGCGGACGATCGGGCTCGGACAGCTTGGCGGCGATGCCGTAGGGGATCGCCGAGCCCATGCTGGCCAGCGTCGAGGAGAGATGAGCTGGAACACCGGGCGGGAGTCGGAGGTGGCGCGCATACCAATAGGTCACGGAACCGACGTCGACACTGACCTGGGCGTCGGAGGGCAGCCGCGGCGTCAGCTCGCCGACGACCAGTTCGGGACTGAGTCCGCTCATCGGCATCTCGCGGCGTTGCCGCGCCAAGTCGTGCCATGCCGTCACGCGCTCCTCGACCTCGTGGCGCCGTGAGCGATCCGGGCGCTCGTCGAGCATCGGCAGCAACGACCGCAGCGTCTCGGCCGCATCGCCGATCAGCCCGACCTCCACGGGGTAGCGGTTCCCGAGGTGGCGTCCGTCAATCTCGACCTGCACGGCACGTGCCTGCCCCGGTGCGGGATAGAACTCCGACCACGGATCGTTGCTGCCGACGATCAACAACGTGTCGCACTGGTCCATCAGCCATGCGGACGCACTGGTGCCGAGGTGGCCCATCACTCCGCAGCTGTAGAGCAGTGACTCGTCCCACCACGGCTTGCCGAGCAGGCTGGTCGTCACCCCGGAACCGAGACGTTCAGCAACCATCCGCACCGTGTCACCTGCGTCTCGTGCGCCCTGGCCGACGAGCAGGGCCACCCGAGAACCGGCATTCAGCACGTCGGCCGCTTCTCGCAAGTCGTCGTCGTACGGCGTCACGCGGGGCTTGCGCCATTGCGGCACCGTGACCAGCACGCCGTGTCGGTGCGGTAGCTCCTCGGGCATCGGCTCCTTCTGCACGTCGTGGGGGAGCACCACGACGCAGGGCGAGCGAGTCGCCACCGCGGCCCGGAAGGCGCGGTCGATGACCATCGGCGCCTGCTCCGGTGCCAGCACGGACTGGACATACTGCGCGGCGACGTCCTTGAAGAGTGACGGCAGGTCTGAACTGCCAGGTCAGCTCCGGTGAGCCGTCGGTCCAGTGGTCGATGACGGCGTACGCCGTGCGGCGGCCCACCTCGAACGACTCCCGCAGGCTCGCGCCCGAATCGGATTCCGCCGTGATCACGTGCGCGCCCGCGGGCAGTTGCAGGGGAAAGCTGACCCAGTCGTGTTGATTGCCGACGTGGAAGTCGCCGTCGACCACGGTGACGCCGTCGATGGTCACGGTCATGCGGACCTGCTCGTCGTCGAACGACTGGTTGCTGACGAAGAGGATCAGGTCGGCCTCAGCTCCGTCAACGACTCTGACGGGCGAGTCCGAGGCGGTTGCGTCGGCATGGGGCGCCGGCGTCCCGCCCTGCGGATCGGCGCAGTTGGCGAGCGCCAACAGCGCGACGTCAAGGGTGATGAGGCGTGCGAGCACAAGGGTGGGACGTCGCGGAGTCACAGGCGGTTCCGCCTCCAGTTGATAGAACAAGTACTCGATTAGTGTTGACAAGTCGGTGTCGGGCGGTAGACTTGATGACACGTCGCTGACAGCTTGACTGGTCCGGTTCTCGGATCCTTGGTCTCGGTGGAGGCGGCGAGTCGTGAGGGTGAAGTGATAGCCCGGTCAGGGCCTCCAGGAACGACGACCCAGCAGGTGGCGCGCGGTTGCGCGACACGGAGTCGTCAGGAGGTACGCCGATGGGTCACCCCGTGGCTGTCGCGCTGCAGGAGATCGACGCGGCGCTGACCTCGATCGTCGACACCAACCCTGCCTTCATGTCGCCCCTGGAGTTGTCCGACGCGATGGTTGAAGCAACCCGGCTCGAGGCGCAGTTGGCCGAGGTGCGGTTGCGCATGCTCGCCTGCGCCGACGAGGTCGCCGCTCGAGTCGGGGCGCGTACGGCGGGTGACTGGCTCGCGCGGGAGACCCGCCACCGCAGCAGCGATATGCGGGCCGACCATCGGTTGGGCGTGGCGTTGGATCGTGACCGGTCGGCCGTTGCCGCTGGACTGCGCGGTGGTGCGTTGAACCTGCCGCAGGCGCGGGCCATCGTCCGCGCCCTCGAAGACCTGCCGTCCGACACGCCGACTGAGTTGGTGGCTGACGCCGAGGCCGAGTTGGTCCGACTCGCTGACCGCTTCGACCCCACCGAGTTGGCTCGGCTCGGGCGACGGATCCTCGAGGTGATTGCTCCGGACGTCGCCGATGCCTATGAGGCAAGGCGGTTGGCAGAGTTGGAGAAGAGCGCGCGCGAGCGGCAACGGCTGCGGCTACGGTCCTGCGGTGATGGCACCACCCGGATCAGCGGCCTGATCCCCGACGCGGTGGCGGCGCGGTTGTCGACCTACCTCGATGCTTTTGCCAACCCACGCCGTGACCACACCGGCACCGGGGTGGGGCAGCCCGACCCGACGGACCCGACGAAGCGGATGCCCTACCCGCGGCGGGCCGCTGAGGCGTTCGCGCGGTTCCTCGAGGCTGCCGACCCCAGCCGGATGCCGATCCATGGTGGCGACGCCACCACCATCGTGGTGACCATCGACCTTGAGGCGTTGATGTCGGAGCTCGGCACGGCCACCCTCGGCGCCACCGCGCCCGGCGACTCGCTTGACCGGATCAGTGCGGCCCAGGCTCGTCGCCTGGCGTGCAGTGCGCACATCGTGCCGGCGGTCCTCGGGGGAGACTCCGAAGTGCTCGACCTGGGGCGCGCGCAGCGTCTGTTCACCAAGGCGCAGCGGCGGGCGCTGTTGCTGGAGCACCCGACCTGCCAGGCTGAGGGGTGCGACATCCCCGGCACGTGGTCGGAGGCCCATCACTGGGTGCCGTGGAGTCATGGCGGGCCGACCGATCTGGCCAACGCCACGCTGTTGTGCTCGGTCCACCATCACCGGGCTCACGATGCCGACTACCGTGTGGCGCTCCTGCCCAGCGGTGACGTCCGGTTCAATCGGCGACGGTGAGCAGCCCGCTCCATGGAGGCTTGCCTTGTGGCGGAGATCAGTGCTGCCTGCTGACGGCCAGAGAACGGCCCGGCTGAATCGAGCGGTTCTGCAAGGACCGACCAACTGCTGCGCAATCAAACCCTTGCGTCCAGTTCCGGGGTGGGGCGCCAGTTCGCTGGGAAGATGATTGCGGCCGACCCAGGCCTCTCCTCCGACCAGTTGCTGCGTCCGATGAGTTTGTCGGTTGTGAGAAGTCCGTATGCCGACACGATCGGTCGAGGTTGAATCGGGAGGCACCGTGAAGCTGCTGCTCACCTCTGGTGGCATCACCAACACCAGCATCCGCACCAAGTTGATCGAGCTGCTGGGCAAGCCGATCGCCGACGCCAACGCCCTGTGCATCCCCACCGCGCAGTACGGCCACCCATGGGTCGGGCCCGGCACGAAGGCGTGGCAGTTCATCAGCGGTACGTCGGAGAATCCGATGGTCGGTCTCGGGTGGAAGTCGATGGGAGTGCTCGAGCTGACCGCGCTGCCCAGCATCGACGAGGAACGCTGGGTCCCGCTCGTCCGGGAGACCGACGTACTGCTGGTGGCCGGTGGCGACGTGCTCTATCTGTGCCATTGGATGAGGGAGTCCGGACTGGCGGAGCTGATCCCCGCGCTGAGCGAGACGGTGTGGGTGGGCCTGAGCGCCGGAAGCATGGTGGTGACGCCCGAGGTCGGCGACGACTTCATCCAATGGCGTCCGTCGGACGGCGACGAGACCACGCTGGGCCTGGTCGACTTCTCGATCTGCCCGCATCTGGCGCCAGACGGCTCGCCGGGCAACTCGATGACCGAGGCGGAGCAGTGGGCCGCGGGCATCTACGGGTTCGCCTACGCGATCGACGACCAGACGGCCATCGCGGTGGTCGACGGCGAGATGGAGGTCGTGTCAGAGGGACAGTGGAAGCTGTTGCCCTGATGCTTCAATGACGTACGGCGTCCGCGAGCGCCCACGCGGCCCGCGAACTGGTGCCCACCACTCGGGTGCTCGACCACGCCGGCGGAGGGAAGCCGGTCCGCGTTGCGCCGTGGATGAACAAGATCCGCATTCCTCCACAGTAGAACCTCAGGAGGACCTCAGCGCGAGCAACGCAGAAGGGCCTCGCCCAAGCGAGGCCCTTCTGAGGTGCGGGGTTTCGACACGGTCACTGCGCGACCTGCTCAACCACCAGTTGCTGCGTGCTCAACCACCGATGTGGTGGTCAGCCGTTGATCATGCCGGCGCCGACGGTGACGCCGGTGGCCTCGTCGATCAGGATGAACGAGCCGGTGGTGCGGTTCTTCGAATACGGGTCGCACAACAGCGGCACCGTGGTGCGCAGTTGGACGCGGCCGATCTCGTTGAGCGCGAGCTCGCCGGCTTCCTGGTCGCGGTGCAAGGTGTTGATGTCCAGGCGGTACTGGATGTCCTTGATCAGGGCGCGGCCGGTGCGGGTGGTGTGCTTGATGGCGAGCTTCTGGCGCGGACGCAGCGGCTCGTTGGTCATCCAGCAGATCATCGCGTCGATGTCCTGGCTCGGGGTCGGCGCGTTGTTGACGCGCGCGATCAT
>JBEBTI010000135.1:0-9087 GCA_040393845.1 Nocardioides daejeonensis
GGAGCGCCAGCGACGAGGTGTACGTCGAGGAGGTCGCCGATGCCGACTTCCTCGGCACGCTGCACGAGCACCTTGACGGGGAGGAGATAGCCACCGTCCTTGGCGAAGCGCGAGGTGGTCCAGGTGGTGGCACCGGTGTGTGCGGTGTCCGGGATGACACCCCAGCCGCAGGAGAGGTCGGCGGCGATCCCACGGATGTCGTCAGCCACCTCGACCGGCAACGGCACGAAGAGGTAGGGCGCCGGGCCGCGCCACTCGATGATCTCGCCGGTGAAGTCGAACTCCATCCACCCAGCATCGCCCACAAGGCCGCGACTTGGTGTCACCTGAGAGCAGCAACCCTCGGCACTGTGCCGGTCCAGCCGGCGCGGTCTGCCGAGTCCGCACACTGAGGCGGCGATGCTGCGACAGTGGTGCCACCGTCCGACAGGACACAGGACACAGGCCACAGGCCACAGGCCACAGGACGAGGGAGAGACCGTGCCTGACATCGAGATCGAACATGACGGCGACGTGACCGTGATCGTGATGAACCGCCCGGAGCGCTGCAACGCCGTCGACGGGGCGATGGCGGCCGAGCTGGCCGAGGCGTTCCGGGCCTTCGACGCCTCGGAGGCGAAGGTCGCCGTCCTCGCCGGCGCTGGTGACTCCTTCTGCGCCGGCGCCGACCTGAAGGCGGTGGGCACCGAGGCAGCCAACGTGGTTGCACCAGAGGGCGACGGACCGATGGGGCCGACGCGCTTGGACCTCGACAAGCCCGTGATCGCAGCGATCAACGGGCACGCGGTCGCAGGTGGCCTCGAGTTGGCCCTGTGGTGCGACCTGCGGGTTGCCGAGGAGGATGCCGTTCTCGGCGTCTTCTGCCGGCGCTGGGGCGTGCCGCTGATCGACGGTGGCACCGTGCGACTGCCCCGCCTGATCGGCCACAGCCGGGCAATGGACCTGATCCTGACCGGACGCCCGGTGGGCGCTGCCGAGGCCCTCGACTTCGGGCTGGTCAACCGAGTCGTGCCACCCGGCGGCGCACGGCCGGCCGCGGTCACGCTGGCCCACGAGATCGCGCGCATGCCCCAGTCCTGCATGCGCGGGGACCGGCGCTCGGCGCGGGCACAGTGGGACCGCTCCGAAACCGAAGCGATGGCCGAAGAACTGCGGATCGGCCTCGTCTCGCTGGCTGCCGACGGCGTGGCCGGAGCCGGACGCTTCGCCGAGGGCAGGGGCCGGGGCGGGTCCTTCGACGATCTCTGAGTCGAGGTGCACCGCCAGGACGCTCCGCTGGACGGATCTATCGTTTTTCGATAGTTTTCTGTCGTTGTTCGATTGAGGAGGCGTGATGGGAACAGTCGTCGTCAACGCACTGCGCGTCGTGCTCGCGTTGGGTCTGATCGGGTCGGTGGGCGTGCAGGCCCTGATGGTGCCGTTGCTCTTCAGCGATCTCGACGACGCGCCGACGCGCGTGCGCATCCCCGTCGTCGTGATCGCGGTCCTCGGCATCCTCACCATCCAAGTCGCGATGGTCTGTGTGTGGCGCCTGCTGACCTTGGTGAGGCGCGACACCGTGTTCTCCCACGCATCGTTCCGCCACGTCGACACCATCATCGGCGCGGCGGCTGCGGCGGCCGTGCTCGCGTTCACGCTCGGGGCCGTGCTGGCACCCGGTGAGGCAGTCGCCCCCGGGATCGTGCTGCTGGTCGGTGGCGTCGGCGGGCTCATCACCGGAGTCGCCCTGCTCGTCTTCGTGCTGCGGATGCTGCTGGCGCAGGCAGTCGACCGTGACGCGGAGGCTCGTGGCCTGAGGGCCGAACTCGATGAGGTGATCTGATGCCGATCGTTGTCGACATCGACGTGATGATGGCGCGCCGCAAGATCTCGGTGGCCGAGCTCGCCGACCGGATCGGGATCACCCCGGCCAACCTGGCCGTGTTGAAGAACGGCCGGGCCAAGGCGGTCCGGTTCACCACCCTCGAAGCCCTGTGCGCCGCCCTCGAGTGCCAGCCCGGTGACCTGATGCGTTGGGAGCCGGACGAATAGCCACCACGACCGGTCTACGGTGATCACCAGCATCCGAGACCGGAGGTGAACGGCCGTGCGCATCGTGGTGGCCCTGGGCGGCAATGCACTGCTGCGCCGTGGACAGAAGCCGGACGCGGCGGTGCAGCACGACAACGTACGACGAGCCGTGGCAGCTCTGGCGCCCTTGGCCACCGAGCACGAGCTGGTGCTCACCCACGGCAACGGCCCCCAGGTCGGGGTGCTGGCGTTGCAGAGCGCAGCCGATCCACACCTCACCACGCCGTACCCCTTCGACGTGCTCGGCGCGCAGACCCAGGGCATGATCGGCTACTGGCTGCTCCAAGAGCTGCAGAACGCCCTGCCGTCGCGTCAGGTCGCCGCGATCATCAACCAGACCCTGGTCGACGCCGACGACCCGGCGTTCGCCGACCCGAGCAAGTTCATCGGCGAGGTGCTCAGCAGCGACGAGGCGGAGCGGTTGGCTGCCGAACGGGAATGGACAGTCCGACGCGACGGCGACCAATGGCGCAGAGTCGTCGGCTCACCACGACCCCAACAGGTCGTCGAGACACCACTGATCCGTCTGCTCCTCGACAGCGGTGCCGTCGTGGTCTGCGCCGGCGGCGGCGGGGTGCCGGTGGTGCGTGACGACTCCGGCGAGCTGCGTGGCGTCGAGGCGGTCATCGACAAGGACCTGACCGCCGCCATGTTGGCCACGGCACTCGGCGCGGAGGCCCTGCTGGTGCTCACCGACGTGGCAGCGGTGATGCGCGACTTCGGACTGCCCACCCAGGTGCCCGTACGGCGGGCGACCCCGGACCAGTTGGACGAGCTCGATCTGCCGGCCGGGTCGATGGGCCCGAAGGTGGATGCCGCCGGTCGGTTCGTCAGGGCGACCGGCGGAGTCGCCGTCATCGGTTCGCTCGACGATGCAGCTCGGATGCTCACCGGCGAGGCGGGCACCTACGTGGCCGACAGCTGAGCAGAACGTCGGGTCAGGTCTTTGCGCCCGCACTCACCTCGGGCAAGGAGCGCCCCAGCACGGCGCCGGCGACACCGAGGACTGCGAGCAGCACCAGCGCCGACTCGTTGCCCCACAGCGACAACAGCCCGGTGACCGCACCGGCGGCGAGCAGGAGCACCCCCATCGCCGTGTTCGCCACCGCGACATATTCGGTGCGTCGGTCGCCCTCGGCCACGTCGACGACATAGGTCTTGCGGGCCAACCGGGTGCCGAGATGCACGATCGCCAACAGCAGGTAGGTCGCGGGATGGAGCCACGACGACTCCCGCACGGAATCGATCGTGGTGAGCAGCAGGAAGGCCATGATCACCGTCGAAGCGCCCAGTGCGCACCAGACCATCAACAGCCGCGATGACCGGTCGGCGAGCCGACCGAAGACCCGACCGCCGACCAGGTTGGCGACCCCCTGTGCCATCACGAAGAGCCCCAGACCGGTCAACGCGTCGCCCTGGCTGGCAACACCGATCGCCACCACGAACGGCGGGCTCAGCGCCGAGACCAACAGCAACGACCTCACCCACACGAAACGGCGGAAGGTCGCGTCGTCGCGCAACAGCCTCCACGAGGAGGCAACCCAGCCGGGCCCGTCGGCGGTGGCGTCGACATCCTCGACCGGCTCCCGCACAGTCGCGAAGAGCACCAGGCCGACCACCCAGGCAGTTCCTGCAGCGAGCAGGAGCACGCCCAGCAGTGGTGCGCCGACGTCGCCGCCCCACACCTGCAGCCCGAGGCCCAGGGTGAGAGCGACCGCGCCGGACAGCACCGTCACCACGCCGTTGATCTGCCCACGTTCACCCTTGGGGATGGTGCGGCCGAGGACATCCTTGCTGGCCAATGAGCACAGTGCCCGGCCCAGTGCGAAGAACGCGAGTGCACCGACGATCACCACTCCGGCCGCCCAGCCCTCGGTGGCGAACGCTGCGACGGCCATCACCGAGGTGGCCACTGCCTGAGCGGCAGCGCCCATCACCCAGGCCCACTTCCGCGCGTGGAGGCGGCGGATCCACGGAGTCAACCCGGCCTGCGGCAGCATCGAGCCCGCCTCGCGCACCGGCACCAGGAACGCCAGGAAGATGCCGGGTGCGGCGACCGCGCTCAACAACCAGGGCAGCACCGTCTTGGCGTTGACCACCTGGTCGCCGATCCCCTGCATCGCCTGGGCGCCGATCTGCCGGATGCCGTTGCGCGCGATGTGCGGCTGCGCCGCTTCGGCAAGTTCACCCTGGCCGTGGGGGTCTCCCTCGGCCTTCACCAGTCGGTGGAAGAGTCGCGTCGCACCCGCCATGCCGTTCAGTGTGGCACCCGCGTGCCTCCCCCACACGCCTGCCGCTGCTCAGAAGATGATCGCCGGCATCCGGGTCAGGAACGCGCTGCCGTTCGTCCCTCCATCGGGGCTGTACGTCACGAAGGTGGGCACCACCAGCGAGGCGAGCGCGCCAACGGCACCGGCGCCCTTTGCAACTGGCGAAGCCCGCCGCCCCGACGAAGTCTGCCGCGAAGGTGCTCGTCCCGGACGGGAGATTGCCGGTGCCGAAGGTTGCGGTGCCGTCGGGTCCGAGCGGAACCTCGGTGTCGTGCAGTTCACCACCGCCGAAGACGACCACCCCGCTGGGGACCCCGTCCAGTGTTCTTGCACAATGCAGGGAGGAGTGGGAGGAAGGCAGCAATGGCGTATTTCGAGCAGACCGGACCACACACCTATCGACCGACCCAGCACGTCGGGGGTGCGTGGCAGGCCGACGAACAGCACATCGCGCCGTCGCTGGGCCTGATCGCCCACGTGGTCGAGCAGCATCGTGACGCCCGCCGCGACGACCACCTGACCATCTCCCGCCTGGCCTTCGACATCTGGGGCGTGGTGCCGCTCGAGGAGGTGTCGGTCGAGGTCGAGGTCCTTCGACCGGGTCGCACCATCGAACTCGTCGAGGCCACCATGCGGCACGACGGCCGCACCATCGTGACCATGCGCACGTGGCTCCAGCAGACCCGCGACACCACTGCCCTGCGCGGCACCGCGTGGGCCGACGTACCGGGACCGGACGACGTACCCGCCTGGGACATCGCGGCGGTGTGGCCCGGCGGATTCATCAAGTCGGTCGAGGTACGCCGTGACCAGGCTGAACCTGGCCGTGCGGTCGCGTGGGCTCGGCCGACCCAGCAGTTGGTGGCCGGACAACAGGTCAGCCCGTTGGCCCGAGCGGTCGGCATGTTCGACCTGGTCAACGGGTTGACCGTGCGCGAAGACCCCCGGACGGTCGCCTTCCCCAATCTCGATCTCACCGCCCACCTGTTGCGCGAGCCGGGCGGCGACTGGCTGGGATACGACATCCGCGTCTCGTTCGACGACGACGGCGTCGGCATCACACACTGTGTGTTGCACGACGAGTCGGGGCCGCTGGGCACCGTGTCCCAGACCCTGACCGTCCGGCCGTTGTGATCAGGTCTTCCGGACCCGCTCCATCTCGTCCGCCAACGCCTGTGCCCGCCGGTCGCCCCTGACCCAGCCCGTCGATCACGCAAGGTGGAGGATGAGTTCCTTCGTCTCGCACACCACCGTCGACAGCCGCGACGCCAACGCCCTCTCCGTCTTCTGGGGGCAACTGCTCGGCTATGTCGAGGATCCCGACGACGCCAACGAGCCGGGCCACGAGGAGTGCATGATCTCGGACCCCCACACAGGACACCGGATCCTCTTCATCGAGGTTCCCGACACCAAGACGGTCAAGAACCGCGTGCACTTCGACCTGCGGCCACGCACCGGCACCCGCACGAAGAGATCGAACGCGTCAAGGCGCTCGGGGCCACTGAGGTGGCAGACCTCCGCGGAGAGCACGGACCGGGCACCGGCTGGGTTGTCCTTGCCGACCCCGAGGGCAACGAGTTCTGCATCCTGCGCTCGGAAGCAGAGGTGGCCACCACCTGACGGAACGGGGCCGCTGCCCCGGTTTGTCACACTCCGCCGCTCTGCCACGTCGTACCGGTGTGATCCGACGACATGGAAGGGTGAGGGCATGAACTCCACCGAGATCTTCGAAGCCGAACGACCACGGCTGGTGGGCCTGGCGACACGGGTGCTCGGTGACGCCGCCGAGGCGGAGGACATCGCTCAGCAGGCGTGGTTGCGGTGGCACGGCACGCAGACCCCGATCGACAACCTGCCGGCGTGGTTGACGACGGTGACGACCCGGCTCTGCCTCGACCGACTGCGCAGGCGCACGCCAGTGCCCGAGGCAGAGGTGGAGCCGACAGCGACGGTGGCCGACCCGGCAGACGACGTCGCCCTGGCCGACACCGTCGGCATCGCTCTCCAGGTGGTGCTCGACCGGCTGACTCCCAACGAGCGGGTCGCCTTCGTCCTGCACGACAGCTTCGGCTTCGAGTTCACCACGATCGCCACCTTGCTCGAGGTGTCCCCCGCTGCCGCCCGCAAGCTCGCCTCGCGCGGCCGGGCCAAGGTCGTCCAGCCGCGGCCCGAGGACGCGCTGGCCGACTGGGAGGTCGTGGACGCCTTCATGGCGGCAGCTCGCGAGGGCGACTTCTCGCGCCTGGTGCAGCTGCTGGCCCCGGACGCCGTGGTGGCCGGCGATGCGGCGGCGGTGCTCGTCGGGACGCCGGAACGGATCGACGGACGCCGGGAGATCGCCACCTTCTTCAACGGCGCAGCCCACGCCGCGCTGCCGGTGTACGTCGGCGAACGGCCTGGGTCGGCGTGGTTCGACAAGGGCACGGCACGGGTGGTCTTCGACTTCACGGTCTCCGCCGGCGTCGTGCACCGCATCGACTTCCGGTCCGCGAGCGAGGTGCTCGCCGTGGTGGCGCGCCGCAAGGGGGCCGACCGGCGTGGCAACTGAGGCGGAGGGCGGTCACATCTGCGTCGCGCCGTACGTCATGAAGGCAGAGACCGGGAACCGATCCCGCACACGAGAGGAACCGACGTGAAGACGATGACCTGCAGCCAACTGGGCGGACCGTGCGACCTCCCGCACCACGGTGAGAGCGCTGACGACGTGATCAACGCCCAGGACAAGCACCTCAAGGAGGCCGTGAAGTCGGGCGACGAGGCGCACCAGCAGGCGCGTCAGGAGATGAAGTACCGCTGGTTGCACCCGAAGAAGTCACTCGGTTGGTACAACGAAACAAAGGCCGCCTTCGCGGCGCTTCCCGAGGACTGACCGAGGGGTGCGAGGTGACGGCGGCAACCCACCGGAGGGGTTGCCGCCGCACCGCGAGGAGTCACCAGGTGAGTTCGATCTCCAACTCGTTCTCCTCGCCCAACTCCACCTCGACCTTGAGCTTCACCTGGTCGGGCACGTCGACGGTGATCCGATTGCCGTTGCGCACGAACTCGACCGAGTTGTGACGCGCGAGCGAGTCGGCGAGGGCGTGCAGCCGCTTCGCGGCCTCCTCACGGCTGACGGTCGAGGTGTCATCGATGTCGAACAGGTCCACGGCTACTCCTGGGTGAGTCGGGCTGATGTGACGAAACGGTAGCCGGAGGCACCCACTGCGGCTCACCCACCCACGAGCCGATCAGGCCGACGGCGGCTCGTGGACCCAGCTCACGAGCTGGTAGACGATGCCGTTGGGGTCCGTCATCTGGAAGTACCGCTCGCCCCAGGGTTCGGTCTCGATCGGTGTGACGATCTCGACTCCAGCGCCGCGCAGCCGCTCGTACTCCGCATCGATGTCGTCGACGGTGAAGACGACCAACAGACCGTCTGCGCGACCTGCCGCCGACTCGGGCCGGAAGGTCGGCAGTCCGACCCGGAGGTAGATGAGGTGCGCTCCCGCCTGCGGGTGCGCGAGTGAAGCAAACCCGTCTGCGCTCATCACCTCACTGAAGCCGAGATGCTCTGCCAACCAAGTCGCTGACGCCTCGACGTCCGGCACATTGAGGGAGATTGCGGTCTCGGTGATCTGCATGCTGACTCCTTGCCTCCAATTCGCTGTACGGCGTACAACATACGACGTACAACGAAGTCGTGGCAGAGTTCGTTCCCGTGGACGAGAAGAGCACCGGCACCGGCGAACCGAGCCGCACTCTGGCCCTGTTGTGGGGCGCCGCCGAGCAGCCGCGCCGCAGGGGGCCCACTCGATCGGTGACGGTCGGGCAAGTGGTCGACGCAGCACTGGAGATCGCCGATCAGCAGGGCCTTGACGCGGTCACGGTCAGGGCCGTCGCGGCCGCGGTCGGGGTGTCTGCGATGTCGGTCTACACCTATGTGCCCGGCAAGGCCGAGCTGCTCGACCTGATGGTCGACGCCTGTTATCTCCGGATGCAACGGGTGCCTTGGGGGCGTGAGCGTTGGCGGCGCCGCCTCACCACCGTGGCGGAACACAACCGCGAACTCCTCGACGCACACCCGTGGCTCACCGAGGTGGCAGCACTCAGTCGTCCGCCACTCGGCCCGGGACTGATGGCGAAGTACGAACACGAGCTCGCCGCGTTCGACCACACTGGACTCTCCGACCTCGACATCGATGCAGCCCTCGCGCACCTGCTGGGCTTCGTGCAGGCGCACTGTCGTTTCGCCCACGACGCGCGCCGCATCCGCACCGACAGCGCGCTGAGCGACAGTGACTGGTGGGCAGCCAACGAGCCGATCCTCGCCAAGGCGTTCGACCCCGCAACCCACCCGCGCGCGGTGCGGGTGGGCACGGCCGCCGGCTCGGCCCACGGCACTGCATGGTCGGCGGAGCGCGCGTGGGAGTTCGGGCTGGACCGCACCCTCGACGGGCTCGCCGCCCTGATCAGCGGTTGACCGCGGTACGACCTGCGGTGAATCAGGCATCGTTGTCCCACGTGCATCGCCGACACCAGGACGTGCCATGACCACACCGGACCATTCGGACCAGCACACTGTCGGCGGGTTCGACACCGGCGGACGGGTTGTGGTGCTGGCGCTCTTCGCGGTCGGCGGTGGCGCGGCGGGCGCCCTGCTGCGCCGATGACGTGGAGGGAGACCTCGCCCTCATCCGCGACGCGTTCGTCGCGGCCGGCTATCCGTGGGAGGGCCCGCGCGACTGACCGGCAGGGGTCCAGAGCTGGA
>JBEBTI010000136.1:0-9022 GCA_040393845.1 Nocardioides daejeonensis
GGCTCGAGGACGACGACGGGGATCTCGCGGTCGGTCCAGACGGCGTACTTGGCGAAGTCGGCGTAGAGCTCCACCAGGCGCGGCCACAGGGCTGCGCGCTCGTCGGGGCCCGCGACCCGGGCCCGCACCGGTCGGGACCGTTCGCCGCGCAGGTGCACCACGGTGTCGGGGGAGGCGACGAGGTTGGCGAACCACTGCGGGTTCTTGGCCATCCCGCCGGTGGACGCCACGATCACCAGGTCGGCACCGTCGCGCAGGTAGAGCAGGGGAGTGGTGAATCGCGTGCCGGACTTGCGGCCGGTGTGCTCGAGCAGCAGCGTCTGCACGGGCTTGCGGAAGCCGGCGCCGATCCGCCACTTCGAGCCGATCCGTCCGTTGGTCAGCTTGAACAGGCGCACCTGTGCCTTGGCGCCGTACTTCAACACCAGCGCGGTGGCGCGCGAGTTGAGGCCCGAGGGTGCTTCGTCGGGAAGCGCGAACCTGCCCACGCTCAGGGTTCCGTCGAGGTGGAAAGGTAGGTCGCTGCGGTAGAGCCGCCCAGCGGCATTGCGGGAAGGCCGAGCTTGCGGTGGTCCCACGAGCGAGTGCGAGTGACGTCGAAACGCACCGCGACCCGCTTGTTGAGCATCGTCTCCACCAGCGGCTTCACTTCTTCGGTGTATTCACCGTGGTAGCGCTCCCAGACGCTCACACCCACGGCAAACAAGGCGTCTGCGTCATCGATGATCTCGCAGGTCCCCTCCAGGGAGACGCCGCGGAGGGTGTCGTAGGTGAGTCCGTCCTCCACAAGCACCGTGGCTCGTGGGTCGCGGCGCAGGTTGACCGTCTTCTGCGCCTTCGCCTTGGTCTCGAACCACATCACGTCGTCGATCAGCGCAAACCACATCCCGACCACGTGCGGGCGTCCGTCCGGGCCGACGGTGGCGAGGTTGGCGGTACGACGACTCGCCAGGAACGCCTTGATCTCGTCGTCGTTCATCTCGACCTGGGAACGCTGGTTGACGCCCATGGTTGCCTTCCGTCAGGTGCGCCGGCACCGCGCCGGCCGTTCGGCGTGGAATCTACCACCTGACTCATACAAGTGATCGATGGCTCAATGGGAATTGCCGACGCGCGGCCGCAAGATCTCTTGTTCGGCTTCGGTGGCTGGGGGAGTTCGTTTGATCGAGGCGTCGGCCGCTCACGACGGTCGACACGGCCCATTCGGTAGCGGGTCACGATGTCGGGTGCGAGGATGGCGGCATGGCCGAATCCCTCCTTGATCGCGCGATCTATTCCTACGCAGACGTGGATCGCTTGGTCGGGCTGCACGCGGGCACCGCGAAGCGGTGGCTGGAGGGCTACGTTCGCCTCGGTCGGTTCTACGAGCCGGTGCTCCGGCCGCAACCGACCTGCTCTGACGCAGTCACCTGGGGCGAGATGGTCGAGGCGCGGATGCTGGCTGAGTTTCGTGCTCAGAATGTGACGGTGCAGCGGATGAGACCGGCAATCGTGAAGCTGCGCGAAGAGTTCGGTCGCTATCCACTGGCGAATGCCCGCCCGTTCTTGGATGTCGACGGGCGCGAGCTGGTGAGGGTTGTGCAGGAGGACGTCGGCCTGGAGAGGCGGCTGCAATTGGTCGTGGTTCGAGACGGGCAACTCTTGCTCACTCCAGCCGCAGAGCGGTTCCGATCCGCAGTTGAGTACGACGGACCGGTGGCCGGCCTGCTTCGCCCAGATCTGCGCACTCCAGAGGTGGTCATGGATCCACGTCGGTCATTCGGACAGCCAGCAGTTCGCAATGTCCGGACTGAGTCGCTTGCTGAGGATTACCGAGCGGGCACTGGCCGTGACGAGCTCGCGGATCTCTACGACCTGACGCAGGAACAGGTTGATGCAGCGATTCGGTTTGAGCTGATCGCCGGTGCCGACCGCGCCGCCTGAACATGTCGCGGCCCGGGCCGGTGTACTTCACCGACGAAAACGCGTTGGGCCTTGGCAAACTGCTGTGCCGTGCGGGTCGCGACGACGTGCTTCATCCCGGTCACGTTGGCTTGCCCGAGGTACTGGCCATGAGCAGGTCTGGTCTGAGACCGCTTCATGTCGGCGAGCCGGGGACGCGCTGAGCATTCGACACGCGATCGCGGATGCTCAGTGGATGACCTTCAGGCCGATCACACATCCGACGATGCCGGCGAGCAGCAGCGCCTTGATCACCGAGAACGCCTCGTCGCCGGTCGCCATCGCCCAGGCGACGGTGAGCGTGGCGCCGATCCCCACCCACACGGCGTACGACGTGCCGACCGGCAAGGTGCGCATCGCGTGGGCGAGTCCGGCCATGCTGACCACCACCGCGACGGCAAACGTGACCGTCGGCCAGAGGCGGGTGAGCCCGTCCGACTTGCCGAGGGCGGTGGCCCAGACCGCCTCCAGAGCACCTGAGACCACGAGCACGAGCCACGCCATGACAACTCCTCACGGCCGTCTTGTCGCGCTCCGGGTACGGCTCCCTCGTCCGGGCCCGGGCTGCCGGGCACGATCCCAGAATCGCACCGTCCCGCTGGCGGGGCAATTCCCCGGTGCGCCGGGGAATTGCCCTCTTGGTGCCGGGAACTACCGGCACGAACAGCGCAGGAACAGCACAAAGATCAGGCGGGGTGGTCGTGCACGTCCTCCAGCCCGACCTCATGGCTGTGCGCATGGGTGTGGGTGGTGCCGTCGTGGGTGTGCTCGTGCTCATGGGTGACGTGCTCGTGGTCGTGCCCGGTGTGCGCGTGCGTGTGGGTCTCGTTGCCATGGGTGTGTTCGTGGGTGTGGACGCTCATCGTCGGCTCCTCTCGCCAAGTCTCGCCTCCGACGCTACGAGCCTTGCGCGGGCGCCGCATCTTGCTGCACAAATGAGTTGTTGCGACTCGGTGGCAATCAGTCACCCGCGCGATTCGCCGGCACGAGTCGGTAGCGTGAGGGGATGCGTTCGCTCCCGATCGAGACCTCGCGCCTGGTCCTACGCACGCACCGGCCGGACGACATCGATGCGCTGCTCGGCTACCAACGGCGCGAGGATGTCGCACGCCACCTGCTGCACGAGCCGTGGACGCGCGAGTTTGCCGAGGAGCAGATGACGAAGCGGCTGCGGTCGACGCGGCTCGGCGGCCCCGACGACGTGCTCGCGCTCGTGATCGAGCGCGACGGCGTGGTGATCGGCGATCTTGCTGCGTGGCCGACCGACTCCACCGCCAGCCTGGGGGAGATCGGCTGGACGCTCCATCCCGACCACTCGGGTCAGGGGTTGGCCACCGAGGCGGTCGCGGCACTCCTCGACCTCATGTTTGACGTCGGGATGCACCGGGTCGCGGCGCAGATGGATCCGCGCAATACATCCTCGGCGCGCCTCGCCCACCGCGTCGGGATGACCCTCGAGGCCACACATCGACAGCACTGGTTCAGCAAGGGCGAATGGACCGACACCTGGGTCTTCGCCGTGCTCGCCGACGACTGGCGCGCCCGTCGCGACGACCCACGTCGTACGCCGTCACTCGGCCGCCGCCGCGCCAATCCAGGAGACCAGGCGCCCGACCGTGAGGCGATGGAAGGGTGGCTGGAGCTCTACCGCGACACGGTGTTGGTCAAGGTCGCCGGACTGAGCGCGGACCAGATGTGTGCCCGGCCGTTGGGACCATCGACGTTGTCGCTCGCCGGGTTGGTGCGGCACTTCCGGTTTGTCGAGCAGTACTGGTTTGCCAAGATCGCCACCGGACTCCCAGAACCCTTGCACTACACGGAGAAGAGCTTCAACGGCGACCTCGACGACCCGTCACCCGCGACTCTTTGGGATGACTACGACGGGTACGTCGCGGAGGTCGAGCGCTCCCGCGGCCTCGCCGCCGCGATCACCGACCTCGACGCGCCGCTGCCGGGGCTGCGCCACGGCAAGGCGGTCAACCTGCGTTGGGTGCTGCTGCACATGATCGAGGAGTACGCTCGCCACCTCGGCCACATGGACCTGATTCGCGAGCGTCTGGACGGGGCCACCGGCTACTGACGTCGCTGGCCGAGCAAGCCTTGCGGACGGTTTCGACACGCTCCTTCGTCGTCGCTCAACCACCAGCCTCGCCGCTCACCGACCGCGGCGTACCTGCTTCAACACCGCCCGGTACTGCGCCCGCGCGCCGGCCGCATTGGGGTGCGCGGGGATCACGACAGCGATGTCGTTGAAGGACAGGCCGAGCGCTTCGGCATACCGCACCTTCGGTCCCTGGCACACATCGTGGCCGAGCGTGGGGGTGTAGGTGTCGGCGAGTTCGATCTTCGTCTTCTTCGCCGCCTTGCGGAGCATCTTGTTGAGCCGGAGGAAGTTCTTGTGCAGGTAGGCCATGTCGTCGTCGGTGATCGGCACCAGCGGCCAGCATCCGGTGGGCGGTACGGCGGCAAGGTAGTCGACCAGGATGATCCGTGCCTTCGGCGACCGCTTCTTCACGTCCTTGATCGCCCGCACCACCTTGGGAAGAGAAGCCTTGACTGCTTCGGCAATCAGGTCGACACCACCGTCGGTGTAGTAGGCCTCGCACCCACCGAGCGGCAGCTTGGTGCCGACCAGGGGCAACGGCAGCGGCGGCAGCTCCGGGAACGCAGCGGTGCCGGGGAGCACCATCGGCAGCACTGACAGGCAGTCGAACGCGGAGGCGGCCACGCCGGCGTCGTTGCCTCCGATGCCGATCGTGACCAGGTCGGTGCGCTTGGTCAGTCGATCGAACTGGGGCGGATTGGTGCCGCCGATCGGCAACCCTGTCTGGGGGTTGCGGAAGTGTTCGGTCGTCGCCGACCCGCAGGTCGCGTCGCGGAACCGCTTGACTCCCAGCTTCTTGGCCAACAACTTGGGGTAGTTGACCTTCGACTGGCCGCAGTCGATGGGCGCGTGCGTCTTGTCAGGGAGTCCGCGCTGGTCGAGCAGCAGCGTGTCCGCCGACCACGAGTCGCCGAGGGCGACGTATTCGACGATCTTGCGCTTCTTGTTGTTCTTGGCCTTTCCGGGGGCGGACTTCCGTGCGGTCACCGTTGAGGAGGCCGCGGCAGCTGCAGTGGCGTACGACGGGGCGGTGGCAGCGGTGCGAGGTGCGGCACTGTCCGGCGCGGCTGCATGGACCGTGCTCAGATGTCCTGTCACCAGCGCCGCAGCGACCAGAGTCGCCGCCGGCAGCAGTCGTCGTACCCGCATTGCTTGTCCTTCGTCCCGTGGCCACACCGCAGGTCAGGTGCCCCGGTAGGCCCTCGCCTCTTGTCGGTCGGCTTCTTCCGGTTCAACGCTTCGGAGCGGCGTGAGTCACGCGCGGGGAGCATGCGTGTGGTCCGCCGCCCCTTCGAAGCTTGCGGGCTCGCACCTCAGGGTCCGCCGTTCGAGGCTCGCGGGCGCGCACCTCAGGAACCGATGCCGAGCCGCAGGGGACCGATCAGCGTCGGATCTTGCGGAAGGTGGCTTTGCCGTTGGGCTTGCGGATGGTGTGGAAGGCGGGGTCGTGGACCCGGTGGTGGTGATGGACGCAGAAGTTCTCGAGGAACTTGGCGTCGGTGGGGCCGCCTCGTGACCAGGGTTCGGCGTGGTGGGCTTCGCAGGCGGCGGCGGGGACGTCGCAGCCTTCGGCCTGGCAGGTCGGATGCTTGAGTGCATGTCGTCGTTGCTGGGCGAGGGAGAAGAAGCGTCGGGAGCGACCGAAGTCGACGACCTCCGACTCACCGTCGAGCACGGCCGGCAGGATCCCGGCCTGGCAGGCGAGTCGGCGGGTCTGGCCGACGCTGATCGGGGTGCCGTCGTGGAGGGTGCCTTGCCCCAGACCGGTCTGCAGGGCTTCCAAGCTGATCGTCACGACGATCTGGGTGGCCCCACCGCCGTAGGACGGGAGTGCGCCGGGATCGACGGCCTCGAGCAGCGCGGCGAAGGCTTCGCCACGGATGCGTTCGGCAGGCAGGCGCCGTCCAGTGGCAGGGTCGGTGACGCCGAACCCACGTGCTGGTTGCCCGTTGCCGCCGGTGCGAGGTGAGGCGAAGGCGTCGATGAGGTGCTCGAGCCGGGTGGCAGCGGCTTCGCTGATGCGGGCATGCAGGTCAACGGTGCCGTCTCCGCGGCGGCGCAAGGTGAGGCGGGTGGTGGTGGCAGCACGTCGTTCGGCGCGCTCGAGCGCGGCCTGTTCGTGGCGGTCGGCCACGTCGGGCGCGACCACGGCGAGGATGCCCGCGCCGAGTCGGCGGAGCTCGCGGGGCCCGAACTCCTCGGCCAGACTCAGCAGCTTCTTCTCGGCCTGCAGGAACACCTCGGACGGCACGCCCTGCGCGCCGTCGTGGCGCAGCTCGGCGTCGGCGTCGACCAGTGCGTCGAGTGCATGCGTGATTGCACGTGCCTGGCCCATGTTGATCTCGGCGGAGGCCACTGCGGCGCCGGTCTGCTGCCAGCGCTCCTGCAGTGACGCGGCGAGCTTGATGTCTGCGCGCAGTGGGCCGGCAGCCTGTCTGGTCCGCCGTGCGGCCCAGTTGGCGACGTCGCGGAATCCGTCCGCATCAGCCACGCCGTGGCACGAATGCAGGAACTGCATCGACAGTCGACTGACCAAGGTCTCGACCGCCGGCAGCAACATGAGCAACTCCTGCCGCTCCTCGTCGCGCAAGTAGGCCGGGTCGAGTTCGCCGAGCGAGCCGGCTTCAGCCAGAAGCGCGCGGACGCCGGCAACGAGTGGATGCGCCGACAGTGGATGTGCCGTCATGTGGTCCTCCGTGACTGACCCGAGAGGTCTCAGTGGAGAGATGAACGTGTATTCCAATACTACTGCACGGCACCGACAAGATCAAGACATTTCCGCAGGTCAACGCAGGTTTTCATCCCTCCGAAACACAGGCACGGAAGGGGTGCTTCGATTCTCCCAGACGTCACCGACATCCCCGATCACATGCATGACACAAACAAAATCGAGCGACGTACGACAGCAGCAAGAGAGTCGCGATCGTAGGATCGCCGCCATGACGCAGGAGAGCCACGAGAGCACCCAGATGGCGGAGTTCGATCGGGACACGGTGGTCACGCCCGTCCGAGTCACCGACATGGCGGGGGAGTTCACCGCGGACCTCCGGGGCCACTGGTCGGTCGGTGGCGCCTTGAACGGCGGCTACCTGCTGTCGGTGCTCGGCCGCGCGTTGCGCGAAACCGTTCCGGACCGTCCGGACCCGTTGTCGATCAGCGTCTACTACGTCTCCGCGGCCGACGCCGGCGAGGCCACGCTCCGCACCCGCGTCGTACGCCGTGGCGGCAGCACGGTGACCCTGGCCGGCGACCTCGAGCAAGGTGGGCAGGCCCGCATCACTGCCTTGGCGACGTACGGCGACCTCTCGGCTCTGCCGGTCGGCGTGGAGACGACCGCGCAGCCCCCGCAGCTGCCTCCGGTCGAGGAGTGCTTCCCGACCACCGCAGCGCCGCCGGAGCTGCGCAAGATCGCGCCGATCATGGAGCGCCAGCAGTTGCACCTCGATCCGGCGTACGCCGGGTGGGCGGTCGGTGCGCCGAGTGGTGAGGGCGTGATCCAGGGCTGGTTCCGGCTGCCGGAGGGGCGCGAGCCCGACGCGCTGTCGTTGCTGTTCACCGTCGATGCCCTGCCGCCGGTCACCTTCGACCTCGGACGCCCCGGTTGGGCGCCGACTCTCGAACTCACCGTGCACGTGCGGGCCAACCCGGCGCCGGGCTGGATGATGGTGCGCCACGCGACCCGCAACGTCGCGGGCGGGATGTTCGAAGAAGACTGTGAGGTCTGGGATTCGACCGGTCGCCTGGTGGCGCAGTCACGTCAGCTTGCGCGGTTGCCCCGCTGAGGCGACTGCGCCGCAACATCGGCGTCCGCGTCGGCGCGCGTTCACCGCGTACGGCGTGCTTCATGGGTGCGATCGCTGCAACCGGGTCCGTGGCGGTTGTGCATCCCGTAACCTCATGCCAACGCAGCCATTGACATCCAAGACGCAGGGGAGACATGCGGGCTGACCTGAGCGATGTGCTCTTCGAGCCGACGCCCGCCACGAAGGCGTTCATGGCTTCCCTCGGCGCAGGCGAGGTTGCCGAGGCGGTCACCGTCCTCGACCAGCACTGGTTGGAGGTCTGGTTTGCGATCGACCCCAGCGATCTCAAGAACCTGCTGCTCTCGTTGCCGGCCAGCGCGTTCGACCGGTTTGCCAACGCCACCTATCTCAATCAGCTCGTTGGCACGACCCTCGCCGATCCGGCCACGGCGCCGCCGCCGGGTAACGATCCGGAGCGGCGGCTGGCCGAGCTGGGCCGCCGCGGTGGACAACTGCGGACGGCGGGTCGTCCGGCAGCTGCGATGGAGCTGGTCCCCGAAGGCGCCCGGTTGGCGCGGCAGGTGCGGGGACAGTTGGTCGACACCAGCGAGGGTTCGATGGCTGTGTGGATGATCCAGGTCGGGATCACCGCGCTGCTGGCCGGCGACCTTGTCACCGCGCGGATCAACTTCCTCGAAGCCCAGAACAGTCGCCGACCGGCCCGGTTCCCGTTCGTGGAGCGCGAGGGCGCGGCCAAGTTGGCGCTCACCCATGCGATCGCTGGGGATCTCCAGCAGGCGGCGGCGTGTGCCGAGCGGGCCCGGCAGCAGCCGCGTACGGCGAGTTGGGTCGAGCAGCTGGTCGACCACACCGTGACCCTGGTCGATTACATCGGCGCCGTCGACGCCCTCGACCTCGACCGCGCCGAGGAACTGCGGCTGGCCACGCCGTCGCCGTTGAGCCACCTCGAGTTCTGGGGCCCGGCCCTGATCGTCCAGGTCCGTCACCTCTGCCTCACCGGTCGAGCCGGTGAGGCACGTGAGCTCTGTGACGAGGTCGCGGCGATGGGGTTGCCGCTCCCGGACTCCGACGGCTGGGTGGCGGCCATGCTCAACGACGCCCGTCTCCTGTGCCAGTCGCCGTGGGAGGTGCCGACGGCGCCCGAGCCGCACACGTCGTACGTCGAACTCCTCGCCCGCCGCACCCACCTGGTGGCGACCGGGCAGTACGACGA
>JBEBTI010000137.1:0-9018 GCA_040393845.1 Nocardioides daejeonensis
GCGTCAGACAAACGCTGCGAGATCGAGATCAACCGTGCCGTGCGCGCCCACCTGCACCGAGCCGATCGGGTTGCCTGCTTCCAGTTCGAGTACGACGTCCCAGCCCTCCGAACCGGACTCCAGCGCGGTCAGGCTGGGCGGCGTCAGGACTTGGGGAGATCGATCTCGGGGGGTGCGAGCTCTTCGACGTTGACGTCCTTGAAGGTGAGCACCTTGACGTTCTTGGCGAAACGCGCCGGCCGGTACATGTCCCACACCCAGGCATCCGCCATCGAGACCTCGAAGAAGACGTCGCCCTGCTCGGTGCGTGCCTTCACGTCCACCTGGTTGCAGAGGTAGAACCGTCGGTCGGTCTCGACGACGTACTTGAAGATTCCCACCACGTCGCGGTACTCGCGGTAGAGGTTGAGCTCCATCTCGGTCTCATACTTCTCGAGATCCTCGGCACTCACGCGTTCTCCTCGATGCGGTGGTCAGGTGGAGCAACCATAATCCCGGGCAGGCTCCACGAACGGCGGTGGTGGATCGACGGTCCGTGCGTCGCCAACGCGGCGAAGTGCTCAGGCGCGGAATAGCCCTTGTTCTGCGCCCAGCCGTACTCGGGGCACTCGACGTGCAGATCGACCATGATCGCGTCCCGCTCGGTCTTCGCCAGGATGCTGGCGGCCGCGACACCGGCACAACGCATGTCGGCCTTGATCGCGGTGCGCACCGGCGGAATCGGTCCCCACTCGACCGGCTCGGCCTCGAGCAGGTCCAACTGGGCCGGCGACGACAGATAGTCGTGGTTGCCGTCGAGCAGGACCAGGTCCGGTACGACGCCCGACTGCGCCAGCGCGCGCTGCCCGGCCAGCCGCATGGCTGCCATCAGGCCGACCGCGTCGATCTCGGCTGCAGACGCGTGCCCCACGCCGTGTGCAACCGCCCAGCGCCGCACCCGCGGCGCCAGCCGCACCCGCGCTTCCGGTGTCAGCAGCTTGCTGTCGCGTACGCCGCGGGGCGCCGTACGGGTGCTCAGGTCGATCACGACCACGCCGAGGGTGACGGGGCCGCTCAACGCTCCGCGACCGACTTCGTCGACGCACGCCAACAATGTGTGACCCTCGCGCAGGAGTCCGCGTTCGAAGCGCAGGGTGGGCGGAGGCACCGGACTCATTGCGGGTCCGGAATGTCCTCGAACGTGGCCGGCCGGGTCAGCCGGTCCCACCGACTGCTCGGCCAGATCAGCGCCCACACCTTGCCGACCACGTTCTCGACCGGCACCAACCCACGGGTCGGCGGGCACTGCTGGGCCTTCGGGTTGCGGCACATGTGCGCGGTGGAGTCGGCACTGTGGTTGCGGTTGTCCCCCATCACGAGGAGGTAGCCGTCAGGGATCACGGTGCGCGGTAGCTTGCATCCGATCATCGGCGCCGCACAGTCCTGACCGGTGTCCTTGACGTAGTCAGCCTCGTCGAGCGGCTCGCCGTTGACCGAGAGGCGTCCGTCGTCGTCGCAGCACACGACGGTGTCACCCGGCGTACCGATCACCCGCTTCACGAGGTGGCCACCGGTCGGATAGAGACCGACCTTGGTGAGCACCTTCGCGACGATGTTGGCCGGCTCGGCCGAATCCTCGGCCGGCAGCCACTCGTCGGGGTCCTTGAAGACGATGACGTCACCACGCTCGGGAGTGTCACCGCCCCAGTAGGAGACCTTCTGCACGAGGATCCGGTCGTTCTTGATCAGCCCGGGCTCCATCGACTCCGACGGGATGTAGAACGCCTGCACGAAGAACGCCTTGATCACCACCGCCAGCACCAGCGCGAAGACCAGCAGCAGGATCGACTCCTGCCACACCGGCAACTGCCTGCGCTTTCGCTTGGGAGAACGCGAAGACCGCGACGCCTCCGTCGGTGCGGGTGCGGGAACCTGGTTCCCATCCTCCGCGGGGAGGGCGTCGCGGTCGTCAGTTGTCACGCGGCAGAGCCTAACCAGTGGCTGGTCGGCGTCGTGCTCAGGCCTCGCGGCGCTCCTTGATCTTCGCAGCCTTGCCGCGCAGGTTGCGCAGGTAGTAGAGCTTGGCGCGACGCACGTCACCGCGGGTCACGACCTCGACCTTCTCGAAGATCGGGGAGTTCAGCGGGAAGGTGCGCTCGACGCCGACGCCGAAGGAGACCTTGCGGACGGTGAAGGTGCGGCCGATGCCCGAGCCGTGGACCCGGATCACGATGCCCTGGAAGACCTGCACACGCGAGCGCGAGCCTTCGATGACCTTCACGTGCACCTTGACGGTGTCGCCCGCGCGGAAGTCGGGGACGTCGTCGCGCTTGGCGCCGGCGTTGATCTGGTCGATGACGTTGGTCATGGTTTCTCCTCGCAACTCGCCACAGGTCAGCCGCGGTTGATGTTGGTGCTTGCGGGTGGTCCAGCCCCGGACATGCCCGGCAGCCGGTCGTCACCGCTCCCCCTGTGGCAGGTGCGATGAGCAAGATCCCGGTGTGTTCCTCCGGGCAGCCTTCGGCCGACTGGACCAAGGAGGAAGTTTGCCACACCCGCTCAGACTCAGCCAAAACGCTGACGGGAGTCGTGCTCGTCGTCATCCGAAGGGTTGACGCCAGTCCCAAGTGCGCTGGCCCGCATTGGTCATGTCCAAGCCGCCGGCCTCCTCACAGAATGCAAGGCACGGCACACCCGCCACTTCCGTCCCGACCGCGGACACACTTCTCGAGGAGCTTCACCCATGAGCCAGCGTCCTGGCCGCTCTGCCGTCCCCCCGACTGCCCTGGTGGCGACGCTGGCACTGCTGGCGCCATTGCTCGCCGCTCTGACACTGAGTACGCCGGCCCATGCCGCCGGGTCGGTGAAACTCACCGTTGCCGGCACGCCGGTCGCAGGGCAGAAGACCAAACTCACCGCCACCGTGAAGCCCAAGGCCAAGGGCCGCACCGTCGTCTTCTCCGTCAAGCACGGCAAGAAGTGGAAGAAACTCGGCACAGCCAAGACCAAGAGATCGGGCAAGGCGACCCTCAACACCAAGAAGCTCAAGGCCGGCAAACAGACCCTCCGCGTCGTCGCATCCAAACACAAGGGCCAGAAGCAACAGACCCGCACCAAGAAGATCACCGTCAAGAAGAACGGCACCACCACCGTCCCCACCGACACCGGCAACCGCGTCGGCGACCACCACCAGATCATCGCCCCCGAACGCACCGCCACCGGCTCCACCTTCGAGATGACCATCGAGGTCAACACCAAGCGCGCACTGACGGGCGCGCAGTTGACGCTCACCGCCCCCACCAAGGGCAGCCAGATCACCCCACCCGACGACGTACGCCTCACGAACGGCAAGGCAACCGTCGACCTCGGCGACATCAAGGAAGACACCCCCACGCAGGTCACGCTCCGCTGGAAGGCGCCCGCCTCGCCCACCACCCTCAGTGTGAAGGCGCGACTCACCGCCAGCGGCGGCGTCACCGACACCACCGACGCCAAGATCCTCGTGGTCAACGACCATCCCGACAGCGCACCGATGGACCGCGCCAACCTCAAGATCTTCACGGGCGGCATCCACCTACCGTCCGATCCCGAGCAGCTCAACGCCAGTTGTGACCCCGTGAGCAGCGGCGCCGTACCCACCTTCAAGACGGCACTGACGCGGGCCAAGACGTGGGTGCAGACCCAGCTCGTCCCAGGTCAGGGCGACTGGACCAAGGACCCGGCGTACGACGACCCCGAAGCGCTGCTGGAGGCCTTCGCCGCGGCTCACGCTGACGACCGCCCCGGCGCGATGATGGCCTTCGCGCTCCGCGGCCACGAACTCGCCCCCGACGACGCACGCCACCTCACCAACGCCGGCCTGACCGCCAACATGCTCGAACGACCGGGATGGGCGATCGCCTTCCTGCTCGCGGCCGCTGGAAAGCCCGTCGCTCCCGGGCACGGCATGCCGCACGATGCAATACGCCTCAACAACCTCGGCAATGCCCACGCGCTGCGTGCAGACTGGGCGCAGGCGGTGGCACTGACGCAGGAGGCACTCGCCGTGGATCCGGAGAATCCCCTCCTGCACCGCCAGCTCGCCACCCTGCTGGTGTGCGCAGGCCGCAAGGAAGAAGCCCTGGAGCACCTGCGCCAGGCCTATCGGGATGACGCCCACACGCCCGACGAGGTCGAGAGCGAGGCCCTCGAGTTGACCTGGCCCGACGCCGACCGCATCTATGACATGACTCCCGGCAACGCCGGCAAGCTCGAACTGATGCGGCTGCCAGTGTCGTTCGAGACCCTGATCGGGCTCAACGGCCAGAACGGTCTGCTCGGCGTGGAGTTGGCCAAGATCAAGACCGCGCGCGATGAACTGCGCAATCGCGAGTGGGTCCTGCGCCCCCGGTGGATGCAGGCGCTGATGACCGAGCAGCCAGCGGTCGCCCGACGCCAACGGGCACTGGTGGCCAGTGCTGGCCGACCAGATGCCACGCGGGAGGTCCACGACGCCTATCAAGCCATGATGGAGGCAGCCGGAGAGTGGCGCGACACCTGCTTCGACACGATGCGCACCCACCCATGGTGCAACGTCGACTCCGCGGCGAAGGACTTCAGTTGTGCCCAGCACAACCAGCTGTTCCTGTTCTGGCGCGCGAGAGGCAACGCCTACCTCGACGCGGTGCTCAACTTCCACGCCGTTGCGCAGCCCGTGTGGACCGGCGTGCAGGGCAACATCAGCGACCCCATCGCACACGAGCTCGCGGGCATCGCAATCAAGAACGTCTGGCTGCTCCACATGGACTCCCTTGTCTCGGGAGTCGCCGAGGCGTCACAGCGCTTCGGCACGTTCAACCGGAGTGCCGTCGACCTCCCGACGTCCGAAGCAACCTGTACGGTCCCGACCCCACCGGATCCCTCCGACCGCTACACCAACAAGGACTCCGGCGAGGACGCAGCCGCCTGTTCTGATGCGATCAAGCCCTGGGGCCTCAGCGTCGACATCAAGGTGGCCAAGCTCAAGGTCACCTGCGAGGCGTTCAGCATCGAGGCCACCTCGGGCAAGCTGTTGCAGGGTTTTGCCAAGCTCGAGGCCGGCTTCAACGCCGAGGGCTTCACAAAGGCCACCACCAGCCTGGGCAGCAAGCTGGGCGCGCTCGGCTACTCCTTCGAGTCCGCGATCTACGTCGAGTTCGACTCCATGGGGCAGGTCAGCGACTTCGGCTGGGTGATGGGCCAGGAGTTCGAGCCATCGGCAGGACCGGTCAGCCTGAAGACCTTCGACGACAAGGTGAAGATCTCGTTCATGAACTGGTACGAGGGCTATCTGCTGTGAAACCACCGATCCTCTCCGCCACCGATCAATTGGGGCCCTCCATGCACCGCTTCGCCCGCCATACGGCGTACGCCGCCGCCCTCCTGCTGATCACCACCGTGTGCGCAGCATTCACCCTCACCTCTCCGGCCCATGCCGCCGGATCGGTGCAGCTCGCCGTCGCCGGCACACCGGTGGCCGGACGGACGACCACGCTCACCGCCACGGTCAAGCCGAGGGCGAAGGGCCGGACGGTCATCTTCTCCGTCAAGAACGGCAAGAAGTGGAAGAAGCTCGGCGCCGCCAAGACCGACAAGGCGGGCAAGGCTGCACTCAGGACCAAGAAGCTCAAGGCGGGCAGTCAGACCGTCCGGGCAGTCGCCAGCAAGCACCAGGGGCAGAAGCAGCAGACTGCCACCAAGAAGGTGCAGGTCCGGGCCTCCGCCCACACGAGCGGGAAGGCGGCGACCCTCGCTGCGCCGGCCCAGGTCTACGCAGGCTCGGTCTTCGAGTTCACCATCGACGTCTCGGCCGTCGCCAATGGCGTCCTGGTCATCACCGCCCCTGCCAAGGGCAACCAGGTCCGGCGCGCAGGTGACGTCGAGATCCGCAACGGCACAGCACGCATCGACCTCGACACCGTGCTCGCCGCTGACCGGCGCACCGTCATGGTGCGCTGGCAAGCACCCGACGCGGCCGCGCAGCTCGAGATCCGCGCCAACCTCACCGGCGACGGCGTCAGTGACCGACTGTCGACCTCTGTAGAGGTGGTGAAGAACTCCCCCGACAACCTGCCCAACCTCGACCACGACGTCGAGATCTTCTCCTCGGGTGGTGACCTGCCCCAGGACGGTGAAGACCTGATCGTGCTGTGCATGCCGGGTCCGGCCCGGGCGATCCCGTCGTACGCCGACGTCCTGAAGCAGGTCGACGCATGGGTCGAAGGGCAGTTCCTTCCCGGCAAGAAGGCGATGTGGAACTCCGCACCCGAACTCAAGACGTCTGCCGGAGCGCACAAGGTCTTCGCACAGGCATATCTGGACAACCGGGTCGGGGCGATGATGGCCGCCGCCGTCGCCGGACATCGACTGGCACCGAAGGATGCCCGCCATCTCAGCAACGCAGCCATGACGGCCAACATGATCCGCAAGCCTGAGTGGGCTGTTGCCCTTGCCCAGAAGGCCGCAGGGTTGTCGCCCAACACCAGCGGCGGTCTCGCCACCGAGGCGGCACGTCTCAACAATCTCGGTCACGCATGGGCCCAGATGAGCAACTTCAGCAAGGCCGAGAGCAGCCTGCGCACCGCGATTCGGTTGCAACCCGAGAACCCGCTGCTCCGACGTGAACTCGGCGCGATCCTGTCGTGTGCCAAGCAACACGACGAGGCGCTCACGCAGATGCGGGAGGCCTACCGCACCTCCACAGAACCCGACGAGGTGGTGGTGGGCGACGACTACACCCAGACCGACCCCGACCGCGCCTTCGACATGTCGCAGGCCGTGGCTGGCGAGCTCGCCCTGTTCGACATCCCGAGCACAATGGAGCGCCTGATCGGTCTGGGCGGGCGCGACGGCATCATCGGAGCAGACGAAGACGCGCTCGACGAGCACTACAACTGGCTGTTCGGACGCCGCCTCCAACTCGAGGCCGAACTTCGAGAGCGCAAGAAGTCCATGCATCCGGCTGAGGAGCGACGGATCCACGCCGTGCTCAAGCGGATGAACCAGACTGCCAGCAAGGACGTGCTCGCACTGTACGAAGAGCTGAGGGACGTCTGGTCCGAGTCAGGGCGCACCGGCCTGTGCAAGCCGGGGATGTTCGACCAACACCCGTGGTGCAACATCGACGAGCCGCCGACCAACTGTGGCCAGCACCGCCAGTTCAGCGAGGTCTGGTCCCAGCGAGAGTCGGCCTTCCGCCAAGCGATCATCGCCTACCACGAGATGGCGTGGCCGACCTGGACCGGCCTCCGGGGCAACCTGAGCGACCCGGTCGCCCACGAGCTCGCCGGCGTGCTGATGGAGCTCGAGATGAACTTCTGGGCGAGCGCCATCGTCAGCGACCTGCGCGAAGTCTCTGAGCGACTCAGCGGCTTCAACTACAGCGCCGAGGGCCTGCCGCCCCGCGGCACCTGCACCAACCCCGAGCCGATGCCCGCAGGCGCGTCCACGGAGACCAAGGTCGAGGGCGAGGAGCCGCCACTGTGCAGCGACTCGATGAAGCCGTGGGCGTTGGAGGCATCGATCCTCATCGCCACCATGAAGGTCAACTGCGAGAAGGTGGCCTTCGAGCTCTCCACCCCGCCGGTGCTACTGGCCGCCTTCGCCAAGGTGGAGTTCGACTTCAATCCCCAGGGCTGGATCAAGTCGAGCCGTCTGGTGGCCGGGGTGAAACTCGTCGGGGAAGCACCTGGCGCCAACCTGTCCGGCGAAGCCGCCTTCTATCTCGAGCAGGACACCAGCGGGAAGTTGACCGACGTCGGCTTCACCTCGGGCACCGAACTCGAGCTCGGTCACACGGTCAAGCTGACCGCCGACGAGGCCAAGTCGAAGTGGTCGTTCATGAATGCGACGGACGTCTACTGACCTTGCTGAGCACCACGGCGCCGCCGGGCAGGTCGGCGCCGTCGGGGGCGGGAACGGGGTGATAGCCAGCCTTGCGATACATCCGCAGGTTGGCGTCGCTCCCCCCGCCGGTGAAGAGCCGGTACGTCGTGACGTCGTCCGGTGCCGCGGCCTCGACGAACTCGAGCAGGCCACGGCCCAACCCGCGCCCCTGCAGGTCGGGGGCGATCATCAACCGGCCGATCTCCCACACCGTCTCGCCAGCGATCGTCTCCCCCCGGGCGCGCACTGCTGCGACCAGTCGGCCGTCGACTCGGGCCACCCAGGTCGACCAGTCCCCCAGCCACGCGCGTACGTCGTCCAACGTCTCGTGCAGCGCAGGGATGTCGAAGCGCTGGTTGGCGATCGCCTCCTGCATCCAGCAGGCCCGCTGCAGGGTCAGCAGTTCACCAGCGTCCGCGGGACTGGCCGGCACCATCGCCAACTCGTCGGCCACTGCAGTGGCGGGCAGCAGGTCGGGGCGGCGCGCAACCGTACGTCGTACCGCCTGCTCCCGACGCCAGCTCGCGATCGCGCCGTGGTTGCCGGAGAGCAGCACCGCCGGCACCTCGCGCTCACGCCACTGAGCAGGCTTGGTGTAGACCGGGTATTCGAGGAGCCCGTCCTCGTGGGACTCCTCGACCAGTGAGTCCGGGTTGCCCATGAAGCCGGGCAGCAGCCGGACGACGGCCTCGGTGATCGCCAGCGCGGCGACCTCTCCCCCGTTGAGCACGTAGTCACCGATCGAGATCTCCCGGACGTCGGCGACCGAACGCGCATGGTCGATCACTCGTTGGTCGATGCCCTCATAGCGACCGCAGGCAAAGACCAGGTGCTCACACTCGGCGAGCTCGCGCGCCATCGCTTGGGTGAACGGTGTACCGCTCGGGGTGGTGAAGACGACGGTGGTGCCTTCGCCCACGAGTGCATCGAGTGCCTCTCCCCACGGCTCCGGCTTCATCACCATGCCGGCGCCGCCGCCGTACGGCGTGTCGTCGGTGGTGTGATGCCGGTCGTGGGTCCACGCACGCAGGTCGTGCACCCCGACCTCGAGCAGGCCCCGGTCGCGCGCCTTGCCCGGCAACGAGAGCGCCAGCGGCGCGAAGTAGTCGGGGAAGATCGAGACCAGATCGATCTTCA
>JBEBTI010000138.1:0-9001 GCA_040393845.1 Nocardioides daejeonensis
GAATCACCATGAGCAACGCCCGCACGTTCAATACTTGGGGTGAGGACCCGTGACGAGGGGCGTTTCTGCCCACGGCCACGGGCGGGGAAGAAACGCTCTTTGACACGCAATCGTGCCAAGGCCGAACTAAGGTTGTGACGTGAGAGAACTCCCCGTCCTCGATGCGACTGACCAGCGGATCCTTGGCAGTCTGCTGGAGAAGCAGAGGACCGTGCCCGCCACTTATCCCCTCTCCGCAAAGGCATTGGTGTCGGCGTGCAACCAGACGAGCAGCCGCGACCCCGTCACCGATCTCGACCAGCAGACCGTCGAGCGGACCGCGAAGTCGCTCAAGGAGCGCGGACTGCTGCGAATCGTGTGGTCCGACACCGGGCGCCGGACACTGAAGTACCACCAGATCCTCGACGAGCGTCTCGTCCTCGAGCCCGACGAGCGAGCGCTGCTCACGGTCCTGCTGCTCCGCGGCGCGCAGGCGCCGGGTGAGCTGCGCACCCGCACCGAGCGATTGCACGGGTTCGCCGACCGGGGCCAGGTCGAGGAGTGTCTGCGCCGAATGGCGAGCCGCCCGCAACCGCTGGTGTGCGAACTCGCGCGCTCGTCCGGCCAGCAGGATCGGCGCTGGATCCACCTCCTGGGCGCCACACCGGAGCAGACCGCAAGCGAAACCGACCCAGCTGGGAGTGCCGATCCGTCGCGCATCCACGTCACTCAGATCATCGCCGACCTCCACGTGCCCGACCTCCCCGCCTCCAGAAGCTTCTACAGCGACTACCTCGGGTTGGCCGAAGAGGAGTTCAACCTGGGCTGGGTGGCCCGCCACACGTCGCCGGATTCCAGGGCGACGCTCCAGGTGATGACCAGCGATGCCACTGCGCCCGTGGACCCCGTCGTCTCGGTCATGGTCGATGACGTCGAAGCCGCCTACCGTCAAGCACAGGAGCGTGGGTACGAGATCGTGCATCGCCTGACAACTGAGGCATGGGGCGTGACTCGCTTCTTCGTACGCGCTCCGGATGGCAACGTGCTCAACGTCGTTCAGCAGCACGCAGGCTGAGGGTCTTGCGGCGGATCGCCGAGCGGGACAAATTCTCGTGCCGCGCGACCTCGTCAAGCCAGGTGATCTCCTCACCCGTGAGTCGCACGACAATGCCTGCATCGGTTCAGCACCGCGCCCGTGACTGACTCACCGTGTCGAGCCGGGCGGACGGGGTACCCGTAAGGCATGAGTGAACTCACCTGTCTGGTCCTCAACTGCACGCTGAAGAAGTCTCCTCAGGAGTCGAGTTCGGAACTGCTCGGGTCCCAGGTGCTGGCTGCCCTGCGTGAACAGGGGGTGAAGGGACAGATGGAACGGGTGGTCGACCATGACGTTCGTTTCGGCGTGAGCACCGACGAAGGCGACGGCGACGAGTGGCCGGGGCTGCGGAAGAAGATGCTCGCTGCGGACATCTTGGTCATGGTTGCTCCGATCTGGCTGGGGCAACCGTCGTCGGTGTGCAAGATGGTCCTTGAACGTCTCGACGCCGAACTCTCCGAGACCGACGACGAAGGCCGGATGCTCACCTATGGCAAGGTCGCTGCGATCGGGGTCGTCGGGAATGAGGACGGTGCCCACCACGTGACTGCCGAGCTGGCGCAGGCACTCTCAGATGTCGGCTTCAGCCTTCCCGCGAACGCCGTGACCTATTGGGTCGGCGAAGCAATGCAGGGCATCGACTACAAGGACAAGTCGCCGACACCTGAGAAGACCGCTGCCACCACCAAGACTCTGGCAGCCAACGCGGCACACCTCGCCGGCCTTCTTTCGCGGTCGCCGTACCCTCCGTCGAGCTGACCGGACACCCGCGGACAGAGCGGAGTTCACCCACGCCTTCACGACGGCGTGGGGCAGCAGCGGTCCACGTCGACGTGGACCCGGCGCGCACGTCGAGCATCGCCTCCCTCATCCGAGGCGGAGCGTCGGGTCATCTTCGGAGTCGGACGTGCCGTCGTCCGGCTGGCCGTCGCCGTCGAAGTCGCGCGACTGGCCTTCCGGGTCACCCATCTGGCCGCCGGGGGGCAGGCCGAACTCGTCCGGGCGACCGTTGTCTCTGTTGCCGCGTTCGAAGGGCGGTACCTGCTGGCGGTTGTCGAGCTGGCTGATGTCCCGATCGGCGAAGGCATATCCGGCACCGAATCCCAAGCCACCGAACGTCAGGCTTGCCACCACGGTGCTGGCTGCCAAGGCGGCGCGGCCGCGCGGGACCAAGCGACGCCAGCGTCGGGGGCGTCCCGGAACGGGTGGTGCTGCGGCGGCGGAGGATTGGTCGTGTTGCTCGGTCATGTCATTCCCTCGTCTGTGGTTGCGAATGGGGTTTCAGAGGTGGTGCGTTCAAGTCAGCGGGGTCTCGGCCCCCGATCACCAGCGGGGGACTCGCCGGCGGTGACCGTGCTCGCGATGCCGTTGACGGCGATCGTGTATCTGCCGCTCGGCTCGATGTCTGCCGAAGAGAAGACAACCGACGCAAAGCCCTTCGGGAGCGTGTAGGTCGCGACGACTTCACCTTCCTGGTCGGTGATGACTACTTCGTCACCGGACGCGCCCGGGGTGTCGAGGGCGGTCGCGACCCACCCCTGGCCCGAGTCGGCGGAGGGGGTGACCATCATGCCGGCGCTTCCGACAGCCAGGAGGGTCCCTCCGGTGACCTCGAAGGTGCCGTTGACGTCCAAGGCGCCATTGCCCTCGGTGGTGGGACCGTGGACGGTGATGTCGCCGCCGGTGATGGTCGCGGTGCCATTCGAGTCCAAGCCATCGCCGCTCGACCACACCTCGAGGGAGCCCCCGTTGATGACCAGTCGGAGCGAGGGGTCCACCTCCGCCCCGCCACCGCGCGGACCACCGATGCCGTCAGTGGCGGCACTGTCCTCGGACGAAGCGACGTTGATGCCGTCGTCGGCCGAGTGCAGTTCGATCTGCCCACCGTCGACGATGATGAGCGATCCCTCCATCGCCTCGTTCGAACCGGTCACGTCGACGGTTCCGCCGGAGACGAGCACCTGGACGCCCTTGAGGGCGTCGTCCTGCGAACTGACCGTGAGTGAGCCGCCCGAGACGAGCAGGAATCCGGCCCCGGGGTCGGTGGTGTTGTCCGACTTCATCCCGTCGTCGACTGCATCGACGGTGACCTCCCCGTCGAACACCGCCAGGTAGTCCTTGCCGATGATGCCGTCGTCGAGAGAAGTGACCTCGATCCTTCCACCGGTGATGACCAACCCGTCCTTGCCGACGATGCCGTTGTTGGCGTTGCCGGTCACGCTCAGGGACCCGGAGCCGCCGATGGTGAGGTCGGCGGTGGAGTAGAGCGCACCGGTGGGGGCGTCCTCGGAGGTGTCGTCGTACGTCGAAGCATCCGTGAGTGAATTGGTGCTGCCCGTGCTGAGCACGACCACCACCGACGCGGCGTCGACGACGTTGATCGCGGCTGAACTGTGGGAGGTGATTGTCGCGCCGTCGAGGACGAGCCGCACCACGCCGTCACCCCCACTGTCGACGACCAGTTGACCGGACAGGGTGCCGCTGAGCCGGTAGGTCCCACCGGCGGTGAGGGTGACGGTGCCATCCTCGCTGGTGACCGCGTTGCTCTCGGAGGTCGCGGAGAGACCGGACAGGGTGACGTCGACGACATCGGACGCGTCGTAGGAGGTGTCTCCCTTCTCGACGGGGATGTTGTCGGCCAGTGCCTCGGCGACAGTGGTCACGTCGGTCACTGTTGTCGGTGACACCGCCGTTCCGGTGCCACTGGTCGGGGAGTTGACGCTTGCTTCCGCCTCGCCGTCCACGGAGGTGCCACAACCCGCGAGGAGCAGGGTGGCGATCACGGAACTGGCCCCGCCAAGGGTGCGAAATCGCATGGTTCGACCTTTCGTCGGTTCTGCCCGCCGGTGGACGGCTGCTGGGAACCGATGGTTGTCGGTCCACCTGTCTGAGACGTGGGCTCACCTTGTGTGATTCCTGTGAGCGGTCGGTGCACCGGAACGCCCTGGACCTTCACAGGCCCCTCACAGCCACATGGAAGCCGCGGAACAGTCGCTGTGGCGATCCTTCGACGGACACCCGCTGACCGGAGGAACCTCTCGCATGAACACCTATCTGCTCGCCGGCGCCGATCTCGCCGCCGTCCTCGTGCTCGCCCTGGCCGTCTACTTTCCGCGGCACCGACGCGGTGACCTCGTCACTGCGTTCATCGCCGTGAACGTCGGGGTCCTCGCGGTCACAGTTGCTCTCAACGGCAGTGCCGCGACGATCGGTCTGGGCCTCGGTCTCTTCGGTGTCCTGTCGATCATTCGGCTGCGCTCTGCCGAACTCGGTCAGCACGAGATCGCCTACTACTTCGTCTCTCTGGCGCTGGGTCTGCTCGGCGGTCTGGGCGTGCACGATCTCCGAGTCGCCCTGTCGCTCATGGTGCTGTTGATTGCAGCGGTTGCCATCGCTGACAGTGCACTGCTCCAACGCGGTGCTCGCCAGCAGATCGTCGTGCTCGATTCGGCCATCACCGACGAGGAAGCCCTCGTGGAGCGACTCGAACTCGTCCTCGACGCCCATGTCCACCGAGCGATCGCACTCCGGGTGGACCTCGTCAATGACTGCACGACCGTCGACGTGCGCTACGCGTGCAGCGCACGGCCTTCCGCGCCGGTCTCCGCGCCACGCCCGTTCGTGACCAGGCCAGGCGCTGAACGGGGCCGGTGACGTGGAGACACTGAACGCCCTTCCCGCGGTGGACCTCCAGGCGCTCAACGCCACCTCGGAGCTGCTCACCCGCATCGACCGCAAGTACGTCGTCCCGGCCGCGGCCCTTCCTCCGCTGCTGGCGGGGCTCGACGGGCTCAGCATCCTCGAGATCGACGGTCGCCGCAGGTCGCGCTACGAGTCGACCTACTTCGACACCAGCAACCTTGACAGCTGGGCCGCTTCCGCCCATCCACGACGCCGCCGGTGGAAGGTCCGCACCCGGCTCTATGCCGACAGCGGCGCGTGTTGGTTGGAGGTCAAGACCCGCGGCGCGCGCGCCGTCACCGTCAAGGAACGCCGAGAGTACGACGCGACGCACCGGGCAAAGGTCACCTCTGATGCCGGCGACTGGATCCGCGCCCGGCTGCTCTCGGCCGGTGTCACCGGGGTCGACCCCGGTGGACTGGTCGCGACGTTGCGGACCAGCTATCGCCGTACGACGCTGCTCCTGCCCCGAGGTGCTGGCCGGGCGACCATCGACACCGACCTGGTCTGGAGCTCTTCCTTCGGCCGCGCCCGGGCGGGCGAGGTCCTGGTGGTCGAGACGAAGTCACCCCCGGGTGCCGCTGGGCCCCTGGATCGCGCGCTGTGGCGACTGGGACACCGGCCGGCTCGGATCTCCAAGTACGGAACCGGATTGGCGCTGCTCACCCCGGGTCTGCCCGGCAACCGATGGCATCGGGTGACCACGCGCGATCTCGCGCCGACCCTGCGCTTCGTTCTCAGCCCCGGGGGAGCTGCACCCTGACGGTGGTGTTGCCAGGCTGGCTGTCCAAGGCGACCTCGCCTCCCAGCGCAGCGACGATTGCGTGGACCAGGGCCAAACCCAGCCCGACACCTCCGTCACGGCGCCGCGAGCGGTCGCCCCGGGTGAATCGCTCGAAGGCATGGTCCGCGAGATCCGGGCCGAAGCCGGGGCCGTCGTCATGGACGCTGAAGCCGCGAGAGTCCGCTGATGCGGTGACCGTGGTCCCGGGTGGTGTGTGCTTGCGGGCATTGGTGAGCAGGTTGGTGATGACCTGGTGCAGGCGTTGCTCGTCGCCGAGCACCTCCAGCGCCCGCTCCGGCAGATCCAGTCGCCACCGATGCTCAGGCCCGAGAATCCGGGCGTCGGCGACGGCCTCGAGGAGCAGGCTCGTCAGGTCGACGGTCTTCCTCTCGAGTGGCCGACCCGCGTCGAGGCGGGCCAGCAGGAGGAGGTCCTCGACCAGCGACGTCATCCGCAGGGACTCCTCGTCGACCTTGGCCAGGGCAGTGCGCAGCGCCACCTCGTCCTCGGGGTGGCGACGCGCCAGCTCGGAGTGGCCCGCGATGGTGGCCAAGGGAGTGCGCAGTTCGTGGGAGGCGTCCGCGACGAACTGGCGGACCTGCTGCTCGCTGCGGTGGCGTGCCGCCAACGATGACTCGACATGGTCCAGCAGGGCGTTCAGGGCATTGCCGACCTGGCCGACCTCGGTGCGACCGTCGGTGAGCCGATCGGGGACCCGCTCCTCGAGAGCGATGTCACCGCTGCCGAGTGGCAACGCGATGACACGGTGGGCCGTGTCGGCCACCTCGCGCAGTGGGGCGAGTTGGCGGCGTACGACGTAGGTGCCGACGACTCCTGCTGCCAGGACACCGATCAACGTGGCGAGCAACTCCAGACGGATCAGGTTCGCGATCGTCTCGTCGATCTCGGCGCGAGGGAGGCCGGCCACCACCCGGCCGCCGTCCAGGTCGGTGACCAGCACGCGGTAGGAACCCAATCCGGGGAGGTCGACGTCGTGGGCGTCAGGGGAGGCGGTCAGTGCGGCGAGGGCGTCCAACTGGTCCTCGTCGAGTGCGGTGGAGATGGACCCCGTGGCATCGGGTTCCTCGGAGAGAACCAGACCGGCCGGCTCCGTGTCCTCGGGGATCACGGCCCGGACGGTGCCGAACTGCTGCCCCGGCCCGAAGTCCTCGGGCCCGCGGTGAGGCCGCGGGACGCCGGGGCCGAGTGCGAATCGCATCGCGTCGCGGACGTCGGCGTCGAGCCGCTGGTCGAGGTGCTGGCGCATCGCCACGGTCGTGACGGTCGCGATGGCTGCAGCGGCGACCGCGACCAGGAGGACACTGACTGCAACCAGCCGTGCGGTGAGGGTGATCGGCCGGCGGGGGAGAGTCATCGCGTGGCCGGCTTCAACACGTAGCCGGCACCACGCATGGTGTGGATCATCGGTTCCCGCCCCACGTCGATCTTCTTGCGGAGGTAGGAGACGTAGAGCTCGACGACGTTGGCCTGGCCGCCGAAGTCGTAGTTCCACACCCGGTCCAGGATCTGCGCCTTGCTGAGCACACGCCGGGGATTGCGCATCAGGAACCTGAGCAGCTCGAACTCTGTGGCCGTGAGGGTGATCTCCTCCCCGTCACGGAACACCTCCCGGCTGTCCTCGTCGAGGGTGAGGTCACCGACCTCGAGCTTCGAGGACGATGCTTCCTGGTGGGCGCCGGCGCGGCGCATCAGGCCGCGCAGACGCGCGACCACCTCCTCCAGCGAGAACGGCTTGGTCACGTAGTCGTCCCCACCAGCGGTGAGGCCCGCGACACGGTCCTCGACCGCATCGCGAGCGGTGAGGAACAGCACCGGCAGGTCGGGGTCGAGCGCGCGGATCCGTCGGAGCACCTCGAGACCGTCGAAGTCAGGGAGCATCATGTCGAGCACGACAGCGTCCGGGCGCTCGTCCCTGGCTGCCGCAACGGCCTGGGAGCCGCTGTGGGCTGTGGATGTCTGCCAGCCCTCGTAGCGCAGCGCCATCGCGATCAGTTCGGCGATGTTGACCTCGTCGTCGACGACCAGCAGGCGCAGCGGGGAGCCGTCTGCGCGGGTGAGTGCGGGGGCCCGATTCATGACCCCACTCTGCCGGGGGCACCTGTGCATTTCCTGTGTGGCGGCCCTGGATCCACAGAATTCGGAGATCCTCTCCCGGTCCCCGTGCGCGGCGCGCGGGTGTCCGCTCGTGGCCCTGGTGCGTCAGCGTCGCTCTGCTTCCACGTCGACCACTGCCTCGCCGGTGACGTCGTGTGCGTCCGGATCCTCGAGCGCGTTGCCGCCGAGCGGCTCGGGGTGCCAGTCGGTGAGTTCCCAACCGGAGTCCGGATCACCTTGGAGCACACCCATGCCGGTGTTCTGCATCCACAGGTGGGTTGATTCAGCGGGGTCGAGCCGGGCAGCGAGCGAGGTGTAGACGCGGATCGCCGCGCCGTGGCTGAAGACCGCGACGGTGGCGTCGTCGTCATGGTCGGCGGCGATGTCACGCAGCGCTGCGTCGTACCCGTCGAGGAACTCTTCGCCGGAGATGCCGCCGGGCATCCTGCGCTGCAGATCTCCGTGCATCCAGCCGATCAGTGTCTCGATGTAGGTCCGCACTGCATCGGGGTCCGACCGCATCTCCAAGGAACCCGCGGTCACCTCTTCGAGGCCTTCGCGCACCTGCATGTCGAGACGGTGCGCATCGGAGAGTGGTCCGGCGGTCAACTGGGTGCGAACCAGACGCGAGGTGAAGATGCCCTCGACCCGTTCGTGTCGCAGCGCTCGGGGCACTGCACGTGCCTGTGCGGTGCCGAGCGGGGTCAGGCCGGCGCCCGGGAAGCCGGTGTCCAGAGCTCCGGTGACGTTGTGGGGAGTCTGCCCATGACGGATCAGGATCAGGCGCACGCGACCGACCCTATTATCCCGACCGCACGGCGAGCTCGGCAGACCGGCAGAAGCCTGCGACGCGAGCCGAGACGGACGCGAAGGCGTTGCTCGGCTGGTGGATGAGTGCCTTGGTCGGGACGCCGGCACGGGTCTCGCCCGCCTTGCCCCCGCCGATGCCGCGCGGGGGCGTATGGCTGGGAAGTCGTCGGGTACCGGAGGCACGTCCGACGATGAGAAGGAGGCAGTCATGGGTGTTGGCGACAACATCGAGAACAAGGCACAGGATCTCGGCGGTCGGGGCAAGGAAGCCGCGGGCGCGGCGATGGACGACGACTCGCTGAAGAACGAGGGCAAGGCCGATCAGACCAAGGCCTCGATCAAGGACAAGGTCGAGGACGTGAAGGACAAGGTCACCGAGAAGGTGGACGACATCCTCTGACGTCTTGGTCAGGACGCGCGAACGGGCACCGGCTTCGGCCGGTGCCCGTTTGTCGTTCGAGATAGGTGTCGACCGGCGTCCCACGGGTACCGCGCGAGTCCCCCCGCTCCCAGGAGGAAGAGACCAACATGAACAA
>JBEBTI010000139.1:0-8956 GCA_040393845.1 Nocardioides daejeonensis
GTCAAGGGATATCTCGACGCCAGCCGAACGGACGTCTGCGACCAGTCCGGCAACGTCGACGGCCCCGGGCAACGTCTGGACCGCTCCCGGACCTTCGGCGAGCAGACCGACCGTACGCCGGATTTCCACCATTGCCTGACGGCCGATTCGCTCCGCATCACCCAAAGCGTCGAGCACGTCGGAAAGGTCCGGATCGGGATCTGTCAAGGCGCGACGCGCACCGGTGACGTGCAACATGGTGACGCTGAGTGAGTGCGCGACCAGGTCGTGCACCTCGCGGGCAATCCGCTGTCGCTCTGCGAGCACGGCACGCTCCCGGTCCTCGTCGCGAGCAACCTGCTCGGCGACCAAGGCACGCATCTGCCAACGCAGCATCGCGCCGACGAAGAACCCCACCACCACCTCGAGGCCGTAGAAGGCCGTCGCCATCTCGAACTGGAGGGTCACGATCACCAGCCCGACGGCGACCAGCGCGCTGACCATGCCGATCCTCAGGCCTTCGGTCGCGGTGATCCCGGCGACCACCACCGCCAACGCTGCGGGCACAAAGTCGTAGGCACCACCCAGACCGTCGGTCAGCAGCCCGCCACCGAAGCAAGGGTGGCCCACCATGGCACCCAGCGCGCCGAGCCGAACTGCAGTGCATAGGGCAGGAGCACCAGGAGCGGGGCGAAGCTCATCGCTCGCGGTTCCAGGATCAGGTCCCGTTGCACCACCCCCAGCAGTGCCGCACCGGTGGCCAGCACGGCACAGGAGACGGCAATCCACCACGGATAGATCAGCCCGCGTTGCACGCCGCCCGACTCGATCCGATCACGCACCTGCGAGGCGATGCGATGAAGGCGGGCAGGCATACGCCCAGCGTAGAGCGGGCGGACCCGTCGCACCTCCTACTCTGGTAGGAGGTGAAGTACCTCCCCCAGCGCGATGTCCGCGGCCCACTCGCGGCATAGCGTCGTTGGCATCACGTCGCCCGACCGGGCGACACCCGCCCGACGAAGGGGACGGACCATGACCTGGCAGGAGACCCACCACCGCTTGCAGTTGCTGCGCGAGGTCGAGGAGGTCATCGCCCGTCGCAACGACGACCAACTGCCGTGGCGCGAGGAGTACGACGAGGTGTTCGGTGACGCCGACGGACTGCGGGCCGCTCTGGCCTACCGAGTCAGGCTGGCTCGTCAGGCCCAGCTCGACCCCAACCTCCACCAGGAGGACTGGGAGGAGACCCACCGGGACCTCACCCAGCGTCATCTGGCCGTCCTGCGAGTGCTCCGATCGACCGGAGTCACCGGCGACCCGGAGCTCCTGCGTGTCCCGGCCTGACCGCACTCGGGCGTTGCGCAACTGGACGCTCTGGGCCTTCGACCACGGCGTCTCTCGCCACTTCCTGCGCCGCGCAGCCCGACGCGGCGACCTGATCGCTGGCCTTCTGGTCGACGACGCGGTCGCCGCGGATCCGTTCCCCACCTTCGAACGGATCCGGACGTCCGGTCCGGTGCACCGGGGCTCACTGATCACCGGCACGGTCGACCATGCCTGTGCCAATGCGATCCTGCGCAGCGACGACTTCGGGGTGGCAGGAGGGCTCGGCCACCTGCCACCACCTGCGCGACGGTTGGTGCTCCGCCTCTCCGACACCGACGTGCCCGGGCCGATCGAGCCGCCGTCCCTGCTGGCGCTCGACCCGCCTGACCACAACCGGATCAGGCGCCTGGTCTCGCGGGCCTTCACCTCCCGTGCGGTCTCCCGGTTGGAGGACCGCGTGGTCGAGGTGGCCGACCGCCTGCTCCACCGACTCGTTGTCGACGGCGCCCGCGAGATCGATCTGGTCGACGCCTACGCCTCCTGGCTCCCCGTCGCCGTGATCGCCGACCTGCTCGGCATTCCCGAGCACGAACACGCCCGCCTCCTCGACCTCGGCAACCGAGCCGCCGTACTCCTCGACCCGGGCCTGTCGTGGTCGACCTACCACCGGGCGCAGGTGGCGGTCCGTGAACTCCACGATTGGTTCGAGATCCACCTCGACCGACTCACCGCCGCGCCGGGGGACGACCTCCTCTCGGCCCTCGTGACCAGCGAAGACGTCGACCACCTGACCCGCCTGGAGTTGCGCTCGCTGGCGCTGCTGCTGCTCGGCGCCGGCTTCGAGACCACCGTCAATCTGATCGGCAATGCCGTGGTGCAACTCGACACACACCCCGACCAGCGGGACCGCCTGCTCGCCGAGCCCGACGGGTGGGCGAACGCGGTCGAAGAGGTGCTGCGCTTCGATCCTCCGGTGCAGTCGACGTTGCGTCAGGCGTACGTCGACACGGAGGTCGGCGGCCGAACCGTGTCCGCCGGGCAGGGTGTCGTGGTGATCCTGGCCGGAGCCAACCGGGACCCCGCCGTCTTCACCGATCCGCACCTGTTCGACACGACGCGGCCGAACGCCGACCAGCACCTGTCACTCTCCGCCGGCGTGCACTTCTGCCTCGGTGCCGGCCTCGCGCGGTTGGAGACCGGGGTCGCACTCCGGATGCTCTACGACCGCTTCCCCGGTTTGCACCTGACCGACGCCACCACTCGCCGTACCGCAGGCCGCGGCACAACTCGACGTACCACCCGGATCCTGCGCGGCCACACGTACCTCCCGGTCACCCTCTCCGCCACTGCACCGGAAGTGCCCCGTCGGCCCACTGAAACTGGCATCTCGGCGCACAACGAGTGACGCTTCGGGCGCATTGGAAGTGGCATCTCGGCGGGAAGCGGGAACGGAAGCGGGAGCGGGACGGGGTCACTCCATCGCGAGGGTGGTGGTGCGCTCGAGCCTGGCCATCAGGCGCAGGCCGTGGTCGACGGCCGCCTGGTCGGGGACGAAACGACCGGCGGTGCGGACGGTGAGGGCGATGGCGTCGTAGGCGATCTGGTCAGCCGTCGACCACTCGATGTCGAACTGCTCGCGCACCGGCGCGGGAAGACCGCCGGTGATCAGCAGACGCACCAACGGTGCCCCGGGCACGGAGAGCACCTGGTTGACCCGCCGCGACATCCCGGCGATCTGGATCTTCTGCACCTTCACCGACAGTCGCGCCGCCTTGGTCCATTCGAGTTCTTCGCGGCAGATCCGCTCGAAGTCCCCCTCGAAGGAGGCCAGGTCCGGCTGGGCCGGGCGCATCGACAGTCCGTAGCGCTCCCACCACTCCAACGACTCCACGTAGTAGCGCTCGCGGTCCGCACCGGTCGGCGGCCGCGGGTGGAAGCGGTCGGCCGCGCTCAGGAACGCCCACACGAAGGTCGCATGGGTCCACCAGTACACGTCGGGGTCCAACGCGTGGTAGCGACGACCGTGCGCATCGGTGCCCTTGATCGTCTGGTGGTAGTCACGCACCTTGACCGCCCGCTCCCGGCTGTCGGGGGCCACGATCGAGTTCACGATCCGCGGGATCGAGCGATAGATCCTGTCGAACGGGTCGGAGAAGAACGCCGAGTGGTCGAGTACGCCGGCACTCACCGCAGGGTGCATCAGTTGCAGCACGCCGGCCGAGAATCCGGTGAAGGCGATCCGGGGGTCGGCCGCAAGACGGCCGAGGATCGAATCGGGTCCGAGTTCGACGGCACCGGTCGTGGTGGTCATCGGCCAACTCCCATCACAGCAAGGAAGACATCGGCGACCTGGTCGATCAGGTCGTCGCGGGTGATTTCGATCTGTCCGGTGATCCGACTGGTCACCAGCTCAACGGCTCCGCCGACCAGGAAGATCGCCACCGGGCGGCTCAACTGGCCCTGTTGCTCGGGCGCGATCTGCTCGAACTGTTCGATGACCAGGTCGGCATAGGCGAGCAGCATCCGCTGTCGGCTCTCGTTCATCCCGGCGTGACCGGCCCCGACAGCCACCACGCACGCCTTGCGTGGGTCGTCGAGTACGACGTCGAACCCGCCGGTGATGCACCCGCGGACGCGCGCAGCCAGGTCGTCGTCGGCATCACGGAGCCCGACCAGCCCGGCAGTCGCGATCTCTTCGCCGACCTGTTCGCACAATGCGACCAACAGCTCGTCGAGGCCGGGGAACGACTCGTAGAAGTAGCGAGCGGTCAACCCGGCCCGGGCGCACACGGCGCGCACACCGATGCCGGTGAGTCCCTGTTCAGCAAGGACATCGAGGCCGGCTTCCACCAGAGCACCACGGCGCGCGGACCGACGCTCGTCGGGGCCCAGGCCGGCATAGGACCGACCGGCAGATGGCCTTGTGGACATCGGCGCTCCCCACTCGTCTCGCGGTTCATCCAGATGATTGACAACGAACGTTATCAAATTTAGATTCGTCGGACGAGACCCACGACACACACCTGCCGGAGGATCGACCGCGATGACCATGCTCGCCGAAAAGGAAGCACACCGCGCCGGACTCGACCCGGTCCCCGGGTCAGCCGGGCTCCCGATGATCGGGCGCAGCCTCGACATCCTCACTGGCCGGTGGATGACCGACGACAGCTTCTACACCAGGTACGGCCCCGTCTACTGGAGCCGTGCGATCGGCCAGACCTTCGTCGTTGCGGCTCATCCCGATGCTGCGGCTGCGGTGCTGGCCAACAAGGACAAGGCGTTTGCCAACGGTCCCGGATGGTCGTTCTTCATCGGGCCCTTCTTCGAGCGCGGCCTGATGCTGCTCGACTTCGAGGAGCACCACCGCCACCGCCACATCATGCAGCAGGCGTTCGTGCGGCCCCGGCTGGAGAGCTACCTCGGCGGCATGCAGGAGACGATCGCCGACATCGTCGACTCCTGGCCCAGCGGCCAGCTGCTGCTGAGCCCTGCGGTTCGCAACCTCGGCCTGGAGATCGCCACCCGCACCTTCATGGGTCTCCCCGCCGGAGCCGAGTCGCGCCAGGTGATGCATGACTTCGAGGACTGCGTCCGAGCCGGTACGTCGGTCGTGCGGGCACCGGTTCCCGGGTTGCGCTGGTCGAAGGGACTGGCCGCGCGGGCCCGCCTCGAGGAATACCTGTTGCCGGTGATCCGCGAAGCCCGCGTCACCGAGGGCACCACCATGCTGCACGCGCTGTGCGAAGCACGTGGCGAAGACGGTGAAAAGTTCTCCGAGCGCGACGTGCTCAACCACATGATCTTCCTGCTGATGGCCGCACACGACACGTCGACGGTAACCATCTCGACGATGGCCTACCACCTCGCCAGGCACCCCGAGTGGCAGGAACGCTGCCGCGAGGAGTCGATGGCACTGGACGACAAGCCGTCGTTGGCCGACCTCGACCAACTCGTCTCGTTGGACCTGGTCATGAAGGAGTCGATGCGCATCGTCGCGCCGGTGCCCGGGATGGCGCGCGAGGCGATCAAGGACACCGAACTCCTCGGTCACTTCGTCCCGAAGGGCGCCAAGATCAGTGTGCCGATCCAGCACCTGCACAACCGCGCCGAGTTGTGGCCCGATCCAGAAGTGTTCGACCCCGAGCGCTTCGCGGAGGACCGACGCGAGGACAAGGTGCACCGCCACGCCTACCTGCCCTTCGGCGGCGGCGCCCACAAGTGCATCGGGATGTTCTTCGGCGGCATGGAGGTCAAGTCGGTGCTGCACCACATGCTGCGCACCACCAGCTGGTCGGTGCCGGCCGACTATGTGATGCCGATCGACCGGCTCTCACTGCCCAAGCCCAAGGACGGCCTACCTGTCCACCTCAACCACCGCAAGTGAGGACGCCGATGACCACGACCTCCGCCCGGCCGGGCCAGCGACCGCTCGACGATCGACTGCTCTCCCGGATCAGTGCCGGCGCCTACCCGGGCTCCGCCGGACCGGTCACCCACCACGCACCGTGGGACGACGCCCCGATCCAAGAACTCCCGGGCTGTACCCCTGATGACGTCTCCGAGGCGGTACGACGTGCCCGCGCGGCCCAGCGCGGCTGGGCTGCGCTGCCCTTCAAGGCGCGGGCAGCGGTGCTCCTCCGGTTCCACGACCTGCTGGTGGAACGCCAGGACGAGGTGCTCGACCTGATGCAGTGGGAGGTCGGCAAGACCCGGTTCAGCGCATGGATCGAAGCGTTCATGGTCGCCACCACGGCCCGCCACTACGCGCGTCGTGGGGCGGCGTACCTCTCTGACCGGTCGGTGCGCGGCTTCATGCCGGGCCTCACGCAGACCGTCGAGATCCGCGTCCCCAAGGGTGTCGTCGGGATCATCTCGCCGTGGAACTTCCCGCTGTTCCTCAGCGTTGCCGACGCGATCCCCGCGCTGCTCGCCGGCAATGGCCTGGTCTGCAAGCCAGACTCCCAGGCACCGCTGACCCTGTTGTGGGCAAGGGATCTGCTGCTCGAGGCCGGACTTCCCGAGGACCTGTTCCAGATCACCGTCGGTTCCGGTCGGGTGGTCGGGACTGCGCTGGTCGACAGCGTCGACTACCTCGCCTTCACCGGCTCCACCGCCACCGGACGCATCCTCGGCGCCCGTGCCGGTGAACGCCTGATCGGATGCTCATTGGAGCTGGGCGGCAAGAACGCCATGGTGGTCCGGGCGGACGCCGACCTCAACCGCGCCGTCAACGGCCTCGTCGACGCGGCGTTCATGAACGCTGGCCAGATGTGCGTGCACGTCGAACGAGCGATCATCGACGACGCGATCTATGACGAGTTCCGCCAGCGGCTGCTCGACAAGGTCGAGTCACTGACCGTCGGTCAGGGCTTCGGCTGGTCGGCCGACCTCGGGCCGCTGGTGTCGGCGAAGCAGCTCGCCACCGTCACCGACCACGTCGACGACGCCGTCGCCAAGGGTGCGCGCGTGCTCACCGGCGGCCGGCCGGCCCCGGAGGTGGGACCGTTCGCCTACGTCCCGACCGTGCTCGAAGGAGTGCGACCAGGCATGACGGCGTACGCCGAGGAGACCTTCGGGCCGGTGCTCTCACTTCACCGCTCGACCTCCGACGAGGTGGCCCTCGAACTGGCCAACGAGGGCAACTACGGGCTGTCGGCCAGCATCTACAGCCGCAACATCACCCGCGCCCACGAGTTGGCTCGCCAGATCAGGGCCGGCTCGGTGAACCTCAACGACGGGTACGCCGCGGCGATCGGCTCCATCGAGGCACCGATGGGCGGCATGGGCGACAGCGGACTCGGCCGCCGTCAGGGGCCCGAAGGCATCAGGAAATACACCGAAGCACAGACCATCGCCCGGCAGCGGATCCTGCCGGCCGGCGTACCGCCGTTGTTCACCGAGGAGCAGTTCGTGAAGATCTCCAATGCCCAACTCCGGATCCTGCGCTTGCTGGGGGTCCGCTGATGGCCGCGGCCCGGCCCCTCGCCGGCCAGGTGGTCGCCGTCACCGGCGCCGCCCGCGGAATCGGCTTCATCCTTGCCCAGCAGTTGGTCCAGCGCGGCGCGAAGGTGGCGATCAGTGACGTCGACGCGGCCGCACTGGAGGCAGCAGCCGAGAAGCTCGGCGTGAGCTGTCGGGTCGCCTTCGACGTCACCGACCCGGAGGCCTTCGACGCGTTCCTCGACACCGTCGAGTCCGAGCTCGGCCCGCTGGACGCACTGGTCAACAACGCCGGCATCATGCCGACCGGCTCCCTGATCGAGGAGACCGACGCGACCACCCGTGCGGTGATCGAGGTCAACGTGCTCGGCATGATGTGGGGCTCCAAGAAGGCCCTCGCCCGCATGGTCCCCCGCGGCCGCGGTCATCTGGTCAACCTGGCCTCGACAATGGGCCTGGTCTCCGTCCCGGGGCTGGCGACCTACAACGCCAGCAAGGCCGCGATGGTGATGTACGGCGAGACGTTGGCCGCCGAGTTCGAGCACACCGGGGTGCGGATCACCACTGTGTGCCCGAGCGCGGTGAACACCGAGCTCACCGCCGGCCTCGACACCCGGGCCGAGTTCACGATCTTCGGCAAGAAGATCGGCATCGAGTCGATGATCGAGCCCGAGGACGTCGCGGCAGCCATCGTCGCCGGCCTGGAGTCCGACAAGTCGCAACCGCGCCTGGTCGTGCCCAAGTCCCTCGGCCGCGCCCTGCGCTCGCAGGACCTGATGCCGCTGCCCCTCAAGCGCCGCTTCGCCAAGCTGGGCGGCATCAACGACCAGATCCTCACCCGCACCGACGCCTCCGCCCGCAAGGACTACCTGAGCCGCGTCCAACGCTGACCCCGTGGGGCGGTGGTTTCGACTGCCGTTCGCTGCGGTCGCTGCCTCGACCACCAACGCTGGCTCGACCACCGCACACCGGTTGGGCGGCAGCCGATCGGGTACCGCCGGAGGACGACGTACTCGACGCTGGGAGGACCTACGGTGACTGGCAACAGCGCGCTGGGCTTGATCAAGAACGTCGCGGCCGGGACGCTGCGAGTCGCGGCTGGCGCGACAGGGACCGTGACCGGAATGGTCAAGCAGACCTTGGCCGGACGCCACCCGCACGAGCAGGAGCCGCGGCCGGACACGGCGGCCCGGGACGACGCGCCCGAGCCCGAGCCTGCGGCGCGCGCCGCAGCAGAACCCACCCGACCGACCGAGGATTCTGGGGACAAGAACCACCCCGAGCCGGTCAACGTGGTGGAGAAGTTGGGCCTCGACCCGGCACCGGTGCCGAAACCCAAGCCGCCGAACTCCATCGACGGCGCTGCGGACCCCGACGCAGTGGACGCGACGCCAGCGGACGTGGCCGGTCGGGTCGACCCAGACGACCACGCCTGACCCACACCGAGCCGGAGTCCACGCCTGCTCCGCCACCACGCCGCAGCACGGACGCGGTCAGGACGCCCCGGCGTCTACCCTCCAACCATGAGGGCAGTCGTCTGCAGTCAGGGCCAACTCGAGGTGACGGACGTCCCCGAGCCACAGCCCGCCCGGGGGCAGCTCCTGGTCGACGTGGCGCGGTGTGGAATCTGTGGGTCCGACCTGCATGCCCGCACCCACGGCGATGCCACGGCCGACTTGGCCAGCCGGGTCGGATACGACGACTTCATGCG
>JBEBTI010000140.1:0-8943 GCA_040393845.1 Nocardioides daejeonensis
GAGCCGGGAAGTGACCGCAGGGTTGCAGATCGACCGCAAGGTGCCCGGCGTACTGAGGCGAGCAGTCCAGAACAGTGAGCCGAAGGGAGCCGGGAAGTGACCGCAGGGTTGCAGATCGACCGCAAGGTGCCCGGCGTACTGGGGCGAGCAGTCCACACCAGCGATTCCAAGGGAGCCAACTGATGGTGAAGCGTCCAGAGCAGCCCACCCCGGACTACGTGCCGGCCCACGACCTGTTGGCGGGCAAGGTGGTCGTGGTGACCGCCGCAGCCGGCGCCGGCATCGGTGCTGCGGTCACGCGTCGGGTCCTGGAGGAAGGGGCCAAGGCGGTCGTCCTCAGCGACACCCATGAGCGGCGGGTCGCCGAGTCGCTGGCCGCACTCAGTGAAGAGTTCGGTGCCGACCGGGTGCGCGCCCTGACCTGCGACGTCACGGTCGAGTCCGACGTGGCCGCACTGCTCGATGCAGCCGATGAGTTCGGCGGCGTCGACATCATGATCAACAACGCCGGTCTCGGCGGTGAGGTCAACATCCTCGACATGACCGACGACCAGTGGAGCAGGGTCCTCGACATCACGCTGACCGGCACCTTCCGGTGTGTGCGCGCTGCCGGTCAGCGCATGAAGGACGCCGGCAAGAAGGGCGTGATCGTCAACAACGCCTCGGTCATCGGCTGGCGCGCGCAGGAAGGGCAGGCCCACTACGCGGCCGCCAAGGCGGGAGTGATGGCCCTGACCCGGTGCAGTGCTCTCGACCTGGCGCCGTACGGCATCCGCGTCAACGCGGTCTCGCCGTCGTTGGCGATGCATCCGTTCCTGGCCAAGGTCACCACCGACGACCTCCTCGCCGAACTCAAGCAGCGCGAGGCATTCGGCCGCGCCGCCGAGCCGTGGGAGATCGCCAACGTGATGGTGTTCCTGGCCAGTGACTATGCCTCCTACATGACCGGCGAGGTCGTGGCCGTCAGCAGCCAGCAGGCCTGAGATGAGTGCCCCTGCGGTGAGCCGTCGCGCCGAGTTGCTCCAGATTGCGGGCGAACTCTTTGCGCGCAAGGGATTCCGCAACACCACGGTCCGTGACATCGCTGACGCGGCAGGGATTCTCTCCGGCAGTCTCTACCACCACTTCGACTCCAAGGAGACGATGGTGCACGAGCTGCTGGACTCGTTCCAGACCTCGCTGTTCGCCGACTACGACACGATCGAGGCGAGCGACCTGGGCCCTCGGGCCAAGTTGGAGGCGGTGATCGTCCGGTCCATGGAGGCGATCGAGGCCAACCACAGCGAGGTGGCGATCTTCCAGAACGACGCCGCGTTCCTCTCGGAACTCGACGGCTTCACCTATCTGGTCGACCGCAACACACGGTTCCGTGAGTTGTGGACCCGCCTGCTGCGCGACGGCATGACTGCCGGCGAGCTGCGGGCCGACCTCGATGTCGAGTTGGTCTACCGCTTCCTGCGCGACACCGTCTGGGTCGCGGTGCGGTGGTACCGGCCCGGCGGTCCGATGTCTGGCGACGAGGTCGCCAAGCAGTACCTTGCGATCCTGCTCGAAGGGATCGGCATATCCGAATCCACGAAGGAGTCCTGATGGCTGAGGCCTACATTGTCGATGCAGTGCGTACCCCGGTGGGCAAGCGTGGTGGCGCGCTCGCCAGCATGCACTCCGCCGACCTCGGCGCCCACTCGATTGCCGCACTGATGCAGCGCACCGGCGTCGATCCGGGTGCCGTCGACGACGTGATCATGGGTTGCTGCGACACGATCGGCTCGCAGGCCGGCGACGTCGCGCGCACCGCGTGGCTGGTCGCTGGCCTTCCCGATCACGTCCCGGGCGTCACGATCGACCGTCAGTGTGGTTCGTCGCAGCAGTCGGTCCACTTCGCCGCGCAGGGCGTGATGTCCGGCACCCAGGACCTCGTTGTCGCCGGTGGCCTGCAGAACATGAGTGCGATCCCGATCTCGGCCGCCATGTTGGTGGCCGACCAGTACGGCTTCACCACCCCGTTCGCCGAGTCGCCGGGTTGGCGGGCGCGGTACGGCGACGTCGAGGTCTCGCAGTTCAACTCTGCCGAGATGATCGCGGAGAAGTGGGACATCAGCCGTGAGGAGATGGAGCGCTTCGCGCTGGCCTCGCACGAGCGTGCGAAGACGGCGATCGCCGAGGGTCGGTTCACCAACGAGATTGCGCCGGTCCAGCTCGAGGGCGGCGTCTTCGACACCGACCAGTGCCCGCGCGACACGTCGCTGGAGAAGATGGCGGCGCTCGACACCTTGCAGCCCGGCGGACGGATCCATGCCGGTGTCGCCTCGCAGATCTGCGACGGCTCTGCGGCGCTGCTGATCGCTTCGGAGCAGGCGGTCAAGGACCACAACCTGACGCCGCGGGCCCGCATCCACCACCTGTCGGTGCGCGGCGATGACCCGATCTGGATGCTCACCGGCCCGATCGGGGCCACCAAGCACGCGCTGGCGAAGGTGGGCATGTCGATCGACGAGATCGACCTGTTCGAGTGCAACGAGGCGTTTGCCTCAGTCGTGCTGGCCTGGATGAAGGAGACCGGCGCTCCGCACGAACGGGTCAACGTCAACGGCGGCGGCATCGCACTGGGTCACCCGATCGGTGCCACCGGTGCCCGGTTGATGACCACCATGCTCAATGAGTTGGAACGCACGGGCGGTCGTTATGGTCTCCAGACGATGTGCGAGGGTGGTGGCCAGGCCAACGTCACGATCATCGAGCGCCTCTGACGGGGCCTCTGGAAGAACCACCGAGGCGGTACGTCGAGCGGCCGACGTACCGCCTCGGTCCAATTCCGGAGTGGTCGTGCTCAGACCTTCTGGTCGAGCAGACCGGTGTCGACGTCGTAGATGAAGCCGCCGACCTTGACGGTGTCGGGGATCAGCGGGTGCGAACGCACCTTCATCACGTCGTGGCGCAGTGCAGCCACCTGGTCGGTGACCACGTTGATCGGCTGCCAGGTGGTGTCCTGACCGGTTGCCTCGTCGAGGGCGGCGTGGAAGTCGGCCTCGGAGCGGGACGCCATCGCGCACTTGGTGTGGGGGATCACCAGGATCCGGTCCACGTTGAGCAGGTGGACGCCGAGGACCAGTGCCTCGAGTGCTGCGTCGGTGATGCGGCCACCCGGGTTGCGGAACATCTTGGCGTCGCCGTGCTTGAGTCCCAGCATCCGGAGGGGGTCGATGCGGGAGTCCATGCAGGTGACCAGGCCGACGCCGGCTCGGGCGACGCCGTCGAAGCCGCCGAGGTTGAAGTTGGTCGAGAAGTCGCGGTTGGCTGACAGGAGATCTTCGAAATCGCTCACGTTTCGAAAGATACTCCCGGTTCAGACGGCCCGAGACGCGGGGTCGGTCTGGCTCAGCCCTGTGCCCGCAACAGATCTGCAGGGTTGAGGCCCCGCGTCGGCGCACCTCGGAACAGCACGAGTGCGGCGAGTCCGGCGATCAGCACGCAGCCCGCAGCGCCGAGGAAGACCGCGTGTTCCTGGGCCAGGGCTGCCTGAGTGCCGCACGCGTCACCGGCGGCAGCGAGGCACTCGTCGCGCACGACGGCGAAGCGTCGCAGCCCCAACGTGGTCAGTGCGGAGATGCCGACGAGCATCCCGACCATTCGGGCGACCACCACGAATGCCGAGGCGACGCCGTGCACCTCGTCGCGGGTGGTGGCGAGCAGGGCCGCGTTGACCGGGGCAAGGGCGAGTCCGAAGCCGAAGCCGCACAGCAGCAGCACCAGCGTGCTGGAGATGCGCTCGAGGCTCTGCTCGTCCCACTGCGCCATCAGCACGAAGCCCGCGGCGGCGGCCACCATGCCGACGAGGGTGATCAGCCCTGCCGAGAACCGCTTGGACAGCCAGCCTCCCACGACCGCTCCGATTGGCAGGGCGACCAGGAACCGGACCAACACCAACGCGGCAGCGAGCTGGGACTCGCGGTGGATCGTCGTACGGGCAAAGATCGGGATGTCGATGAGTGCCGCGATCAGGCCCGCACCGATCAGGAAGCTGACCAGCATCGCGCCCCACGCAGGGGCAGCCGTGAGCGCGTGGCGGGGGATCAACGGCTCTTCAGCTCGGCGCAGGTGAACGACGAAGAGCACCGCGCACGCGGCCGAGGCGGCGAGGAACCACGGACCCTGCGCAGAGAAGACCTGCACCTCGGGGTCGGCGGTCGCGAAGGCCAGGATGATGCCACTGAGGCTGCCGGCCAGCAGCAGCGCGCCGAGCAGGTCGGCAGCGAGGGCGCTGCGCGCCCACCCGCGTACGTCGACCAACGGGTTGCACGCAAACAGACAACGCAGCGCCAGCACGGCCACGGCGACGAAGACGGTGACACCGATCGGGGTGAGCCAGGGCCCCTCCCCGGTGTAGGGGACATAGATCTGACCCCAGGTCAGGTCGCGTTGGATCGATGCGGGTCGCACCGCCATCAGCACGAACGCACCCACGGCGACCCCCGCGGCAACCAGCCCGAGCCAGTCCGTGCGACGCAACCATCCGGGGCGTACGACGCGGTGTTCGCCGGCCAGTGCGTGCAGTGCCGCTCCGAGCACCACCGCGACGAGCAGGTTGATCACGAAGATCGCCTGCCACGGCGCGAAGGCGAGCACGGCGGCGCCGAACAGCGGGCCGAGCACACTGCCGATCTCCTGTACCGCACTGACCACGCCGAGCGGGATGCCGCGACGCTGCGGGGGATAGAGGTCGGCGACCAGGGCCAAGGTCGCCGGCACCAGGCCGCCGCCGCCGACGCCCTGGAGGAAGCGCCCGGCCACCATGGTCGACATGTCGAAGGTGAGCGCGGTGATCAGCGAGCCGACCGCAAAGATCGCCAGCGACATCGCCAACACCGGCACCCGCCCGCGCAGGTCTGCGATCCGGCCGATCAGTGGCAGCATCGCGACATAGCCGAGCAGGAAGCCCGAGATGATCGGTGCGGCGCGTTGCAGTTCGCTGATCGGGAGCTTGACCGTGGCCATCATGTCCGGCAGGGCCAGCACCACCACGTAGGTGTCTGCCGCGGCAAAGGCGACGGCCACCGAGGCGAGCGCGAGCAGGCCCCGGGCCGAACGCGTGGTCACGGCGCGGTGATCTCCTGCTCAGTGCCGTAGTCGCTGAACGAGACGACGTAGGACATCTCCTCGGTGCCGGCGTAGAAGACTCCGGTGATCTCCATCGTTCGCAGTTCGCCGTTGCCCGCGACCTGGTAGGTGACGTCGAAGCTGTCACCCGATGCGGACGGCACCAGCACGGTGACGTCGTCGCCGGCCAGGGTGCCGGTGTATTCGGTGAGCACCTCGTCGTTGTTGTCGCCGCCACGCACCGAGTCGCCTTCTGCGACGTCTTCGGTGCTCACCAGCAGGTCGGAGAGACCACCGTCGGTGGCGATCAGCTGACCCGGGTCGGGAGCGCCGATCGAGGCGGGGTCCATCTCCTGGAAGTCGTTGCCGAGCAGCGCAATCTTGACCCAGACGGTGCCGTCGACGGCGATCACCTCACCGTCCTGGGTGATGCCGCTCAGACTGCCGACGATCGATCCCGCGAAGGAGGCCGGGTGCATCGCCACACCCTCGGCCTCGGTGAGCACGATGCCGCTCACCGAACTGGGCAGACCCTCCGCGGTCAGCTTCAACTTGACCCCCGAGGTCTCGTCGAGCGTCGTCTTGGCCAGCGCCAGGGCTTCCTCCGGGCTGTTGTCCTCGGCGACGGACTTGTTGCTGTCGTCGTCACCGCCGGCGCAGCCGGTGAGCACGAGTGCGGCCACCGTGGCGGTGCCGACGAGGACCGCGCGGGTGCGCACCCTTCGAGGTGGGACCTGGGGCGCGAGCTGGCGTGCCTCGAAGGGCCCTCGTGCTTCGGGCACCTCAGGGACCGGGGCGGTGGACGGGTGCTTGGTCGCAGACATGGGCGTCAGCCTTCCACACTGGTGGTCGTTGCGGTGCCGACCGACACCGGCCCGGCACAGGCGGCGATGGGTTGGGCGACCGGAAGGCCGGAGCCGTCGCGGCGGTGGTCCTCCTCCGGCAGGTCCACCGGCGCACCGCTGGTCGCGGCTGCGCGGGCGGGACCGTTGCCCACCCAGGCGAACAACAGGGTGTCCTCGCCCTTGAGGAAGCGGTGGCAGCGCACGCCGCCGGTGGCTCGCCCCTTGGCGGGGTACTCGGTGAAGGGAGTGACCTTCACCGAGCCGGCCTCGGTGCCCGGCAGCGAGCTGGACGCTCCCGAACTGGTCACCACGACGGCTTCGTCGTCCGCCGTGAACGCAGCGAAGCTGATCACCCGCGTGCCGTCGGTGACGCGCACCCCGGCGACGCCGCCGCCGGTGCGTCCCTGTGGCCGCACCTGGTCGGCGCCGTAGTGCAGGAGTTGGGCGTCGCTGGTGACGAAGCACAGTTCCTCGTCGCCGGTTGCGAGTTGGACCGCGCCGATCACCTCGTCGCCCTCCTTGAGGGAGATCACCTCCCACTCGTCGCGGGTCAGCACTTCGGGGTTGACCCGTTTCACCACGCCCTGCTTGGTGGCCAGCGCGATGCCGGGACCTTCGGTGGCGAGGGTGGCGAGGCACAGCACGCGTTCACCGGCCTCGAGGGAGACGAACTCGCTCAGCGGCAGCCCCCCGGACAGGTGCGGGGAGTTGGCGGTGGGCGGCAGGGTCGGCAACTCGAGCACGCCGAGTTTGACCAGTCGCCCGCGGGAGGTGATCACACCGATCTCGCCTCGCGCCGTACCGCGCACGGTCGAGACGATCACGTCGTGGCGAGTGCGTCCGCCCTCGGCCCCGGGCGCCGAGTCATCGGCGCTGCGGGCCAGCAGTCCGGTCGAGGAGAGGAAGACCCAGCACGGGTCGTCGGCGACCTCGAGGGGCGCGGCCGCCGTCGCGGTGGCGCCCGACGACTCCAACAGCACGGTACGACGGGGGGTGCCGTAGGTCTTGGCAACCTCGGCGAGCTCGTCGGAGACCACCTTGCGCAGCACGGCGGGGTCGCCGAGGATCGTGTCGAGCTCCTCGATGGTGCGGCGCAGGTCCTCCTGCTCCTTCTCGAGTTCGAGCCGCGAGAACTTGGTCAGACGGCGCAGGGCCATGTCGAGGATGAAGTCGGCCTGGACCTCGCTGAGGTCGAAGATCTCCATCAACCGGGTGCGGGCCGCCGCGCCGTTGTCGGACGAGCGGATCACCTGGATCACCTCGTCGATGTCGAGGATCGCGATCAGCAGGCCGTCGACCAGGTGCAGCCGCTCGGCGGCCTTGCCCCGACGGAACTCCGAACGCCGTCGCACCACATCGAGTCGGTGGTCGAGGAAGACGGTCAGCATCTCCTTGAGGCCGAGGGTGCGCGGCTGTCCGTCGACCAGTGCGACGTTGTTGATGCCGAACGAGTCCTCGAGCGGGGTCTGCTTGTAGAGCTGCTCCAGCAGCACCTCGGGGTGGAAGCCGTTCTTGACCTCGATCACCAGCCGCAGCCCGTGCTCCCGGTCGGTGAGGTCCTTGATGTCGCTGATGCCCTGCAGCTTCTTGGCCTGCACGAGCGTCTTGATCCGCTCGATCACCTTCTCCGTCCCGACGCCGTACGGCAGCTCGGTGACCACGATGCCCTTGCGCCGCGGGGTGACGTTCTCGACCCGGGCAGTCGCCCGCATCCGGAACACGCCTCGGCCGGTCTCGTAGGCGTCCTTGATGCCGTCGAGTCCGACGATCTTGCCGCCGGTCGGCAGGTCGGGGCCCGGGATGAACCGCATCAGCGCCTCGACGTCGGCGGCCGGGTTGTCGATCAGGTGGCGCAGCGCCTGGACCACCTCGACCAGGTTGTGCGGCGCGATGTTGGTGGCCATGCCGACCGCAATGCCGGTGGTGCCGTTGACCAACAGGTTGGGGATCGCGGCCGGCAGCACCGACGGCTCGAACTCGCGGCTGTCGTAGTTGGGCTTGAAGTCGACGGTGTCCTCGTGGATCGACTCCGTCATCGCCAACGCCGCCGGCGCCATCCGGCACTCGGTGTAGCGCATCGCCGCGGGGGAGTCGTCGGGAGAGCCGAAGTTGCCGTGGCCGTCGATCATCGGCAGCCGCATCGACCACGACTGCGCCATCCGCACCAGGGCGTCATAGATCGCGCTGTCGCCGTGCGGGTGCAGTCGGCCCATCACCTCACCGACCACGCGGGCACTCTTGACGTGACCACGGTCAGGGCGCAGGCCCATCTCGTTCATGGTGTGCAGGATTCGACGCTGCACGGGCTTGAGACCGTCGCGGGCGTCGGGGAGCGCTCGGGAGTAGATCACCGAGTAGGCGTATTCGAGGAAGGAGCTGCGCATCTCGTCCCCGACATCGATGTCGAGGATGTGTTCCTCGAAGTCTTCGGGCAGGGGCGGTTGCGTCGTACGGCGAGCCATGGGGGCATTCTCGCGCGTCGGGGCGCCGGAATGGCACGGGGCTCGCCGCCGGGGGTGCGTGACCCGCTAGATTTGCCCCGTGACCTCGCAGGGCAATGACCTGAGCAAGCCTCCGCGCCACTGGGAGGCCGACGTCCTGTTGCTCGACGGCAGCACGGCGCACATCCGACCGATCAGTCCTGACGACGCCGAACTGCTGGTCGAGTTCTATGCGCGCGTCTCCGACGAGTCGAAGTACTACCGCTTCTTCTCCCCGATGCCGACCCTCTCCGAGCGTGACGTCGCCCGGTTCACCCAGGTCGACCACCGCGCCCGGGTGGCGCTGGTGCTGTTGCTGGCCGGTCGGATGATCGCGGTCGGCCGCTTCGACGTGGTCAAGCCCGGTCAGGCGGAGGTCGCCTTCCTCGTCGAGGACCGGCACCAGGGCCGCGGCATCGCGCCGGTGCTCCTGGAGCACCTGGCCCAGGCAGGCCGCGAACTCGGCGTCGAGAAGTTCGTCGCCGAGGTGCTGCCCGACAACCGTCGGATGATCGACACGT
>JBEBTI010000141.1:0-8922 GCA_040393845.1 Nocardioides daejeonensis
GGCGACACGTACTACGGCAAGGCCCGCACCGCGCTGGGCGTTGAGGCGGAGGCCACCGGGCACAACGTGAACACGGCGCTGGCTGCCACCGCGCTGGGCGTCGAAGTCACTGGGCGTGCTACCACTGCTGGCGTGTTCGGCGTGCTGGCCGCCGCCACGGGGTTCGCTGCCCACGCGCCGACCTCCCGCGTCGCGGCCGCGTACAAGGGACGACCGTCGCTGGAGTCCTACGGCGGGTTCCCGGAAGTGACGTTCTCGTCGGTCGACGGGTTGCTGCCGCTGATTACCGGCGCGGCCACGGGGATCACCGGCGGGATCGGCGGGGTGGACGGCGTACTCCCAGCAGCCGACGCCGTGGCAGCCGAAGGCTCCTACGCGTTCGTGCGCGGGGAGATTACCGGCGCGCCGACCGTGTTCTCCTACGCGCCGCTGTTCGACTCTAACTCGGCCGTGTTCATCGAGCCCATCCTGCTGGCCGAGCGCTGGCACGTCGAGATCACCGCGCTCGCCACCTTCCGCTCGGTGCTGCAGATCGGCGACGCCGTTGAGCTGGAACTGATTCTGGAACAAGGCTTCGAGTGGTTCGACTTCCTCATGGCGCACAGCTCCGTGCAGGAACTGGGCGACAAGGACTTGAGCTGGGCCGACGCGCTGGCGATCACCAGCCAAGGGTCGACTGCTGCGGCCGGCGCGCAGTACGCCACCAACGTGGCCACCGGCGCACTGTCCCGCTACGCGGGCTACGACTACCTCGCGGTCACCGACACCCTGCGCGGCTCGTTCGGTATCCGCCCGGATGGCATCTACCGTCTGGGCGTAGCCGGCGCGCCGGTGGATGGCCACGTGGACTTCGGGGCCAACGACCTCGGGGAGCGGATGCCCAAGCGCATCGAGGCGCTGTTCTTCGGGCTGACCACGGACGGGGAAGTGTTCGCCGTCATGCAGGGCGACGACGGGCGCAAGCGCACCTACCGGGTCACTCGCCGCGAGCCGTACATGCGGGCCAACACCGCCCAAGGTGTGGCCGCCAAGCACTGGCACCTGCGGTTGGAGCTGTTCGACGCCACCGAGGCGGAGCTGCAAGAGGTGGAGTTCGTGGCCTCGGCCACCACTCGGCGGTGGACGAAGTGAAGCCGGTATCCGGTAAGACCACCACCATCACCGGTGCGTACCTACTGCCTCGGGCGAAGTCCCTCGCCGCGCAACTGCTGAAGTCGCGCGGCTGGGGCAAGCGCGAGATAGTCAACGGCTACCTGCTGCTGGCCAAGCGCATCGGCGACAGGGCGCAGGCACTCGTGCTGGACCCGCCGGGCGATGTCGTGGGTATGGACCTCGGCAACGATAAGGCCACGTGGCTGCTCCCCGTCGGCAGCCGCGATCAGTTCCGCGACGGAACCGCCACCGGTGCGTGGTATCAGCCGGAGCCCAGCCTCACGTTCGTTGGCGCACCCGATCCGGCGTTCGCTGCGGCAGTTCCGATGGCCCGCAAGGATGACGCTGCGTTCCTCACCACGCACCACGGCGCCGTGCTGTCCGGCCAGCTTCGGGTCACCGGCGCCTCACAACGCGGGCTAGACGGCTCAGTGCCTGCTGGCACGCAGGCGTTCGCTGTCGTCCGCCGCGGTGGCAAGGCGTACACCATCATTCCAGAATCTGTTGTGGCACAGTTAGCTCCGGGGTACGGGCTGGTCAAGCGCACCCCCAGCGGGTTCATGGACCTCCGCTACCAGACCGGGGTGCCCGTCGCCGTCGAAGGGGCAGGAGGCACGCTGATCGTTCTCCCCGTGGTAGAAGACACCGGACCTGACGTAGTTCACTGGGGGCGCGGCGCGCTGCTGTTGGCCCTGCTGGTGGAGACAGAAGACGGGCTGCTGCCGCAGTGGTCCCACCTGTGGAGCCCAGACGCACACCCGTCTGACTTCTTCCACAACGGCCCGTGGATAGTGGAGCCAGCCAACGTAGCCATGGGGCTCCACCCCGCATGGATCGCATGGTGGGTAGACTGGCGTGACGCTGGTCGCCCGCGGCCCGCCGGCGGTAGCCGCCCCGTGTGGATGGATAGTATTTCGGCCTGCTGGACTGGCAACGAGTTCGTGGTTAACTTCCGGCTTGCGGCAGTTAACGGTGTACCGGCTGCCAGCCAGCCTACTGCCCTCTGGGCGGTGAGCGGGGCCGCTGCCATCCGCCTCACGGTCGCAGCCACCGGCGCAGTCTCCACGCAGTACCGGGGCTACGAGGTGCTGGCTGGCCCGTGGTCCCCGTCGTTCGCTCGGGACGACACCGCGTACCAGCACTGGGTCGTCGGTAAACTCCCGGCCACGGCGCTGCTGCGGCTCCCAGTGGCCACGCTGATGGTCGGCGACGAGCTGGTTGAAGTCGACTGGGTAGCCGAGGGCGTGCGGGCGAACGCAGTCAACGACGCCATCTCGTTCCCTTACCTGTCGAACACCGCGCGGTTCGAGCTGCGGGTCTCCGGCCCGGACGGCGCCCGCGCGTTCGATTACCCGTTCGCTGCTCTGGGTTTCTATGGCCCAGCCTACGTGGAACTGATGGCCGGACCCATGCTGCTGCTCCCAAAGCAAATACGCGGCGAGCTGGACCAACGCGCCACGCCGACCCACCCGGGGCAGAATCACCAGTTCGCCGCACTGTCGCCGGGCAAGCTCGCCGTGGTCATGGTGAACAACTGGCTGCCGGCGTTCGTGTACGGCGTCGAGGCTTCGGCCGGAGCGACCCCGGGTACGGCGCACCTCGTCGTGTTCGACCTTCTGACGGGAGCGGCAGAGACGCGGGGCGAGCTGGGCGCCGTACAGACGGACCTGTGGAACTCTCGCAGCCCGCACCTGTCCTGCGTGCAGCGGGCCGAGTACGACGCCGAGGGCAACGAGACTTCGCCAGCCACGCTGATCTACTCCAGCGGACTGCGCGGTGGCATCCAGATCAGCCGAGACTCCGGCCGCACGTGGCAATCGCTTGAGGTTGGTACGGCTGTCTGGGGTGGGGCATACTACGCGGGCAACCAACTGGCGGCGGCGCGAGCTGGCGCGGCATTCAAGTGAGGCACCAATGGCCACCATTGACCAGATCATAGCGAACCTGCAGGACACGGTGGACGATGCGCTCACTACCGCGCGGGAGACCACCAGCCGAATCAGCACCGGCATAATAAACCCAGTGCAGAACCTCGGCCTCGACTACGAGCCGAACGTCCCCACGCTCCAGCCGCCTCCGCAGTTCAGCGACCTGTTCCCCGGCACGGACAGCACCTCGGCGGAAGTCCAGCGCCTCGACGCCGAGGTGGAGAAGTGGCTGGACAAATACTTCCCCGAGATCAACGCCTGCCTGCGCGACAAGCCCGAGCAGTGGCTGTGCAAGATCATCTCCGGCAGCGACCCGTTCGCCGACAGCCAGCACGTCGTAGACCTGCTGTGGCATCAGGCCCGGGACCGCGCGTACCGGGCTGCCACGTCCGAGGCCCGCACGATCCACGCAGCGTACAGCGAGCGAGGGTTCTCCCTGCCGCCGGGCGTCGCCGTGCGTCTGGTAGTGGAGGCGGAGCAGCGCGCCAGCCAAGCCGTCGCCGACGTCAACCGCGAGCAGACTGGCCGGATGATGGAGCTGAAGGTCGACCTGCTGAAGTTCGCCGAGGAGCAGGCTGTTCGCCTGAAGCTGGGGATCATGGACGCCCTCCGGGCTTTCTACGTCACGTGGTCCACCATCCCCGACAAGGACATCGAGCGTGCCCGCGTGCGGGCGCAGGCGCAGGCGTCTCTGTACGGCGCGTTGTCCAGCTACTACAACGTGCAGGTGGCATTCGAGCAGCTGCGCCTGCGCGCCGCAGAGGCCGACGTGGAAGCACAGCTGAACGTCGACCGGAACAAGATCGCCGCGTTCTCTGCCAACCGCTCGCCCGACGCGCTGGCCACCGCAGTGCGCGGGTTCACTGACGTAGCATCCAGCGCCTCGAACGCGACCTCCGCGCTCGTCGTGCAATCCATTGGGGGTTAACGATGCGTCTCGCTGCATACTGCTACGCGGAGTACCCCTCCGGGGACTACCTCTCGTCGTATGTCCCGCTGTTCGACCCCGACGACGCCACACCGTGGCTGGTCGAGGTTCCGTACAACTGGCCGCCGATCCCCGGCGGCGGCGACGGCGTGGCGCTGCTCGGCTCCGCGTTGGGGCGTGAGTATTACCGCGTGTGGGGGTCGGTAGCACGCCAACCGCTGTTCCGCCTCGACATGTACGGCGACAATCCTGACGCTACAGAAGTAACGTCGGTCGACACGACAGTGGTGGGGCAGGTGATGCTGCTGCAGCCGCTCCCCGACGGCGGGGTGCTGGTGCTAGGTACGCGGGCCATCGTCCGTCTGGACGAGGACGACGCGGTAGTGTGGGTAAGCACCTATGATAGCTCGGGCGGCGCACTCATCACCCGCGCGTTCCCGATAGCCGTCGGCATCGTGGGCGGCATAGCCTACGTCGCATACAGGTGGCTGAACGATGTCCAAGTGTTCTCGCTCCCACTGGAGTCGCCCCCTGCCAACTGGCCGCTGCGGTCCACGTGGACCACGTTTACCGGCGCATACGCGGCGTACTCCTACGCGGAGTACGCCCTGTGCTTGGCGAACGTAGCGGGGAACATCGAGTACGGCACGTTGACTACTGCCGAGAGCGGGGCGGATGGAGCCATCGAGCCTAGTGACGGGGTGTGGGCCATCACCGACTCTTACCAGTCTGCGGGGCGCACGACTGTGGTTCTGTACCATCGCCGGTACGAGCCACCGAGTAACCGCGATGTAGTGTCTGCCGTCGTCACCCCGTCCCTCATATCAGACGTGGTGTCGACCCCCGACGATGGCGGATGGGGCGAGGAGTTCATCCCAACGCCGCCGCTGCACGAGGGCGACCCGCCGCTTGGCCCCCCGAAGTACATCTCGCCCTTTGTGTGGATAGGCGGGGGCGGAGTCCCGCCGGCGCCCGCCCGATTCTGGACCAACCGCGTGTTCACCGAAGAAGTCGTGTAATAAAAAGGGCGCCGAAGCGCCCTATTGAACCCAGTTGCCAGTGTCCAACCGCCGAGCCTTGATGATCCTCCGGGCTCGGCGGCGCGCGTCGTACAACCGCAGCACCGTGATGACGCACCAGTTCTTGCTCACCACGAACACCACTCCGTTGGGAGTCACGAAGTATTGCCGGTCGGCGTTATCGTGGCGCCCGTAGGTGAGCAGCTGGCGGAGCCGCTTGGAAGGCCGCCTCGCGGCGGCCAGCTCCTCGCGGATGTCCAGATGCGGGTGGCGCTCCTTCCACCGCTGCCATGCGTGCTGGCTTACTTTCATGGTGCCACCGCCGTCAGTACAGGTTTGCCCGGGAGAGGCACGGCGGACAAGTCGCCGATGCCGCCCATGGAGGGGTGGTTCGCGTCGAGCACCAGACACACAGACTGCGCCGTGCGGAACTCGGTGTCCCGGCCCAGCACGATCCGCGTGTCCCGGCTCAGCAGCACACCGCTGGCCTGCAGCCCCTTGAGCACCATGTTCGGGTCCGTCATCTGCTGGCCGCAGAACCGGCGGAAGTCTGCCCGGTCGATGTACAGCTTGCCGGTGTGGCGCTCCAACCGGATGCGCAGCTTGTCGGTCGGTGCGTGCTGCGGCGCCGACATGCCAGCGCTGTTCGGACCCACGGACAGGACGAGCATGCTGCGGATGTTCGAGTTCAGGTAGTCCGACACCACGTTGACCGGGCCGCGAGTGCAGTCCTGCACGTCGGTCCGCATCCCTTGGATCACCTGCACGGCGAAGCTCAGCATCCGCTGGATGTCGCAGTTGGTCAGCCCGCACTGGTTGGCCAGCTCGAAGCCGGTCAGCACGCAGGCCGCGCCGGCGGACCAGAACCGCTCGCCGCTCGCGACGTTGGCCAGCTGGTCCACCTGCTGCACCCAATACTTCACCCGGTCGCGCGCCCACTGCTCGTTGGCCATCAGGTGGCGGATGTACACCTCGCCCGCCAATCCGTAGTTCTCGAACACCAGACCGCCCGGACCCCAACAAGCGTCGGCCTCGGCTTTCGTCAACGTGTTGCTGGGAACCTCGTACTCGATCACCCGCGCCGCTTCGGCGCTGGCATCGGCCTTGGTCACGGCCAGTCGGCCAACCAGCGACGAGTTGCCAGTCGTCAGCATCATCAGGTTCCAGTTGCCGTGGTTCTCGGCAGCGGCCCCGGACTGCTGCAGGCGCTGGCGCCCTTGGCCCTTCGACACCATGTAGCACAGGTCCGACACCAGCTCACCATCGAGGTTGGTGTGTTCGTCGTAGGTGGCCGGCAGGTTGTTCAGCAGGCCCAGCTTCTGGACGAACGCCTTGGGCGTGTCGTTCTCCCGGTCGGCCCAGCCCATCTTCGGGTGGCCCCAGATCGAGTTGGCGGACAGCGCGGCCGACGACTTACCGGCGCCGGCGCGGCCTACCATCGAGACGATCATGCCGTTGAAGTTCGTATAAACGAACAGCGGCGAGGCGAACCCGACGCCGAAACCGAACTGGTGCGCTTCCATCCCCGGCCGCTCGTAGGTGGCCACTACCTTCTTCCATACCTCCAGATCGCCACGGGGCTCCTGCCACGACAGGGTGCGGGCCACGTTGCGGTTGACGTTGATGGGCTCCACGCCGGTGGGAGTAATCACCCGGTCGGGGAGGATGAACTTGTCGCGCTCCGGCCGCCATCCCAGCTGGGCGTAGACGGTCGACGAGGCGGCGACTTTCTGCAGGTCGCGGATGTAGCCGATCATGTATTGCACCACGCTCTCAACATACCCAAGGTCAGGCATGACGCCGATGTCGCCGAGCGTCATGGCCAGTTGCTTCTTGTCGTACAGCTTGCCGGTGGGAATCTCGAATTCCTTCCAGCCGTCCTTCGGCAGCCAGCGGTGGACGACCACGTTGTACCGTCCCTCCCGCTCGTCGAACACCAACCGGCTGGGGTACAGGTCGTACTCGAAGATAACCACGTCCTCGTCCAGCCCGTTCTTGTCGCCGATCGTCATCGCGATCCGGGCGGTGCCAGTCATCGGATTGATGACGCGCTTGAACGGCGCCGGCGGGGGCGGCAGTGCCACGGCCACCGGGCCCTGCTGTGTTACGAGCTGGACGGTCGGCGGCGCAACCTGCTCCAGCTTGCGCACAACCTGCAGCGGGGTCTTGATCTTGCCCTTAAACGGGCAGCCGTCGCACCCGCCCGGCCGGTGCTGCTCGAAGGTCTGGCAGAGCGTCGGCGGGAATCCGCCATCGGTGTGCTGCTGAATCTTCGTGTCAGTGACGACCGGATCATAGTCGGGGCTCCTGTTCGACATCACGTGCACAGCGCGGGCGCCGTCCTTGGCGTGGCGCAGGCAGCCGATCATGGCGTACCACAGCGGCTCAGGTACGGCGCCTTGGTTCATCGCCTGCCACGCCAGCTGCTGGCACTTCTGCACCACGTCCTTGGGGTTCGGCAGCTCGTACCCTGCGCCAGCTGCAGCTGCTTCGTTCATCGCCGAGATGTCCACCACCGGGATCAGCGACGGCGCTTGGCCGGGCAACGCCACCGGCGGGGTGCCGGGGAGCGTCATCGTGGCCTTGCGCTGCTGCACAGGTGGCAGGTTCATCGTCTCGGCGAGGTACGCCAGCTTGGCGAGGAATGCGGTGGCTTGCACAGGCGCCCCATCCACAACCACTTGCACCGTGCGCGGCGCCCCGGTCTTCCAGTTGTGCGTGCCCACCGGGCGCAGCACGCTGGCGCGGTCTGCGGTGCGCGACGGGTCAGCCTTGAGCCCCCACGATTCCGTCAATTGCTTGAGGATTGATGCGTAGTGCTGCCACTTCTCGGGGTCGACCTCCTCGGTCAGTGTCCAGTAAACGTGCAGGCCACCACCAGACGACGTGACCAGCGGGCGCGGTAGGCCCATGGCAGCGCAGAACTGGCGCAGCGCCTGCGCGGCTTCGTTGGCGGTGGCGTAGGCTTGCGGGTCGGCCTTGACGTCCAAGTCCAGCCAGAACGCCCGGAGCCCTGCCGTGTTGTCGTGGCCGCTCTTGTGAACGCCACGGACCTTCTTGCCCATCGCGTCGCGGTCAGCCTTGCGTATGCGGGTCAAGTCTTCCTTGACCGTGCCCAGCGCGAAGTACACATCCTGCGGCTGGTTGCGGTCGTTGGCCAGACTCAGCGCGGCCTGCGCGGCGGCTTCGATGGAACCGAAAGCGAAGTGGCGGAACGACTTGATGACGCGGCCTTCGGGGTTGGTGAACTGCGTCGGCGTGAGAATGAGGTATACCCCACTCCCGGGCCACACCCTGCGGAGAAAATCTAAAGTGTCCAACGGCGTCTCCTCGTCATGGACTGTGCAGCGTAGCAGTGCCGGGTCAGATCAGGGCGCGGATTCCCGCCACTTTGTCCACCGGCTTGGCGTGTTTCAGCCGACCCAGTGTACCGCGTTCCTCGTCGCTGGCCAGAACGCGCTGGGCCGCCTCGCGGATCGGTTCGATGGTGTGGGTGTATGCGGTGATGCTCGGCAGCCCGCCGCCTTCGATGCGCCGTGCCTCGGCCAGCCAGCGCCACATGCTCGGGTGGGAGACACCCAACGCTTCGGCGAGCCCCGACGCAGACACTTGGGCGCGGCGCGCCACGGTCAGCAGCAGCGACAAGAACACGGCCATTTCTTCTTTGCTCAACATGTTGTCACCTGTATGCGAAGGAAGGGGCGCCGGAGCGCCCCTCGTGGTGGATCAATCCCAGCCTTCAAACATGGCAGCCATATCGCCGCTGGCCACGTTCGGCATCGCTGTGGTCATCTTCGCGGCGCAGTTGCCGCTGTCGGCATGGTGGCTGCGCCACCATGCGTACGGTCCCGTGGAATGGTTCCTGCGCGCACTGACCATCGGCGCCTGGCCGCCC
>JBEBTI010000142.1:0-8893 GCA_040393845.1 Nocardioides daejeonensis
GACCAGGCGGCCGTCGACCACGGCCTGCGCCTGATGGCCAAGCTCGAGCGCACCACCACCCTCGCGATGGAGTGACCCCGTCCCGCTCCTGCTTCCCGCCGAGACGCCACTTCCAGTGCGCCGAAGCGTCACTCGTTGTGCGCCGAGACGCCAGTTTCAGTGGGCCGAGGGGGCACTTCCGGTGCAGTGGCGGAGAGGGTGACCGGGAGGTGCGTGTGGCCGCGCAGGATCCGGGTGGTACGTCGAGTCGTGCCGGGGCCTGCGGTACGGCGCGTGGTGGCGTCGGTCAGGTGCAAGCCGGGGAAGCGGTCGTAGAGCATCCGGAGTGCGACCGGCGCCGTCGCCCCAGCGACGAATTCCCCGCCCGTGCGGGGAGGTCGACACTTGGCTACCGAAGCTTCGGTGACAAAGTGTCGAATTTCCCCTCCAAGTCGGCACAATCAGGGGCATGCGCATCCGGGTTGCCACCACGATCACGCTCCTGCTCAGCTCGCTCATCGCCTGCAGCGGCGGTGGCGACGACAGTGACCGCGGCGGCGCACGCGCCGCGGCAGAGGCGTTGGCGGCAGGGCTCCAGCGCGGAGACCTCGGCGAGGTTGCGTTCGTCGACGACGCATCGGCGTACGACGACACGGTGGGTGCGCTGGCGGACGTGCCGGTCGAGGTGGTGGTCGAAGATCTCGAGGCAGAGGACGACGCCGCGACCGCGGAACTGTCGTGGAGATGGGAGGTCGGTGAGCAGCCCTGGGTCTACACGACCGAAGCCACGCTGGAGCGGAGCGCCGACGGATGGCAGGTCGTCTGGCGTCCGGCATTGGTCGAGCCGAGCCTGGTCGACGGTGAGGTCCTCGACGTCGACGTGTTGTTGCCGCGCCGTGGTGAGGTCCTGGGCCGCAAGGACGAGCCGATCGTCACGCGCCGCGACGTGATCCGCTACGGCCTCGACAAGACCAAGATCAAGGCTGCAAAGGTGCGCTCGAGTGCCCGCCGTGTCGCGCAGCTGCTCGACCTCGACGTGAAGCCGTTCGTGGAGCGGGCAGCGGCCGCGGGCGACAAGGCGTTCATCGAGGCGATCGTGTTGCGCCCGGAGGATGCGCGGGACCGCGTGCCGCCGTCGTACGACGACGTCCCCGGCGCGGTCGCCCTCGGCACCACCCGCGACCTCGCGCCGACCAGCACCTTCGCCGCACCGCTTCTCGGCCGTGTCGGCGAGGTCACCGCAGAGCTGATCGAGAAGTCGGACGGCGCGCTTCAGCCCGGTGACGTGGTCGGACTCAGTGGTCTCCAGGCGCGGTACGACGAGCAGTTGCGTGGCGTTCCTGGCGTACGGGTGACGGTGGACGGCGAGGATCCCCGAACGCTGCACGAGGTCGCACCTGTCGACGGCACGCCGCTCCGCCTCACTCTCGACGTCGACCTCCAACGTCGGGCCGAGCAGGTGTTGGCCGATGTCGCGCCGGCCAGTGCGATCGTCGCGATAGCGCCGGGCACCGGTGACATCCTGGCCGCCGCGAGCGGGCCGGGCGCAGACGGACAGAACACCGCCACCTTCGGCCAGTACGCACCAGGCTCGACGATGAAGGTGGTCAGCTCGCTGGCCCTGTTGCGCAACGGTCTCGAACCCATCAGCCCGGTCGACTGCCCCGCCACCACCGTGGTCGACGGCAAGACCTTCAAGAACTACGACGACTATCCGAGCGCTGCACTCGGCCGGATCGCCCTGCGGGAGGCAGTCGCCCAGTCCTGCAACACCGCATTCGTCAACCAGTACGACGATCTGGCCGATCAGGACCTCACCGAGGCGGCGGCTGCTCTGGGCTTGGGTGTCGACCATGACCTGGGCTTCCCGGCCTACTTCGGCCAGGTGCCGGTGCCCGAGGGCGCCACGGAGAAGGCGGCGGACCTGATCGGGCAGGGCAAGGTGCTCGCTTCGCCGATGGCGATGGCAGCGGTCGCCGCGTCGGTGAGCAGCGGCACCACCGTCACACCTCGTCTCGTGATCGACCACGAGGTCGAGCAGGTCGCGCCGAAGGCACCGCTCCGGCCTGCGGAGGCAAGGGCGCTCCAGGCGTTGATGCGAGCCGTCGTCACTGACGGGTCCGGCCGATTCCTCGCCACCGCGGGCGGGGAGCTGGGCGCAAAGACCGGCACTGCCGAATACGGGACACCCAACCGCAACGGTGAACTCCCGACCCACACCTGGATGATCGCGCAGGACGAACACCTCGCTGTCGCGGTGTTCGTCGAGACCGGGGAGTCGGGCTCGCGGACCGCAGGGCCGTTGTTGACGGAGTTCCTGACCGGCCGGTGACGGCCTACCCCGCCTCCCGATGTGACGTGGCACACTCGCCGCCATGGATGTGGTGGCGACCCTGCGAGCAGCGGGCTGCGTGTGGGCGGAGGAGGAGGCGGAGATCCTCCGTCAGTCCGCCGTCGAAGCCGCCCGGGCCCGCGGGAGTGTGTCTGCATCAGCCGAACTTGCCCGGCTCGTCGACCGTCGGGTCGCGGGTGAGCCACTCGAGTACGTCGTGGGGTGGGCCGGATTCCTCGGTCTGCGGCTCCGTGTCACGCCAGGTGTGTTCGTGCCCCGTCGACGTACCGAACTCCTTGCCCGCTTGGCGATTGAGCGAGCCCGCGACGGATCGGTGGTTGTCGAACTCTGCGCCGGAGCAGCCCCGGTCGCCGCTGCGGTGATGGCCGCGCAGTCGACCGCGGTGGTGCACGTCGTCGACCGCGACCCCACTGCGCTCGCCTGTGCATCTGTCAACGTCCCCGGTGGGTTGATGCACCGCGGCGACCTGTTCGACGCGCTGCCGCGAATGCTGCGCGGCCGCCTCGACGTGGTCGCCGCCAGTCCGCCCTACGTGCCGACCGGGGAGTTGCACCTGATGAATGGCGAGGCCCGCACCCACGAGCCGACGTACGCCCTCGACGGCGGCGACGACGGTCTCGACGTGGCCCGCCGGATCGTTGCCGATGCCCCCCGCTGGCTGGCGCCGGCTGGCCGGGTGTTGATCGAATGCGGACGCACCCAAGCCCCGAAGTTGGAGTCGATGTTCACGCACGGCGGCTTTGTCACCGAGACCACTGTCGACGAGGAGTACGGCTCGACGGTGGTGCTCGGCGCGCTCCTGTGAGCCCGCGAGCACTGACCATGGCAGTCTGATCCCATGGACCGACGCAGGCGCCAGGCGAGTCCGCCGCTCAACGAGGCGGTGCAGAAGTACGCCGTCATGCAGGACCGGCTGCGGCATGCGACCGAGCGCTGGACCGAGTTCATCCACACCTTGCTCGACGATGCCGGCATCAACTATCTGTCTGTGACCAGCCGCACCAAGACGGTGACATCCTTTGCCAACAAGGCGATGCGGGTCGAGGACGGCAAACTTCTCTACGAGGACCCGCTCTCCCAGATCACCGATCAGGTCGGCGTGCGGGTGATCACCTATGTCACCGGGGACGTCGAGGTGGTGGCTGACCTGTTGGCTGCGAGTGTGCGGATCATCGACGACCGCGACCTCGGCAAGCTGACGGCCAGCCAGGGTCGCTTCGGCTATCAGAGCAGGCACCTCCTGATCACGCTTGACCCGGACAACGTCGACGCCGATCTCCACGCCGAGCTCGGGGACCAGACGGCATCGGTGCAGGTGCGCACTGTGCTCCAGCACGCGTGGGCGGAGTTCGAGCACGACATCCGCTACAAGGGTGAGGTGCCACCCGAGCACGTGCCCGACCTCGACCGGCGGTTCACGCTCGCTGCGGGTCTGCTCGAACTCGCCGACCAGCAGTTCTCCGAGATCCGTGACCAACTGCGGGTCCGTGAACTCCCGCGGGACTCCGCCGGTCCGGAGATTGCCGCGGACGACCTCGCCACGTTCCTCGGCTCCCACTACGTGGAGGCCGGCTGGTCGCGCGCCGATCACTATGCCTGGATGGCGGGACTGCTGCAGGAGTTGGGGATCACCTCGGTCGACGAGCTCAGCAGCCTGATCGCCACCATCGACGACCAGGTGATCGCCACCCGGATGGGTTACAAGTATCCGCCCGGCGCGGTTCGCCGGCTCGACGACGCGCTGCTCGCCGTGCACGGCACGCGCTACGCCAACCTGCCCGGCAACGCCCACCGGCGTGATGCGCTGCAGGCCCGCATCGGCAAGCTGCGCACCGAGCCGGAGCCCGAGGGGACCACCACGTGAGCGACCTCTACCCTGTCGTGGTGGATGACGTCGTACTCATGGCCGACCCTCGGGTCACCTCTGTCCCGGTGCGCGGCGACCGTGACCCGGTCGTCGACGTCGGTGACTTCCCGGTGCATGACCTGTGCGCCGATCCCGAGGGCGCGTTCCGGCGGCTGCGGCTGCCGGTGCTCGAGCGCCTCCGGCGGGCCGCAGCGGCGCTGCCCGACGACGTACGACTGGTGCTGGTCGAGGGTTATCGGCCGCCTTCCCTCCAGCGCGAGTACTTCGATGAGTACGCCGACGACCTGCGCACCACTCGTCCGGAGCTGTCACCCGAACAGGTGCATCGACTGGCCTCGCGCTACATCTCGCCGCCGGAGGTCGCGCCGCACTGCGCCGGTGCCGCGATCGACGTGACCCTCTTCAGCGCCGACGGCGTCGAGCTCGACCTCGGCACGCCCGTCAACGCAACCCCCGAGGAGTCCGACGGACGCATCTACACAGAACACCCCGACGTGGTGGGTGAACCGCGCCGGTTGCGTGACCTCCTCGGCGCGGTGCTCACCGACGCCGGCTTCGTGAACTATCCGACCGAGTGGTGGCACTGGTCGTACGGCGACCGCTACTGGGCGCAGGCGACCGGCGCTACCGAGGCACTCTTCGACGCGATTTGACGGCAGTGCGGTCAGCGGTTGTAGGCCGAGAAGTGTTGATAGTCCTTGAGTGAGTTCCAACTGCCGCCCCAACCCCAACCGATCCGGGCGAAGGCGGCGACCACCGGGCCGTCGGCGGTGATCATCCCTGGCCGTACGTCGTCACGGTCGAGGTAGGAGCGAGCGAGCTCGGGGAGCACCACATCGCCTTTGAGATAAGGGTTCTGGAAGGGATTCAGGTCGATCGCCAGGCCATAGGCGTGTTGGCTGTACGACGTGCCGCCGGTCACCGGTCGGCAGTTGAAGGCGCCCGTGCCGTTGCCGTCGCCCGTGGGTTCCGCGTCGCGCTCGGCGACGGAAGTGATCGCAAGCTGTTCCATCGGGAAGTCGATGCGCCACAGTTCCCGGAAGACACTGGCCAGGCCGTCGGCGGCAGCGGCATTGACCAGAAGCTCGCCGGTGTGGCGGGCGCCGTCGAACCCGCGAAACGTCAGACGGATCCACGCCAAGTCGGCAGCGCCGACCGGACACCCCTGGTCCCACGTGGAGCGAGCGACGACGTCGGCGGGTGCCAGCGAAGCGATGACAGCCCGGAATCCCTTGCCTGGCAGGGGATCGAGCACATCGGGCAGCGTGAAGGCGCGATGCCGCAACGTCGGCGGCGTGCGCAGGGCCGCCATTGCAGCCGAGTCACCGGTGGGCAGGACCCGGGTGCCCAACCAGGCTGGCGGCGTACTCCCGGGCGCAGGTGCCGCGGACGTGCTGGTCTCGGAGGGTGTCGGTGAGGAAGCAGGGAGGGAACTCTGATCAGTCGGATCGTCCGGCGTCGTGGCGACCGGCGATGACGGCGTCAGCGTCGGAGTACGGTCGGACGTGGCGGTGCTGCACGCTGCGACTCCCAAGGTGAGCGCGAGGAGCAGGCCAGCGGCGCCGACCGACGAAGGACACCTGAGCATGGGTCCATTCAACATCGACCCGCAAGGCGCGCCCGGGCGGTAGGCTCCGCACGTGCCAGGACGACCGACGCGCTTCCGTTCGTGGCGAGCCCGTCTGGCGTTGAGCGCCGGCATCGTGGTGATCAACCTGTTCGGCACGGTGCTCGTCTACTGCTTGGCCGCGTGGGTGGTGCCGCTGCCCGACGTGCCAGAGGAGAACCGACTGCGGATGGTCAACCTGGTCGGGGCCGTCGTCTACTCCGGCGTGGCGATCTTCCTCGGTGTGATCGCCGCCAACCGACGGCTGACCCCGATGGTGAGTTGGATCCGCAGCGGCGCCGACCCCGACGGCAGCGGCCGGTCCGCCGTACTGCGTGCGCCCCGCACGATCGCGCTCACCCAAGGGATGGCCTGGCTCGCCGCCAGCATCGGTTTCGGCGCGCTCAACGCGACGATCAGTCTGCGTCTGGGTCTCGACGTACTCCTGATCGTCGGACTGGCTGGTTGGACCACGGCCGCCTTCAGCTATCTCGCCGCAGAGCGATCGTTGCGGGGCTTTGCCCGGCAAGCACTCGAGGGCGGCGCCAGCCTGCCGCGCCACCGCAGTTCGGTGCGACGGGCGATGACCAACTGGGGCCTGGCCTCGGGCGTCCTCCTGCTCGGTGCCGTGCTGGTCGGAGTTTTCTCGCTGGTTGACGGCAACGACGCGACCGTGCGCAGCCTCGCGGTCACCATGCTCGCGCTGGGCGCGATCGGACTGCTCTTCGGGGGTCTGGCGACCTACCTCGCGGCGAAGGCGAGCGCCGACCCGCTCAAGAGTCTGCGCCTGGCGTTGCTCGAGGTCGAGCAGGGGCAGTACGACGTCACCGTGCCGATCTATGACGCGACCGAGATCGGGCATCTGCAGGCGGGGTTCAACAAGATGGTCGCCGGTCTGCGCGAGCGCGAGCAGATCCGTGAACTCTTCGGTCGGCACGTCGGTGAGGACGTCGCCCGTCAGGCGCTGTCGCGTGGTGTCGAACTGGGAGGCGAGGCCCGGGAGGTGGCGGTGCTGTTCGTCGACATCATCGGCTCGACCACCATCGCCGAGAACCGGGACCCGGTGGACGTGGTGAGACTGCTCAACGACTTCTTCGCGGTGGTCGTCGAGGTCGTCGACACCCACGGCGGCTGGATCAACAAGTTCGAGGGCGACGCTGCACTGGCGATCTGGGGTGCACCGGACGACGTGCCAGACCGTGGCACTCAGGTGCTGCGGGCCGCCCGGGTGCTCGGCGAGCGTCTGCGGGCGGAGGTGCCTGAGCTCCGGGCCGGCATCGGGGTCTCCTCCGGCCGTGCCGTGGCCGGCAACATCGGCGCCGCCCGGCGGTCCGAATACACGGTGATCGGCGACCCGGTCAACGAGGCGGCCCGCCTGACCGACCTGGCCAAGGAGTACGACGCCCTCGTGCTGGCCCGCGCCAACCTGCTCGACGATGCCGACCCCGCAGAGTCCGTCCGCTGGGAGTTGCAGGAGCCGGTGCTGGTCCGCGGTCGCAGCACCCCCACCCCCGTCGCCACGCCGAAGGGCGCCTAGCCGCAGCCGTGGGCGGCTCGCGCACAGCGGACAGGGGACACGGGACGTCGTACGACGTGCGACTGCGGCGCCGTGAGCTGCGTGTGTGCACTCTCCTGACCGGAAGGAGCACGCGGATCCTGTCCGGGGTGCTCAGGAGGTCTCGGCCTCGGCGATCCGCTCGTGGTGGTGGATGACCTCGGCGATCACGAAGTTGAGGAACTTCTCGGCAAAGACCGGATCGAGCCCGGCCGACTCGGCGAGCACCCGGAGACGCGTCACCTGGCGCTCCTCGCGCGACTTGTCCGCCGGCGGCAGACCCAAGTCAGCCTTGAGTACGCCGACCTGTTGTGTGCAGCGGAAGCGCTCGGCCAGCAGGTGGATCAGGGCGGCGTCGATGTTGTCGATGCTCTGACGCAGGTTGAGGAGTTCTGGCGGGGTGCTCACGGCACGCGAGTCTACTGATGCCGAGTCGCACGCCGGCGCGGTGGCAGGGTTCGCCGTCCACAACTCCCAGTTCGACGTACGCGCCTTGCAGTTCGGCGTACGCAACTTGCAGTTCGGCGTACGCGCCTTGCAGTTCGGGTCACCACAGGAGGAGGGAGATCACCAGGGGGAGGGCGCGTAGTCCTTCACGAAGCAGCCGTAGAGGTCCTCGCCGGCCTCGCCACGGACGATCGGGTCGTAGACGCGGGCGGCGCCGTCGACCAGGTCGAGGGGTGCGTGCCAGCCTTCGGCGGCGATCCGGAGCTTCTCGTGGTGGGGACGTTCGTCGGTGATCCAGCCGGTGTCGACGGCCGTCATCAGGATCTTGTCGGTCTCGAACATCTCGCCCGACGAGGTGCGCGTCATCATGTTGAGCGCGGCCTTGGCCATGTTGGTGTGCGGGTGACCGGGACCCTTGTAACGGCGGGAGAACTGGCCCTCCATCGCCGAGACGTTGACGATGTAGGCACGTCGGGCACCGGCCTGCACGGCCGCCCGGAGCGCCGGTCGCAGGCGCGAGTTGATCAGGAACGGCGCGATCGAGTTGCAGAACTGCACCTCGAGCAACTCCATCGGGTCGACCTCGTCGAGCACCTGGGTCCAGGAGTTGTTGTCCTGGATGTCGGGGATCAGGCCACCGGCGTCGATCGCGGTGCCGGCGAGGTGCGCCTCGAGCGAAGCACTCCCCGCCTTGAGCGCCAACGAAGTCAGGGAGGCGGCATTGTGCGCGGCCAGCGCGGCCTCGGCCGACTCCCCCTCGTGATGGGCGACCGCGGTCGACGACAGCGCGCCGGCGATCACGGCGGGGTGTGCATCCGAGATCCGGTCGAAGGTGACCATCTCGGGCAGCGCTTTCACGCCCAGGGTCTCGGCGCTCTGCAGCGGCGCCGCTTCGCCGTCGATCAGGTGCGAATAGGCACCCGGGAGCCGGCGCACGGTCTGGCAGGCGTTGTTGATGATGATGTCGAGCGTTCCGGCAGCCGCGACGTCGTCGGTCAGCGAGATCACCTGGGTGGGGTCGCGCAGGTCGATGCCGACCACCTTGAGCCGGTGCAGCCACTCGGCCGAGTCCGCCTGGGCGGCAAA
>JBEBTI010000143.1:0-8825 GCA_040393845.1 Nocardioides daejeonensis
AGGGATTGTCGGGGCGTTCGCGTCGAGTGAGGATCAGAGGAGGTAGCCGTTGACCTGACGCAGCTGCGCTGCCGCCTCGGTGACGATCCGCGAGATCAGCTCCTCGCACGTCGGCAGGTCGTCCAGCACACCCACGACCTGGCCGGAGGCCAGCACTCCCGCGTTGGTGTCGCCCTCGACCAGGCCGGCCTTGAGCATCATCGGAGTGTTGGCAGCGAGCGTCATCTGGGCCAGGGTGCGGCCCTGACTCTTCTTCATCTCGCGACCGTCCTTGGCCAACTGCAGCCAGGACATGCCGGACATCTTCTTGAACTCCAGCGTCCGCTTGACCGTCGGGGCCAGACGCTTGACGGCGCTGGTCTCCTCGATCTCCTCCACGAACGGCGTGCGCAACATCCGGTGCGGCATGCCGTCCACCTTCGCGGTCACCACCGTGCCGTCGAGGCCGTAGCCCAGGTAGAGCTCCTTGACCGCCTGCGGCACCGCGCTGTCTGCGGTGAGCAGGAAGCGGGTGCCCATGCCGATGCCCGCGGCGCCGTACGAGAGCGCAGCCGCGAGGCCGCGCCCGTCGAAGAAGCCGCCGGCAGCAATCACCGGGATGTCGACCGCGTCCAGCACCGAAGGCAGCAGCAGGGTGGTCGGGGTCGAGCCGGTGTGGCCACCGCCCTCGCCGCCCTGGATCATCACCGCGTCGGCGCCCCACGAGGCCACCTTCTTGGCGTGCTTGGGCAGGCCCACGCTCGGGATCACGACGATGCCGTGCTCCTTGAGCTTGGCGATCAGCTCGGGCTTGGGCGCGAGCGCGAACGACGCCACCTTCACGCCGTGTTCGATCAGCAGTTCACAGCGAGCCGGTGCATCGGCGGCGTCGGCACGCAGGTTCACCCCGAACGGCTGGTCGGTGCGGCTCTTGACCTCGACGATCGCCCTCTCGAGCTCCTCGTGCGTCATCGTCGCCGAGGCGAGGATGCCGAGCCCGCCGGCATTGGCGGTTGCACTGACCAGCCGCGGCCCGGCCACCCATCCCATGCCGGTCTGGACGACCGGGTGTCGTACGCCGACCAACTCGGTCAGCGGGGTGCGCAGCAGTTGCTCGGTGGTCACTTCGCGGCCTCGACCGGCGGGACCTCGCGGTCGCGGATGTTCTTCGGGTCCAGCACGTTGCGGATGATCATCAGCTCGGCCGCGTCGGGCTCACGGGTCGTCGGCACGTCGGCATCGATGTGCAGGTCGAACCCGGTGGCTGCCACGACGTCGTCGACGGAGACCCCGGGGTGCACCGAGAGCAGCCGCACCGTGTCATCGGCGCCGCCCAGGTCGAAGACACCGAGGTTGGACACGATCCGGTGGATGTCGTTGTACTTCGCGGCTGCCGGTCCGGCGGCCTTGGCGGCTTTCGGGCCCACGCCGGAGACGATGTCGACCTTCTCCACGAAGACGCGGTCGGAGTGCTTGGGCACCCAGTACGACGTCCGGTTGTTCACCGTGTTGCCCGGGGCGCCGCGCGAACCGAGGAGTTGGCGCTTCGGCTGGTCGAACGGTCCGATCGCGGAGATGTTCTGGTTGCCGTGCTTGTCGACCTGGGTCGCGCCCATCATCACGTGGCGCTTGCCGTAGGCGACCACGTCGAAGACGCGGCGGAACGGGATCCAGCCTTCGACGACATCGGCCTTGGCGAAGATCGGCGGCACGCCGCCGAGGAAGAGCGCCTCACCGTCGCTCATCACCAGGTCAGGGTTGGAGGTGAGCTTGGCCAGGCGTGCGCCCAGCATCGGCAGGGTGCCCATCGGGGACCCGAAGATCTCACCGTCGTCTGCGAATGCGTCGGCGATGGCAGCAGCGCAGACCTCTGCGCGAGTCACGTCAGTCATGTCTTGTCTCCTCTTCAGGCCTGCTCGGCGTGGAACGCCTTGACGGCGTCCTGGTAGGCGGCCTCGTCACCGGAGAGGAACCGCTCCTTGAACGCTGCCCATGCCTCCGGGTCCTTCGCGGACGTGGCGTAGTGCTTCTGGAACTTCTCGTCGCGTTCGTAGTCGGGCACGCAGTTGGTGAAGTGGGCGCCGTTGGGTGTCTCCACGACTCCGGTGACCATCATCCGGTTGAGCAGGACCCGCTGGACCGGCACGTCGGTGGTCAGGCCCGCCGTGTCGACGATCTGCTCACACGACACAAAGGTCTTCTCGGCGGCCATCGCGAACAGGTCGTCGAAGTAGGGGTCCGGGCCGAGGTAGGTGGCGTTGCCGTGCTCGTCGGCGCGGTTCATGTGCACCAGCGCGACGTCGAGCTTGAGTGCGGGGACAGCGACGAACTCCTCGAAGTCACCGTTCTCGTCGGCGTACGGGCTTCTGACCAGCTTGAGGTCGGGGTTGTTGACCATCACGTCCGAGCCGAGGCCGGCCCGCACCGGAAGGAACGGCAGGTTCTCGGACGCCGCCTTGAGACCGGTGTAGAACATGCCCTCGTCCCACTCGCAGATCTCGGGGATCGTGCGGTTCTGACGCGCGGCCTGGAAGTTGGGCTCCAGCGGCACGGTGTCCATGGTGACGAAGGGATAGATCAGCTTCTTGATCTTGCCGGCCTCGGCGAGCAGACCGACATCGGCGCCGCCCCACGCGACGACGGTGAGGTCCTTGAGGTCCGAACGCAGGATCGCGCGGACCAGCGCCATCGGCTTGCGTCGGGGCCCCCAGCCTCCGATGCCGATCGTCATGCCGTCGGACATCTGGGCGATGACGTCGTCGATCGTCATCTGCTTGCTGCGCGGTCGTGTCACTTGTTGGCCTCCTTGGACCCGGACTTGTCGGTGCCCGCGAAGTCATCGCGGAGTTCGTCGGCGACACCCCTGAGGTTCAGTTCAAAGGTGAAGCCCTGTTCGAAGCGGTAGCTCTTGTTGACGTCGATCGGGTCGATCCCGTTGATCGCCTCCTTGGCGGCGCGGATCACCACGTTGTTCTTGCCGGCGATCACGCGGGCGACCTCGAGGGCCGCCTCGTCGAGCTCCTCGCGGGGCACGACGCGGTGGACCGACCCGAACTGCACGAGGTCGGTTGCGGCGATCTTGCCAGCAGTGAAGTAGAGGGTGCGCATCATGTGCTGCGGCACGAGGCGCGCCATGTGGGTCGCGGCGCCGAGCGCGCCCTGGTTGACCTCTGGCACGGAGAAGTAGGCGTCGTCGGAGGCGACCACGATGTCGGCGTTGCCGACCAGGCCCACGCCACCCCCGATGCAGTGGCCGTTGACTGCGGCGATCACGGGCACGGGGCATTCGTAGACAGCCTTGAAGGCGGCATAGCAGCCCGAGTTGGCACCGAGGAGTGCCTGGAAACCAGTGGTGTGCTGCATCTCCTTGATGTCGACGCCCGCGTTGAAGCCACGGCCCTCGGCGCGCAGCACCACGACGTGGGTCTGTCGGTCGCGTCCGGCCTCATCGAGAGCCTCGGCGACGCCGTACCAGTCGGAGACGGGCAGGGCATTGACCTTGCCATGCTCCATGGTGATCACGCGGATGTGGTCTTCGCGCAGCTCGGAGGTGATTGCCATCGATGACGCCCTTTCGCCGTGGTCCGGCCCTCCCGAACCGGGAGGGGCCGGATCCACACAACCAAACACTTGCTTGGTACCCTAACACTTGCTTGGTTCACCGGCACGAAAGGAATCCCATGGCAGTGCAGATCGACATGACGGGACGCGTCGTCCTCGTCACCGGGGGCACCAAGGGCATCGGTGCCGGCATCGCCCGCACCTTCGTCGCGGCCGGAGCGCATGTGGTGACCTGTGCCCGCTCCGCGGTGACGCCGGACGCAGGAACCAGCCACGTGGTCTGCGACGTGCGGAACCCCGACGCGGTCGACGCCATGGTCGACGGGATCGTTGCCGAACACGGCCGGCTCGACGTCGCGGTCAACAATGCCGGCGGCTCGCCCTACGCCCTGCTGGCCGACGGTTCGCCGCGGTTCCACGACAAGATCATGGGCCTCAACTTCACTTCCGTGCTCCTGGTCGCCCAGGCCGCCAACCGGGTCATGCAGGCGCAGGAGCAGGGCGGCGCGATCGTCAACATCTCCTCGATCTCCGCGCTGCGCCCCTCGCCGGGCACGGCGGTGTACGGAGCTGCGAAGGCTGCGGTCGACCAGCTCACCGTGAGCGCCGGGATGGAGTGGGCCCCGAAGGTACGCGTCAACGCCATCAACGTCGGGCTCTGCCGCACCAGCGACACTGCCGACCACTACGGCGGCGACCAGACCGTGGCCGCCATCGAGCAGACCATCCCGTTGGGCCGGATGGCCAGGCCGGAGGAGGTCGGGGGAGTGGCGCTCTTCCTGGCTTCTGACCTCGCCTCCTACGTCACCGGCGCGACGGTGCAGTGCCATGGTGGTGGCGAACCGCCCGTCTTCCAGCACGTCCTCGACTCCCTCAACCAGGCCTGACCGGGCCACGAAGCACAAGGAGCACGCCGAATGAGCAAGATCCTCGATGGCCGCGTCGCCATCGTCACCGGAGCCGGTCGGGGCATCGGCCGCGCCCACGCCCTCGAGCTGGCCCGTCAGGGTGCCAAGGTCGTCGTCAACGACTTCGGCGTCACCAACAACGGCCAGAAGGAGGACTCGCCCGCACACCAGGTCGTCGCGGAGATCGAGGCCCTGGGCGGTGAAGCGGTCGTCAACGGGGCCGATGTGGCTGACTTCGAGCAGGCTGGTGCGATGGTGCAGCAGGCGATCGACACCTTCGGTGGTCTCGACATCTTGGTGAACAACGCCGGCTTCGTCCGCGACCGGATGCTCGTCAACGCCACAGAGGACGAGTGGGACGCCGTGATCCGGGTGCACCTGAAGGGGCACTTCGCTCCGCTGCGCCACGCCTCGGCGTACTGGCGTGCGGAGTCCAAGGCGGACCGTCAACGGGTCGGCCGGGTGATCAACACCACCTCCGGCGCGGGTCTCCAGGGGTCCATCGGTCAGGTCGCCTACTCGGCGGCCAAGGGTGGCATCGCCACGATGACGCTGGTCGCCGCGGCCGAGCTGGGCCGGGTCGGTGTCACCGTCAACGCCATTGCTCCGGTCGCCAGGACGCGGATGACCGAGGGCGCCTTCGACACCTCCGAGATGGCACTGCCCGAGGACAACTCCCCGGTGGTGGCGTGGCTCGCCTCCGAGGCTGCCGGACACGTCACCGGTCGGGTGTTCGAGATCGACGGTGGCCTGCTCACCCTCGAGGACGGTTGGCGCCACGGTGCTGCTCGCGACGCCGGTCGTCGCTGGGAGGCCGCCGAGCTCGGCGATGTCGTCGACGCCCTGATCGCCGAGGGTGCGACCCCCGACAAGGTCTACGGCACCTGATCCATCCCTTCACGACGTCCTGCGCCCCGGTTGTTCCTGCAGCCGGGGCGCAGGACGTTGTGGGGGCGCTCGTGTGGTTCGTCCTGCGGTGTGGTGGCTCTGGCGACCGGGACGCAGGACGTGATGGGCTGGTACGTCGTCCCTTGCCCCGGTCGGGGAGACTGGCGTCATGAGCACGCAACCACGGTGGTTCACCGAGACCAAGGACGGGCATTCGCAGTGGTACATCGACCGGTTCCGGACGATGGCCGCCGAGGGGGCGGACCTCGCCGGTGAGGCTCGCATGATCGACGCGATGCTGCCGCGCGCCGCCCGGGTGCTCGACGGCGGTTGCGGACCGGGACGCCTCGGGGGCGAACTGCACCAGCGCGGCCATGTGGTCGTCGGTGTCGATGTCGACCCTGAGCTGATCGCGGCGGCCGAGGAGGACCACCCTGGGCCGCGCTGGGTCGTGGGCGACCTCTCCGAGTTCTCGCTCGCCGACGAGGAACCCTTCGACCTGGCCGTGGTCGCCGGCAATGTGATGCTGTTCGTCGCCGCCGGCACCGAACGCAAGGTGCTCGAGCGGTTGGCTGCCCACGTGCGTCCCAACGGTCGGATCGTGATCGGTTTCCGGCGCAGCGACGACTACGCCTACGGCCGCTTCGACGCCGACATCGCCGCTGCCGGGCTGGACCTCGAGCACCGGTTCTCCACCTGGGACCTCGAGCCGTTCACGAGGGAGTCGGACTTCGCGGTCAGCGTGCTCCGCGTCCGCCCGTGACTGCCTTCCCTGCGAGCTGCCAAAGAACTCACGCGAACCTTCAGAAAGTGAGCCTCGAACTCGCACTCAAGCCCGGAACCCCGCCTCCACACCCGCTTGGGGCGTGAACGCGGGGTTCCGTGCTGGAGCGCGGCACGTGTTGCGGTGTCAGCGGCGCAGCAGGCCCTTGGCCACGTGGGTCACCTGGACCTCGTTGGAGCCTGCGTGGATCATCAACGACTTGGCGTCGCGAGCGAGTTGCTCAACTCGGTACTCGGCCATGTAACCGTTGCCGCCGAAGAGTTGCACTGCCTCCATCGCGACCTCAGTCGCAGCACGAGAGGAGTAGAGCTTCATCGCAGAAGCCTCGGCGATGTCCATCTGACCGGTGCGCACCGCGTGCAGGCCCTTGAAGACCATGTTCTGCACGTTCACGCGGGCGATCTCCATCTCGGCGAGCTTCAGCTGGATCAGCTGGAACTGACTGATCGGTTGGCCCCACAGCTCGCGCTGCTTGGCGTAGTCGATCGAGACCCGCTGGCACTCCTCGATGATGCCGAGCGCCAGCGTGGCGATGCCGACGCGTTCGCCGATGAAGTTCTTGCGTGCCGACTCCCGACCGTCCGAACCCGGCTTGCCGGCCAGCAACCGGTCGACACCCACCTTGACATGGTCGAAGAACAACTGGCCGGTGGGCGATGAGGACATCCCCATCTTCTTGAACGGCTTCGACTGGGTGAGGCCCTCCATGTCTGTGTCGAGCACGAAGATGAGCACCTGCTGCTTGCGGCGGTCCGGCTCCGAACCGTCGTCGAGCTTGGCATAGACGACCATCGTGTCGGCATAGGGGCCATTGGAGATGAAGGTCTTCTGCCCGTTGAGCACCCACCCGCCGTCGCCGTCGGGCTTGGCCGTCGTACGCATCCCGCCGAAGGCGTCGGAGCCCGCGTCGGGCTCGGTGATCGCCCAAGCGCCGATCTTGTCCAATGTCATCACGTCGCGCGCCCAACGGCGGCGCTGTTCGACGGTGCCGAGCGTGTTGATGGTGCCGCCCACCATGCCGGCGGAGATGCCGATCGCGACCGGGATGCCGAGGCCGACCTTGGCCAATTCGATGTTGGCGATCGGACCGCCGCCGATCGGTGCTTCCGGCTCGGGCTCGTCGAACGGAGTTCCTGCCGCTGCGGCCTCGTCACGCGCCACCTGCCACTCGAACTTCTCCGCGGCCGCTTCGCCGAGGCCGAATGCCTTGTAGAACTTGCGCGAGATCTCGTACGGCGGCAGGCCGTTGTGCTCGAGGTCGTCCTGGAGCGGACGCACCTCCTTGTCGATGAAGGCCCTCACCGCATCGCGGAAGGCGAGCTCCTCTTCCGTCCACGCATACATGCCGGGCCTCAGATCCGCTCGATGATGGTGGCCGATGCCTGGGCGCCTCCGGCGCACATGGAGACCAGCGCTGTGCTGGCGTCGCGCCGTTCGAGCTCGTGCAGTGCGGTGGTCAGCAGCCGCGTGCCGGTGGAGCCGACCGGGTGACCGATCGCGATGGCGCCACCGTTGACGTTGTACTTGTCGTCGGGGACCTCGTGCACCTTCGCCCACGACATCACGACGGAGGCGAAGGCCTCGTTGACCTCACAGAGGTCGAGGTCGGCGATGCTCATGCCCGAGTCCTCGAGGGCCTTCTCGGTCGCCTGGACCGGGCCGTCGAGGTGGTAGTAGGGGTCTGCGCCGACGAGGCACGACGTGATGATCCGGGCACGGGGCGTCAGACCGAGACTCCGGGCGAGCTCCTCGTCCATGAGGAGCAGGGCCGAAGCGCCGTCCGAGATCTGCGACGACGTGCCGGCGGTGTGGATGCCGCCCTCCAACACGGGCTTGAGGTTGCTGAGTCCTTCGAGGGTGGTCGCTCGCAGGCCCTGGTCGGCGGTGACGGTGCGGACCTCGCCCGTCGGCTTGCCTTCGTCGTCGAGGACCGGGGCCTCGAGGCTCATGATCTCGCGGTCGAAGCGGCCTTCGGCCACAGCAGCGGCCGCTCGTTGCTGGCTGCGCAGACCGAACTGGTCGACGTCCTCGCGGGAGAACCCTCGGTCGTTGGCGATCCGGTCCGCGCCGGTGAACTGGTCCGGCAGGTCGATGGACCACGAGTCAGGGCGCGGGTCGCCGAAGCCCTTCGGCACGCTGCTGCCGAGCGGGATGCGAGACATTGACTCGACACCGCATGCGACACCGGCCTTGATCGCTCCGGCAGCGATCATCGCGTTGATCAGGTGGGTCGCCTGCTGCGCAGAGGAGCACTGTGCGTCGATCACAGTGGAGGCGGTGTGGTTGGCGAGACCGGCGTGCATCCAGGCACGCCGCACCATGTTGTTGGACTGCTCGCCGGCTTGGGTGACGCAGCCGCCGATGACCTGGTCGACGAGTGCCGACTCGATGCCGGCGCGCTTGATCACCTCGGTCTGCACCTGACCGAGCAGTTCGGCCGGGTGGAGCCCGGCGAGCCATCCGCGGCGCTTTCCCTGCGGCGTACGCACTGCTTCGACGATGACGGGGTTGCCCATGGGTGCCTCATTCACGGTTGCGGGAGGACGGCTCGGCGGCCGCCGACAGGTCAGCACGAAACTAGAACACGTTCTGCGGAGGGGCAACCGCGGGTCCCGTGCGGTGAAATCCCTCGAGAAACCTTGCTGAATGCCCTTCCAAACATTCCGTCGGTATGTAACGATCCTCACTAGAACGTGTTGCAGAAA
>JBEBTI010000144.1:0-8709 GCA_040393845.1 Nocardioides daejeonensis
GCGGAAGATGAAGTTGCCCGGCGTGATCTCGTTGCGGAAGCTCTTGCCGATCTGGGCGATGCCGAAGGGCGGCTTGCGACGCGCGGAGGTCACCACGTTGGCAAAGTTGAGGAAGATGCCCTGCGCGGTCTCGGGACGCAGGTAGTGCAGACCGGACTCGTCCTCGGTGACACCCAGGTGGGTCTTGAGCATGCCGGAGAACTGGCGCGGCTCGGTCCACGCACCACGAGTGCCGCAGTTGGCGCAGGCGACGTCCTTGAGGTCGACGTCGTCAGGGTTGGCGATCCCCTTCTTCTCGGCGTACTGCTCCTGCAGGTGGTCGTAGCGGAACCGCTTGTGGCACGACTGGCACTCGGTGAGCGGGTCGTTGAAGGTCTCGACGTGACCCGAGGCGACCCAGGTCTCGCGCGGCAGGATGATGCTGGAGTCGAGGCCCACGACGTCTTCGCGACCCTGCACCATCACCTTCCACCACTGGCGCTTGATGTTCTCCTTCAACTCCACGCCGAGCGGGCCGTAGTCCCATGCGGAGCGGGTACCGCCGTAGATCTCACCGCAGGGGAAGACGAAACCCCGACGCTTGGCGAGGGAGACGACGTTGTCGACGGCGGTTGCTGGGGCCTTTGCCACGGTGGTGATGCTCCTGGACTCGGGTGTGCCAGCTGGCTGCCAGCACTTCCGTCCAGCCTATCGAGGCGTCACCCTGCACCCGCCGACGGCCGCCGACTTGACATTGATTCTCAACGGCATTGAGAATGGTTCTCATGATCTTGTTCTCCACGCGCCGCGTGCGCTGCGCGACCGCCGCACTCGCGGCGACCGGCGTCCTGACCGGCTGTTCCACACTGAGCGGGGGCAGTGACGAGCCGAGCAGGACCGACCAGGTGACGGCGGCGTTCTATCCGCTGGCCTATGCCTCCGAGCGGGTCGTCGGTGACCACTTCACGGTGATCAACCTGACCCAACCCGGCAAGGAGTCCCACGACCTCGAGCTCAGCGTCAAGGCCACGTCCGACGTCGCCGAGGCAGCCGTCGTGGTCATCGTCTCGGGCTACCAGCCGGCTGTCGACGCAGCGGTGGAGCAGAACGCCAAGGGCGCCGTCGTCGATGCCGCCTCGGTGGTCGACCTGCACGCGCTCGACCCGGACCACGCAGACGGGGCGCACGCCGATGACGACCACGGCGGCGACCACGAAGGCCACGACCACGGAGAACTCGACCCGCACTTCTGGCTGGACCCGCTGCGGATGGCCGACTTCACCGATGCGATCGCTGCACAGATGAGTGATGTGGACAGCGACCACGCCGACGAGTACGCCGCCAACGCGGCCACCTTCCGTGCCGAGTTGGAAGCCCTCGACGCGGCGTACGCCGAACGTCTGGCCGCCTGCACACGCGACACGGTCGTCGTCAACCACCTCGCTTTCGGCTACCTCGAACGCTACGGCCTGCACTTCGAGTCGATCACCGGTCTCTCCCCCGGCGCCGAGCCGACGATCGCCGATCGGGCCCGGCTGCAGGACCTGATTGCCGACGAAGGGGTGACCACCGTCTTCTCCGAGGAACTCGGCAGCACCAAGGCCGCCTCGACGTTGGCCCACGATGCGGGTGTCACGACCGAGGTGCTCGACCCGATCGAGGGGCTCGGTGACAGGACCGCGGACGAGGACTACCTTTCTCTGATGCGCGCCAACCTCGACAAGCTCGCCGCCGCCAACGGGTGCCGGTGAACGATCACACCCCGGTCATCCGGATCACCAACGGCACCGTCCCCATCGACGGCCGGCCGGTGCTGCGACACATCGAGCTCACCGTCGCCGCCGGGGAGTTCGTCGCGTTGATGGGTGCCAACGGCTCCGGCAAGTCGACCCTCGTGCGGACGATGACGGGTTTGCGGCCGGTCTCGGCCGGGTCCGTCGAACTCTTCGGCACCCAGCTCGACCGGTTCAAGGACTGGCACCGTCTGGGATTCGTCCCTCAGCGGCCGGCGGCCGGCGGCGGCGTGCCGACCTCGGTGTGGGAGGTCGTCGCGGCCGGACGACTCAGTCAGCGACGACCGTTCGTGCCGATGAGCAAACGGGACCGCCAACTGATCCGGGAGGCGCTCGAGGTCGTCGGGCTCGCAGATCGCGCCCGTGACGGCATCGCCACGCTCTCGGGCGGACAGCAACAGCGGGTGCTCACCGCACGGGCGCTGGCCAGCCAACCCGAGCTGATCCTGCTCGACGAACCCACTGCTGGGGTCGACCTGCCCAACCAGCAGGCGTTGGCCGACGCCCTGCAGGTGCTCAAGGAACGCAACGTCACCGTCGTGCTGGTCGCCCACGAGTTGGGTGCCATGCAACCTCTGGTCGACCGGGCCGTGGTGATGCGGGACGGGCAGATCGCGTACGACGGCCCGCCCCTCGCCGACCACGAGGTGCACGGCCCGCTCTTCGGAAGCGGCCACTCCCACCACCACGGTGACCCCGACGACCTGCTCACCCCGCTGGTCGCCTCACCGATCGACAACACCCTCGAGGCGGACCTGTCGTGATGGACGTGCTCACCCTCGACTTCATGGTGCGGGCGATGCTGGCGGCCGTCTTCACCGGCCTGGCCGCGCCGGTCGTCGGCACCTATCTGGTGCAACGTCGGCTGGCGCTCATGGGCGACGGACTCGGTCACGTCGCGGTGACCGGGGTGGCACTGGGACTGCTCACCGGGGCGTCACCCACCTGGACCGCGGTCGCCGTCGCCGTGGTCGGGGCATGCGTCATCGAGGTGATCCGTGAGCGCGGGCAGGCCGGCGGCGACGTCGCCCTCGCCCTGCTCTTCTACGGCGGCATCGCCGGCGGCGTGTTGATCACCGGCATGGCCGGTCAATCGGCTGCCCGCCTGCAGGAGTTCCTCTTCGGCTCGATCACCACGATCTCGGTCGACGACGTCTGGGTGACGATGGTGCTGGCAGCCAGCGTGATCGTGATCGGGATCGGCCTGGGCCCGCAGCTGTTCGCCGTTGCCCAGGACCAGGAGTTCGCTCGGGTCTCCGGCCTCAACGTGCGCGCCCTCAACCTGTTGTTGGCGGTGCTGGCCGCGGTCACCGTCACCGTCGCGATGCGCACCGTCGGCCTGTTGCTGGTCTCTGCGCTGATGATCATTCCGGTCGCCACTGCGCAGCAGATCACCCGCAGCTTCCGCACCACGCTCTTCGCGGCCATGGGCATCGGACTGTTCGCCTCCTGGGGAGGCCTGCTCCTGGCTGCGTGGACGTCGTACCGCATCGAGGGCGTGAGCCCCGGTCCGACGATCGTGGTGCTGGCGCTGGTGATGTTTGCCCTCACCTGGCCACTCGGTGCGTGGCTGCGCCGGCGCCGGCGACGCCACGCCCCGTTCGATGAGTTGCCGGCCCTGGCCCACCAGACCATCGACGAGCACCCCCACCGCCACGGGGACGGCTGCGGGCACCGGGCGATCCAGCACGGCGACCACGTCGACTACGTCCATGACGGACACCGCCATGCACCCCACGGGAACCACTATGACGAACACTGAACCGTCCCCCGGCCTGGCCGGGGCACGTCCCACCAAGCAACGCCTCGCGGTGGCGCGGATCCTCGACACGTTCGATGACTTCCGCAGCGCGCAGGAGATCCACACGTTGCTGGCCGGCGCCGGCGAGAACGTCGGTCTGGCCACCGTCTATCGCACCTTGCAGCGGCTCGCTGAGGCCGGAGAGCTCGACGTGCTGCGCACCGAGGACGGGGAGGCCGCCTATCGCCGCTGCTCCGACACCCATCACCATCACCTGGTCTGCCGCTCCTGCGGCGCAACGGTCGAGATCGAAGGCCCGGCGGTGGAGCGCTGGACCGAGACGATCAGCGCCGAGCACGGCTACTCCGACGTCTCCCACTCGCTGGAGATCTTCGGCACCTGCGCCTCGTGCAAGCAGTGACTGCCGCGGGTCAGGCAGACCCGTAGCGCCGGTCCCGACGGGCATAGGTGTCGATCGCCTGCCACAGGTCGCGACGGTCGACGTCGGGCCAGAGCACGTCGGAGAAGACGAACTCCGAGTACGCCGCCTGCCACAGCATGAAGTTGGACAGCCGCTGCTCCCCCGACGTCCGCCAGATCAGATCGGCGTCCGCCAACTCGGGCACGTAGAGATAGCGCGCAAAGGTCTTCTCGTCGACCCTCGAAGGGTTGACCCGACCGGCCGCCACGTCGCGGGCGAGCGCCTTGGCTGCATCGGCCATCTCCGCACGTCCGCCGTAGTTGACGCACATCGTCAACGTGGCAACGGTGTTGTGCTTGGTCAGTTCCTCGGCGATCTGCAACTCCTTGATCACCGACCTCCACAGGCGCGGGGCCCGTCCCGCCCACCGCACCCGGACCCCGAGCTCGTGCATCTCGTCGCGTCGACGACGGATCACGTCACGGTTGAAGCCCATCAGGAAGCGCACCTCGTCAGGGGAGCGCGACCAGTTCTCCGTCGAGAACGCGTAGGCCGACACCGCCTTGACACCGATCTCGATGGCGCCCTCCACCACGTCGAACAGGGAGCTCTCCCCCTGCTCGTGTCCGGCCGTTCGTGGCAGCCCCCGCTCCTCGGCCCACCGGCCGTTGCCGTCCATCACGATGGCAACGTGCCGTGGCACCAACTCGCGCGGAACCGGTGGAGGAACTGCTCCGGACGGGTGCGGAGTCGGCTGGCGCACTGGTCTGGTCACAGCACGAAGATTAGTGCGTCATGTCACGGCCACCCGCTTCGCCGGGGTTAGGGTTCGTGTGTGCCAACCCACAATGACGAGATCGAGCAGCAACTCTTCACGCTGCTCCGCCGGAGCCAGGCGATCCATGTGACCACCCGATCGGGCGAGACGGAGTTGGACCGCTCGACCTACGGGATTCTCTGTCTGGTGGACGACGAAGGCCCCCAGCGCCTTGGCGCCATCGCCAACCGTTTTCGGCTCGACCCGTCGACGATCACCCGCCAGGTGCAGGCCGTCGTCCGTCTGGGGCTCGCCGTGAAGACGGTCGACCCAGCCGACCGGCGTGCGACGCTGCTCGAGCTGACCCCGACCGGGCGGGAGACGATCCAGACCGCCCGCTCCCATCGCCGGCGCATGCTCGACGTGATCCTCGCTGACTGGACACCTGCCCAGCGTGACGGGTTCCTCGACGGCCTGATCCGGTTCAACTCCACCGTCGACGACTGGATCTCCAGCGACACACTTCCTGAGTGACCATGATCCTCACCGCTGCACGTAGGCCAACGACCGCAACCCGCGCTCGAGGTGCCACTGGAGATAGGCGGCGACCAACCCGGTTGCCTCCCGCAGATGCCGCGGTCCGGTCGCCGCGACCCGGTCCCAGTCACCGCTGAGAAGAGCACCGAGGGCGTCCACCGTTTCGGGCGCGGGGTTGGCCGCACCGGGCAACTTGCAGACCGGGCACAGGATCCCTCCGGCCATCGGACTGAACCACCGGTGCGGTCCCGGCGCGTCACAGCGCGCGCAGGTGTCGAACGACGGCGCGTAGCCGGCAATCGCCAGCGACCGCAACAGGAACGAGTCCAGCACCTGTCCCGGGCCGCGCCGGTCGTCGTCACCGGTCAGCGCGCGCAACCCTCCGACCAGCAGGAGGAACTGCTGGGGAGACGGGTCGCGTTCCTCGGCGATCAACCGCTCCGACGTCTCGAGCATCGCGGTGCCGGCGGTGTAGCGGTCGTAGTCGAGACCCAACGTGGACTGGAAGGGCGTCAGCGTCTCGGCCTGGGTGATCGTGTCGAGGTTGCGTCCTTCGGCCAGCTGGAGGTCGACGTGGGTGAACGGTTCCAGCCGTGACCCCCACCGCGACGAGGTACGACGTACGCCCTTGGCCACGGCGCGCACGAGTCCTTGCGACCGCGTGAGCATGGTGATGATGCGGTCGGCCTCACCCAGCTTGTGGGTGCGCAGCACGACGGCCTCAGCGCGATAGAGGGGCACGACTCCATTGTGCCGCCTGCCCGGTCAGAGGGGGCACTGCCACACCGAGACCTCAGCCCCAGTTGGGCGCCCGCTTCTCGAAGAAGGCCGTCACTCCCTCGTGCCGATCAGGAGACTGGGCACACTGGGCGTCGGCCTCGGCGGTCAGTTCCCAACCACGCTCCTCCCGCTCGGCGACGGCCCGGGCCACCGCATGCGTGGTGATCGCGACGGCGTCGGGACTGTTCACCACGATCCGTTCGGCGAGTGCCAGCCCGGTGGCCAGTGCCGTACCGGGTGCGCAGAGTTCGTTGACCAGCCCGCACTGGTGACCGCGCTCCGCGGTGATCGGGTCGCCGGTGAGCAGGAGCTCGGTGGCCAGGTTCATCGGCAGCCGGGCCCCAGCTCGGAACAGCGCGCCGCTGTTGGCGATCAGGCCACGCTTCACCTCCGGCAGTCCAAACCGTGCGTCGCGTGCCGCGACCACCAGGTCGCACGCCAGCACGCACTCCAAACCGCCACCCAGCGCAAAGCCCTCGACCGCAGCGATCAACGGCGTACGACGGACACGAGTGAGGAATCCGTAGGGTCCACCGTCGGTAGCCGGAGGTGCCGAGGACGACAGGTCGGTGCCGGCACTGAAGTACCCACCATCCCCGGTGAGGACGACCGCACGCACACTGCGGTCGGCCTCGATCTCCTCGAACGCAGCGGACAGTTCGTCGGCCAGCCCCTGGTCGATGGCGTTGCGCCGCTCCGGGCGCGCGAGTCGGAGGACCCGGACGTGGCCGTGGGTCTCCTGCTGAAGCGAAGTCATGGCCTGATCATCCGACCTGACAAGGTGGTGCCATGCAGCGGGCCACGACTTCACCCCTGAGCACCTACCCGTCGAAGCCGCCGGTCGGCGTCGCGGACTGGACGATGCTGCTGCTCGCCTCGATCTCGGTGGTGCTGCTGAGCTGGATCACCTTCTGGGACGTCCCTGCCCGCACCGAGCGGTGGGTACTACGTACCGACTACGCCATCTGCGCGCTGTTTGCCGTGGAGTTCGCCTGGCGATGGCGGCGCAGCCGGGAGGGGTGGCGGTTCCCGCTGCGCTACTGGTATGAGGTGCTCGGAATGATTCCGATCGCGCATCCTGCGTTCCGGTCGTTCCGGTTGCTCCGGATCGTGATCGTGCTGGCGCGCTTGGGCCGTGCCGCAGACCGTGCTCTCGGCGACCGGGTGACCGCTGCGGTACTGCAGCACTCCACCGACGCCTTGGTCGAGGCGATCAAGCGACCGATCACGATCGCGGTGATGGACGAGGTCGCTGCGGTGCTGCGCACGGGGCACTACACCCAGAACATCGCCGCCGCGTTGGAGGAGAACCGCGCGGAACTCGACCAGATGATCGTCGAGCTCGTCAAGCAGGACAGTCGGATCGGCCGCCTGCGCCGACTGCCGTTCCACGACGACGTGGTGCGGCTGGTCAGCGACACGGTCTTCGGGCTGGTGTTCGAGGTGCTGAAGGATCCGCGCACCGACAAGCTCGTCGCCGACCTGTTGCGCGAGAACATCGAACAGATGCGGTTGGCCGTGCGTCAACGCGACCGGGCAGCCGAGCAGGAACGCGCCGCGGCGGCGGCTGCCCGACCGCGATGAACTCGGGCAGCCGCCGCCACGCTGTCAGCCGTTGGCGCGGTTGACCGCCGAGACGACCGCCTTCAGGGACGCCGTCACGATGTTGGCGTCGAGTCCGACACCCCACAGCACCTGGTCGCCGATCGCGCACTCGACGTACGCCGCCGCAATCGCGTCACCGCCGGCGGAGAGCGCGTGCTCGGCGTAGTCGAGCACGCGGACCTCGCCACGGTTCTCGAACTTCGGGTTGCCCCGCTCCTGCTCGGAGACGACCAGGTCCGAGAGTGCATTGGTGAAGGCGTTGATCGGCCCGTTGCCGGTGCCGACCAACTCGCGCACCTCGCCGTCGACGGCCAGGGTGACCGTCAACTGGTCCTTCTCCCCCGCCGCTGACGAGGTGTGCACCGAGTGCAGGTCCAACGGGGCATCACGCTCGAGGTATTCGGCGGAGAAGACCGACCAGATCTGCTCGGGCGTCATCTCGCCGCCCTCGGAGTCGGTGTGCTCCTGCACCACGCGGCTGAACTCGATCTGCGCACGCCGCGGCAGGTCCAGATTGTGCTCGGCCTTCAGGAGGTAGGCGACACCACCCTTGCCGGACTGGCTGTTGACCCGGATCACGGCCTCGTAGGTGCGGCCGACGTCCTTCGGATCGATCGGCAGGTAGGGCGCCTCCCACGCGATGTCGCGCACCGAGATGCCCTGGGCCATCGCCTTCTGGTCGAGGTCTTCCAACCCCTTCTTGATCGCGTCCTGGTGCGAGCCCGAGAAGGCGGTGTAGACCAGATCGCCGGCGTACGGGTGGCGCGGGTGCACCGGCAACTGCGTGCAGTACTCGACCGTACGACGTACCTCGTCGATGTCGCCGAAGTTGATCTGCGGGTCGATGCCCTGGCTGAACAGGTTCATGCCCAACGTGACCAGGTCGACGTTGCCGGTGCGTTCGCCGTGACCGAACAGGCAGCCCTCCACCCGGTCGGCGCCGGCCATCAGGGCCAGCTCGGTGGCCGCGACCGCCGTGCCGCGATCGTTGTGCGGGTGCAGGCTGATCGCGCTGTGCGCCCGACGGGTCAGGCCCCGGGCGAAGTACTCGATCTGGTCGGCGTAGGTGTTGGGCGTCGACATCTCGACGGTGGCC